>NZ_VIUM01000004.1:0-499687 GCF_007828315.1 Burkholderia sp. SJZ089 | reverse complement strand
TTGCGCGCGGCTTCCAGGAAGTGGCGCTCGGTCTTGCGCGCGAGACGCCCTTGCAGCGCGGCGAGCGTCGCCTTGACGTCGCCGACCAGGCCCAGGTCGACCGACACGCGCTTGCCGATCGCCGCGCCGTGATGATCGATCTGCACCACCTTGGCGTCGGCCGGGTAGAAATTGCGATACGGGAAATCGGTGCCGAGCATCACCAGCGTGTCGCAGGATTTCAGCGCGTGGTAGCCCGAGCTGAAGCCGATCAGGCCCGTCATGCCGACATCGAACGGGTTGTCCCATTCCACGTGCTCCTTGCCGCGCAGCGCGTGGACGATCGGCGCGCCGAGCGTGTCGGCCAGCGCCACCACCTCGTCGTGCGCGCCGGCGCAGCCGCTGCCGCACAACAGCGCGACGCGCTTCGAGCCGTCGAGCAGCGCCGCCAGCGCGTCGAGCTGGGCCGCCGGCGGCACGCTCGCCGTGACCTCGTAGCTGACCTGGCCCGGCTTCGCTTCGGGTACCGCCTCCAGCGCGATGTCGCCGGGCAGCACGATCACGGCCACGCCGCGTTGCTCGATCGCGGTGCGGATCGCCCGATCGAGCACGCGCGGGAACTGCTTCGGGTTGCTGACCAGCTCGACGAAGTGGCTGCACTCGCGGAACAGCTCCTGCGGATGCGTTTCCTGGAAGTAGCCGAGCCCGATCTCCGAGGACGGGATGTGGGCCGCGATCGCAAGCACCGGCACATGGTTGCGCTGGCAGTCGAACAGGCCGTTGATCAGGTGCAGGTTGCCCGGGCCGCAGCTGCCCGCGCAGACCGCGAGCTTGCCCGTCACCGCGGCTTCGGCGCCGGCCGCGAAGGCGGCGGTTTCCTCGTGGCGCGTATGCGACCAGCTGATCTTGCCGAGCCGGCGCAGGCTGTCGGACAACCCGTTCAGGCTGTCGCCCGTGACGCCCCAGATTCGCTCGACGCCGGCCTGAGCCAGGGTGCTAGCGAGATAGTCCGCAATGGTCTTGCTTGCCATGAGTCCTCCACTACTTGGGTGAGATCGATGGCGCGCCGCCACGGGCCAGCGGCGCGCGCGAGGAGGATGCAGGGGTTGTGCCCCGCGCATCCGGGTCGGAATCTGCGGGTGATTGTGCACGGTTGCGGGGAAATGCGCAGTGAGGGCGGGCTGCCATGATGGCGTCAGCGCCTGTCAGCCCCTGCCAGCAGCTTGTCGGACAATCAGGCCTGGTCGATATAGGCGACCAGTTCCCAGGCCACGTGCACGACCTGCTGGCGCGTACCCATCATGCGATCCAGGAAGGCGGCCACGCGCGGCTCATGGACAAGCAGCGAGGGCATGGTATCGCCCTTGAGAAAACGCCGTTGCGCGTCCGCGGCCTGCCCTGCTTCGAGTCTCGCGTGCCACACGCCGTCTTCGGGGCAGGTGTCGCCGGTATTCGCCAGCGTGCCCAGCGGGACGCGGCTGGCGGCGGCGGGCGATGCCGGCTCGTCGGCTTGCGAGGTCTTGCTCGACAGGCCGGCCAGCGGCAAACCGGTTGCAGGATCGAGTTGCCTGGCTTTCGCCATCCGGTCGATGGTCTCGTCGGATGGTTTTTGCGGCGGCACGGCCGCGTCCTGCTCCTTTTGCCACTGGAAACTGCCGTCCCACGGCGGAAGCTTCGCGGGCGGCAGCGGCACGATCTTGTCGAGATCGGGGACTTTGGGGTTGCGGCCGTCGTTGGCACGCAAAAACTCGTGAATCTGGCGATACCGGCGCGAGCGCTCAGGGTCGCCTTGGACACCGAGATAATAAAGTTCATCGGAGGGCGCCGGACCTTTAAATCCGTTTTCCAAGAAGGAAGTGGCTTGCGTGTCGCCTGCTTGCGCTCCCTTCTGAAAAGTTTTTACGGCATCGGCGTAGAGCTTCCCCGTTTTTTGGTCGATGCCCAACAGGCTCGCCGCCTGGCCGAATCCTTGATCGGCCGCACATGCCAGCATTTGTCGTGCAATGTCGGGAGCCTTGTCATCAGGCAACAGCAAATCTCCAACGTAGAACTGTGCTTCGGGGTTGCCAAGATCCGCCGCCTTGCGGAAGTAATGCAATGCGGATTCGGCGTCCGGTTTCAAGCCGTAGCCCGTTTCAAGATAGTGACCCACGTCGTAGTAGCCGCTGGGAATGCCTTGCTTCATCAGTTGCATGGCGAGATCGACTGTTTCCGTCGGCGCATCGGGTGAATTGGCCAACCCTTGCGATAGCAGCGATTGCAGGTTTTGGTTAGCCTTGTAGTGATCGTAAGCCGCCGCAATCCTGTAGTAGCGAGCGACGTCGTTGAAATCCTTGGCGCCTTCCCTTGTTTCCAGATAGCGCGCATAGCGAAACAGGCTGTCAGCCTGAGAGTCCAGCGGCGGAAGATGATCGGCCTGATGCGTGCAGGTAAAGGCGAGATTGGCGCGAACGGCGCTCATGTCGGGTAATGAGGTCACCGGAGGTTCCTTTTTCGTGCAGGCCCCCATCAGAAGCGAAAGCACAATGACGATCCGGGCTCGCCGCCTAATAGCTCTCCTCGGCCTCCAACCACCGCGCGCCGAGTCGCGAGTAGCCATGTGGCGCAGTTTCATTTTCAGACCGCCCAGACTCATAGGTGGTATGTCGGTATCGGCCAAGTTAGTTTCCGCTAGGCGAACGTAGTCGAATCGAGTTCACAACCGCGTCGACGAGCCGGATCGCCTCATCATCAGTCAGGCGAGAACGTAGTCGATCTCCATGACAGTCCTTGAACATCCCTCTATCAAACCCGACGATCAAAGTCGGCTTCAACGGTTCTCGTCCGGCGACCAATGCCAACTTGTCGTGCCCCAAGAGCTTCCTTCAATCACCGGCATGATTTCGCCCGCTTCAAAGTAACGGCGACTTCCCGGTTTTGCCGGAGTAAGCCACCAGCCTGCTTCCGGGCATGGACTGCCGCCTCGCACACTACGACGGGCAGGTTCACGCTTCATCGGTTGAGGAACGATGGTCGGCGGCTCGGGAATCGGCGGAGCGTCCGGCAAATCGAAACGAGCCGCCCAGGCGCACGTATTCTTCACGTCGGCGCTCGGCAAGTCGGGGATGTAGGTATGCAGCGCGTCGGGCTTCGGATCACGCAGCACACGCAATACGCTGTTCACGAAGACATATGGCTCGGGTAAGCCTTCCTCGGGCGCGCCGAGGCGCGGGAAGTCCCCGGCGCGGATCATCAGGCAGGCATTGGCACGCTCGATATGGATGTCGGGGCGGTCGAGTTTCTCCCGGATCGCATCCTCTCCACCCAGGCGATCGATGAATAGTTCGCCGAGGATCGTGTACCAGTTCACGCCCTTGATGAAGCCCCAGCGCGCGACCTTGGCACCGGGATGCAGATCGGGATAAAAAGCCGTCATGGCCTCCGTTGAATCTCCTTCATACGAAACCGGGTCATAGTCCCGCTTCTGCAAATGCGCTGTACTGTCAATTTCCAATCCACTAAATCGCTCGGCGAGCACCCACTCTTGCGGCATATATCGGTGATAGCTGAATGGCAGAATCGGGGCAAGCCCTCCGTAGCCACCTCGGACCACAAGCTTATTGCACACCAGGTGCAAAAACTCTTCGTACTTCGACAGACCTGCGTCAGTGGTAATCAAGTCCATTGGAACGTTGAATTTCAGGTGCGACAATCCAGACTCCTGCCCCTTCGGTGCTGCCCATCCTCTCGGAGACACATAGTCTTTCGGATTCGCAACTCCAGTCAACACTTCAATATTATAATCGGCGGCCACATCCTGATCGACTGCACTTGAATGCAACACACTTACTGCCAGATTCGATGGTGTATCGATGATTGCGCGATGAATCTTCTCGACGCCTTTCACGTTACGCTTCGTGAATTTACCTCTATCGGAATCTTTTCCACCATTCAGTTTTTCGCCAAACATTTTATTGAATTGATCGAAGCAATCGAGAATTTCTTGACGCACCTGCGGTTGCGAACCTCGTTCAAAAAATATCGTGCCGATCACACCGGGAAGAATTCCCAACGTGTTGTCGGCGAGTCGCACACTCAAATCCTCTTTATAACGAGCGAGCGCTTGAAACGGAGTCAACGCTGGCTTGAGATCACTCAAAGTCATAATTTGCTAATTTATCGTTAACCAACTCACTCAACCAGCAGCCAGTGCTTCAACTGCACTTGCGCCTCCGAGCACCACGCCGAGTGTAGCAGCCAGCGCAGCAACGGCCTCCACCCCAGCCGCAACGATGGCGCAAAGCGCTGCAAATATTGCAATCAGCTCTGGAAGGAGCAAAATCACAATAGCCACACCGGCGACCACGGCTATCGCTATGGCGACATCCTTCATCAGAGTTACCCCGACTTGCGCCCAGTCGATATGCGTGAGTACGTCCCATGTCATATCTGTCATTCGAACGATGGCGTCCCATCCCGCTTTAAGCTCGGCAGCTGTGTAACGGAATACCTCTTTTCCTGCTTCGTCAATCCATACCCATGCACTATGCGCGGTATCAGCCATCCATCGCCCAGCCGTAAACATCCAAGCCGCATGCTTATGCAGAAAGGTGTTCGTCTCAGCGGACAAATACGTATATCCGCGCTGAACGGCATCCCAAACTGGCGTCACGGCTGCTTCGACGTCTTCACCATATTCCTGCATTTTTTGCCACCAGTCTTCATACCAGACATGATGAGGGATGGCAGGCACAGTCCGAATAGGCACAGTCTGCCTCTGCTGCTCATTTTCCGTCTTCGGCGCTGGAACTGGAGCTGGAACCGGAATTTTTTGCAAATCCCCATTACAATCCGTCACATCAATCACTGTCATGCGATTCTTAAAATCCCCGGATATTATTTGATAAGCCTCTTCCTGCTCCCTACCCAAGGTATCTCCTGGAAACTTTACCTCGACAAGCCGTAATAAATTACTGGCATGGTGTCCGCCCTCACGATCAATGGTGCCGCGACCGGGCCAAAGAATAGCGGGATTTTCCACGATGATCACATCGGGACGCCGTAATTGACCGGGAGTCGCTCCCACTGGAAACGGGTTCAGGCTACGACGACGCTCTCCCCTTTGCGGCCTGTCAGTGCTTAAAAAAGGAATCGGTGCTTCTATCCCCCCGGAAAGAACGCTTGGCTCCATGTCAAAACTCACCTCCGCCTTGTATTGGAACAGCCAATTCCTCGCCTTTTCTTCGATTATCATCGGCCCGCTCATCGCAACCTGCATGAGCAAGCGGTAAATGATCGAACCATCGCGCAACCTGACCGGAATGTACTTCGCCGTCTTCAGCGCAACCTCGACCTTCTCCTGCAAATACCCCTTGGTTCCCGGCGGCAGCAACGCATATTCAGGCACCCGCTCCCTGATCGTCTCGCATGATCCTGCCGCTTGAAGTGATCCACCCATCATGTTCTCCGTAGCGTATCGGCACTCAGGCGCGCTCGTCGGGGTCGACCTTCAGGTAGTCGGCCCAGATATCCGGTTCCCCGCCGCCCGCGTATTTCCATGGCTGCATATCCTCCTTGTCCTGCTCGAACGCCTTGAGGCTCACGGGTTGCGCGGTCGGCGTATAAACCGGGATCGTTTCACCTAGATCGTTCGTATGCCCGAGCAAGGTTCGCCCCGACGGCAACTTCAGTTCATAGGCGTGCTGAACCAGCGGCGTACCATCCGCCTGGTTTTTCAGAATGTATTGCGCCTGATATGACGGCTTGAACTGCGGTAGCGCGTAAGTCTCGCTGACCGGCCCGGAAAAGTTGAACGACGCGCCCTTGAAGTCGACCTTGCCAGGCGCGTGGATCTCGATGTTGCCGTCCTTGATGAGGATATAGGCACCGCCCGAGGTCAACAGCACATCCTGCTGCGCGGCAACCTGGATCGTTTCCGTGGCGGACACGAGCCGCACCGCCTTCTGTGCCGTGAGTTCGATATTGTCGTCGTGCGCCTGAACCTCGATCTTTCCCTTCGCGGCAAAAAGTTTCATTCCCGCGTTTTGCGCGAACAGGCTCAGTTTCTCGGCGATGCTCGCCAGCAATGATTTACCCGCCACGACATGCGTGCTCTGCGCGCTCACCAGATTGACGTGATGGTCCGCCGCGACGTGGATCGAATCTTGAGTGGAAAGCGCCACGCCGGCAGGCGCGGCGAAAAGCATGACGGGTTGCGCGAATACATTTGCGCTACCGGTTCCGCCTCCAGCCGTATTGCCACCCTTGCCCGACACGCCTGTCTTGCCGTGCCGTGTCGCGTCCGTAAAGATCTTCAACGCCTCGTACCCGTCGCTCAGACTCTCGGCCTGCGCCGTCTCGCTGGCCTGCGACAAGGCCTCCATCACGCTTTCCCCGCCGACCAGTTGATTGCTCGCCTCACCTGCATCGAGCGGTTGGCTGCCGGCCGGATGGGTCGATACATACAATCCATGCCCTGCACGCAACGCGCCATATGCGTCCGAACTCAGGTCAAACCCGCTGCCAAGGAAGTTGCCACGCGTATTGCCGGTGTGATCGATCAGGTACCCGAGATGGAGTTGCGCATTCGTGCTTGAACTATAGAGTTGCAGGCGGTTCTGGCCGGTCGAGTCGTCCATCACCATCTGGTTGAAGCCGCTACCGGAGAATTCCTTCGAACGGAAGCCGGAGAGCAGCCCATTCGAATGCCACTGCGGCGTCGCCGCGCCGTTGTACACGCGATACAGCGCGATCGGCCTGTCGATGTCGTTGCCGATATGGCCGATCAGCAATTCTTCGCCGGCACGCGGCATGTGGACACTGCCGTAACCATCGCCGGTATCGGATTGCGCCACACGAACCCAGCACGATGCGCGCTCGTCACCTTGGTTCAGCCGATCCCATACGAACAGCACCTTGATCCGGTTCAGCCCATCGGTATAGGCTTCCTGCCCGTCCGGGCCCGCCACGATGGCAGACTCCAGCCGGGCCTCGGGTTTCCGGTGCTCGAACGCACTGCGATATGGCACGCTCGTGCGCTGTGCTTCGACAGACACCCTGTAGAAACCGGTGGAACCATCCGCATGCGTGACGTCGGACTGCTTGCCAGGATCGTCGGCGCGAGCCCGTGCAAGCTGATTACCCAGGCTATGCGGGTAATGCGCTTCGTGCCCTGCGAGCGGAAGATTGTTCTCGATGGTCCATTCGACCTCGATAGCGGCGAACTCGCGCTGCTCGGCGGCATCGCCATCGTGCACGGGTGATCCGCTATCGTGAAGCGTCGCCCCGCATCCATCGCTCGCAGACCGCCCTCGCCATGAAACCGCTTGGCCTGCGATTCCCATTCCTCCATGCGGATTTTCGACAGGTGGTCGCCACGCTCCTGTTCCGGATAGGTATAGGCGCCCGTGTATTCATAGACTTCTGACTGGGCCGGCAACGCGCCCTGATTCGCCATCGTCGGCGTCGACGTCGCTTTCGGATTGACCGGCGTTGGCGGATTCTTGTAGTCGAACGTGCGAGTCGACAACTGCGCGGATTGCAGCGTCCGCGTGCCCGACCACTGGGTCAGCGCATCGATTTCGCTGCCCACGCCGGCTCGATAGAAACTGACAACCTCGGGGCGAGCGGCTCGAGCGTCTGAAGGCGATCGGTCATCACCAGCGTGTGCGATTTGCCGTCGTTCGCCTGCTGCCACACGCCATACAGCCCTTCCGACTCGAGCAGTCGATGCACGAAGTTCCAATCGGTTTCATCCTGCCGACAATACGAGCGTGTCGGCAACGGTTTCGACACGACAAAACGAAACATCCCGCGTGCCTGCGGATGTTCGTTGAATACGTCGGAGACGATCTCTTCGACGCTTTTATCCTGCCAGTGCTTTTGGTCGCGCCGGAACCTCAGGAAATACATCCATGAGGAAAACGCCAGTTGATAGCTCGTGAGACCGCCTTCACTCCCCAATCGGCGTGCCGTATGCACGTAGCCATGATGTGGCAGGTACGAGCCGTTCGCCTGCTGTATCCAGAGCGTGGCTGCCTGCGCAATGAGGGTCTTGAGTTGCACATCGCTCGACGTGGATACACAGTCGAGCATGAACAGATAGTCGCGGCCGATGCGAGAACGGCCAATCACCCGATGCGGCAGCAGGACATCACTGCCGGCAGGCGTATCCAGTTTCAGAAGGCGGTCCTGCTGCGACAGCCCACCCATGATGACCCCGACCACGCTCCGCGCGTCCATAGCGCCTCTCTCGTTCGTTATCCCGGCTAGTTGCGCGATTTTACGTATGACGAGAGCGTGGCTGCAATCCGACGAGTATCAGGAATTGCAAAAACGCAAACAATGAAATAAACCCCGCAATTGATGAGACGCGAGGTTTATTTCATCTTACTTCCAACGAATTAATGAGATTGCACTCCGGCATCGCCACAATAAATATCCACGGCCTGCCAAATCACGTATCCGACAACCGCGCCCGAACCGTATATTCCCCATCCATCTCCAGCTCCGGCTTCACCGTATACCTCGACGCATCGAAATCCACCGGCAGCGCCTCGACCGGATAACCATGCTTCTCCCAGGCATCCAGCCCGCCCTTCAGCGCCCGCACATGGTGGATATTCTTGCGCTGCAGCTGCTGAATGATCTTCTTGGCCGTCGCCTCGTTCGGGCACACGCAATACACCACCAGCGGGCGCGTCATCAGCGCCGGATCGATTTGATCGGAGGAATCGAGATCGAGCGGATATGCGCCGGCGATCCGATACGCGTCCTTCTGGCGGATCGCGCGCGGCCGCGCGTCGAAGATCAGCGGCGGATCGGAGGACTTCATCATCGCGTCGAGCTGGGCCGGCTCGATGCGCACCTTCGCCAGCCAGCGGCGGAACTGCAGGCGCCGCACCCAGCGGTACAGCAGGAAGGTGACGAAGATCGCCGCGAAGGCGTCGAAGATGGTGCCGCCGCTGCTGCGTACCCACAGCACGATGCGCACGATCTCATGGTCGAGCGCGGCGCCGCCGAGCAGCCAGACGGTGGCCCACAGCGTGGCGCCGGTCAGATCCCAGAACAGGAAGACCGGCACCGCGATCGCCGTGGTGCCGAGCAGCGGTGCCGACATCAGGCCGAGCCCCGGCAGGAACTTGGCGATCACCAGGATTGGCGCGCCGTAGCGCTCGAACACCTTGCGCGCGATCCGCAGCGTGGTGTCGAGCGACAGCGAATAGCGCACCAGCCCGTTCAGGAAACGCCGGCCGCGCAGGCGCCCCGCGCTGAACCACAGCGAATCGGCCAGCAAGGTGGCGCCGATCGCGGCCGCGAACATGCTCGCGTAGGAAGCCTGCCCCATTGCCGCCATCGTGCCGCCCAGGATCAGCATCGGCGCGGCCGGCACCGGCAGCCCGAGCTGCGTGACGAGCACGCTCAGGAACACGGCCCAGGGGCCGAGCGACGAGGGGATTGCTACGGGAAAGTGCCACACGGCGCCGCTCCTGATTCTTCAGATCGAGCCGGGCTGCGCGGCATGGAACCGACCGGCGTCGAGCGCGCCGGTTGCGGCATCCGGCCGCATGACCGGGATGGCCGCATTTTAGACGGTTTCGGTTACAGCACGCAGGCAACGCATCATTGCGCAAAGCGATCCATGCGGCGCGAGCCCCGCCGCAAGCGGCTCGCGGCCGGGCGCAAGCCCCTCGGCGCGAACCGATGCGGTGCACTAAATGCACGGACGCGCCCCAAACGACCCCATCGGCATTGGGGCCAAGCGGCACATCGCGTCGCGTGCCCGCCCCCAGGATTGCCAGGATCAGGGCCTGGGCGGATGCGTCGCCACGCAGACGGCCATCACGATCGCCTGCATCGATACAGCCAGACGCAGCGCCGCCTCGAGCGCGCGATACGACGGCGATCATCGTTGCGATTTAACAAACTGTGCTCGATTGCCTCTTGCCATTAGCCAAAAATAGGTAAACCGATCACAATTTCACATTGAAAAGAACGAACGCTCGTCACCGCGGCGAGCCGGCCGATGGACGCGCGCCGCAGTGGGCGCGCGGATACGGCTCGCGGCGCGGCTCACACCTATAACGTCATGACCGATAGCGGCTCTTCCCGCCCTTCTGCCGGCCCGTCCGGCGCCCGCCCGCGCTCGCGCTTGGCCGTCGAGCTGTCCCGCCCGGCCAGCGTGGGCTTTGGCGCCTTCGTGGTGGGCGCGGCGCTGGCCGCCGCGCTGGCCTGGTTCGTCGGCCAGTCCTGGCAGGATGCCGTCGGCGCGCGCTTCGCGCGGCGCGCCGGCAATGTCACCGCCAACCTGCATCGCGAGCTGCTGGCCAGCGGCGCGATGCTGAACGGCGCACGCGGCCTGCTGCAGCTCACGCCCGGCATCGCGCCGGACGCCTGGCGCGCCTACGTCGCCAGCCTCGATCTCGCCAACGCCCGCGCGCCGCTGCGCGGGCTCGGCTATGCGCGGCTCGATGCGTCCCCGGCCCGGCAGGGGCCGGCTTCCGCGATCGTGGCGACCCCGGCCCAAGGCCCGGCAGCCATCCTTGCCGGCTCGGCCGCCGATACGGCGCGGGCGCCGTCGATGCTCGGCGCGCCGGCATCCTCGGCCGCTGCCGTCATGCCGCCGTCCCCGGCCGCGGCCACCATCGCCCTGTTCGCCCCGATCGCCTACGGCGAGACGCCCGACCTGCCCACCGCCGATGCCGACGCGCTGCGCCGCGCCGCCGACAGCGGCCAGGTCGCGCTGGCCGTGCATGCCCCCGCCGGCGACGCGAATGCCGCGCCGGCCGCGCTGACGCTCTACCTGCCGGTCTATACCGATCCGGAGCCGCTCGACCTGGAGGCACGGCGACGCTCGCTGGCCGGCTTCCTGTTCGCGCCGCTGGACACCACGCGGCTGTTCGAGCTGGCCACCGCCGACGATCGCAACCTCGGCCTGCAGGCCTATGCCGAGCCGGGCGGCGCTCCGCTCTACAACACCGACATGCCGGCCGACGAGACGCCGATCGCGCACCGCCGCTACCGCCGCAGCGAGGCGCTCGGCTTCGGCGGCAACACGCTGAGGCTCGCCTACACCACCGTCGACACCACCACAGGGGCGCGCACGCTGGCCTCGCTGGTGCTGGCCGCCGGCCTGGTGGCCTCGCTCTCGCTGGCGGCCGCGGTGGCCGGCTGGGCGCGCGCGCGGGCCGCGGTGCGCGCGGCGCCCAGCGGCAGCCGGCTCAACGAGGCGCGCATGATGGGCATCATCCGCTCCTCGATGGAGGCGATCATCACGGTCGACGAGGAGCAGCGCGTGGTGATCTTCAATCCGATGGCGGAAAAGGTGTTCGGCGTGTCGGCAATGGACGCCATCGGCGCGCCGCTCACGCGCTTCATCCCGCCGCGCTTTCGCCACGCGCACAGCCAGCACATCAACCGTTTCGGCGTGACCGGCCAGTCCGAGCGGCACCTGGGCAGCCAGCGCCTGCTCTACGGGCTGCGCGCCAACGGCGACGAATTCCCGATCGAGGCCTCGATCTCGCAGATCCACGACGGCGCCGGCAAGCTCTACACGGTGATGATGCGCGACGTGACCGAGCGCCTGCAGGCCGAGAACGCGCTGAAGGCCTCGCGCGAGGAGCTGCGCGAGCTGTCGGCGAACCTGCAGCGCGTGCGCGAGGAGGAAAAGACCCGCATCGCGCGCGAACTGCACGACGACCTCGGCCAGCAGCTCACCGCGCTGAAGATGGACCTGTCGGCGGTCGAGCACCGGCTGCTGCGCAACAAGGCCGACGAGGTGCACGAGAGCGTGACCGAGCCGCTGCGCGAGATGCGCCGCCTGATCGACGCGACGGTCGCCTCGGTGCGGCGCATCGCGGCCGACCTGCGCCCGGTGATGCTCGACGACCTCGGCCTGGTGCCGGCCATCGAATGGCTGGTCAACGATTTCACCAACCGCTACGGGATCGAGGTGGAGCGCCGCATCGAGCCCGGCGAGGTGCAGTTCTCGAACGCCAGCGCCACCGCGCTGTTCCGCATCGTGCAGGAGGCGCTGACCAATGTCGCGCGCCACGCCGACGCCTCGCGCGTCGAGCTGACCCTGAGCGTGGACGAGCGCCAGTGCGTGCTGCGCATCGTCGACGACGGCGTCGGCGCGCCCCAGGCCGACGGCCATCGCACGCCCGACGACAAGTCCTTCGGCCTGCTCGGGATCCGCGAGCGCGCGCACATGCTGGGCGGCGCGGTGCGCATCGAGACCGCGCGCGACCGCGGCTACGCGATCACCATCACGATCCCCCTTCCCTCGATTCAACAGGACCCGAACTCGCCATGATCAATGTGCTGATTGCCGACGATCACGCCCTCGTGCGCGACGGCTTGCGCCATATCCTCAAGGACGCCACCGGCTTCGAGGTGGCGGGCGAGGCGCACGACAGCGCCTCGACCATCGCGCTGATCCGCTCGACGCCGGCCAACGTGCTGGTGCTCGACCTGTCGATGCCGGGCCGCAACGGCGTCGAGCTGATCAAGCAGATCAAGGACGAGAAACCGACCCTGCGCATCCTGGTGCTGACCATGCACGCCGAGCAGCAATACGCGCTGCGCGCGTTCCGCGCCGGCGCCTCGGGCTACCTGACCAAGGAGAGCGCGAGCGCCGAGCTGGTGGGCGCGGTCGGCAAGGTGGCCTCGGGCGGCGTGTACGTGAGCCTGTCGATGGCCGAGCGCTTCGCGCAGAGTCTCAACGAGCCGGCCGATACGCTGCCGCACCAGCGGCTCTCGGATCGCGAATTCGACGTGTTCCGGCGCATCGCCACCGGCCAGACGCTGACCGAGATCGCCAACGCGCTATGCGTGAGCGCGAAGACGGTCAGCACCTACAAGACGCGGATCCTGGAGAAGATGCAGATGCCGCACGAGGCGGCGCTGGTGCGTTATGCGTTGCGGCATCGCCTGGTCGACGATCCGGACGATTGAGCGCGTAAAAACGACAATGCCGGACGACAGTCCGGCATCGAATGGGAAAGCCGGCCCGAAGGCCGGCGGTTGGCGACGGGCGGCTGCCGTGCTCGCGGCCTCGGCCGCAAAACCTCAGCCGCAGAAACGGAAGAATCCACTGGTGAGCTTGATCGGCTTGCCGCCCGCCGATTCGATCATGCGCCGCGCGGCTTCCTCGATCTCGTCGCGATGGGCGGCGAAGGCGTGGCGCAGGTCACCCTCGCCGCACGAGGCCGCGCCGTAATGGCTTTCGAGCGCCTCGGCGCTGATCTCGCAGCGCAGGCGCGTGGCGTCGACCAGCACCGGGAATGCGATGGCCGGATCGGCCGGGGTGAATTGCGGGGGATCCTGTGGAAACGAGATTTGCATGACGTCCTCCTGTTCGGGCGGTGCGAATGCACCCGACTATTCAAGATAGTCGGCGAAACGGCGCTGTGCTTGCGCGCGATCAAGCGAGGCGCAACGCCATGCGCTGACGTCGGGTGCGGAACAGGTGGGATCGCAATCCGCATGCCACGACTTCGGTCGGACAAGGACAAGAAACGCTCCGCCGGAATCTGTATTTATTGCAAGCGGATATGCCGCGGGAGAATTACTGCCGGGATGCGCAGCGGCTTCACGCCAAAACGCTTTACCGGCAGATCGAGGAGCGCGTCGCCGCCTCATCCGTCGCATTTCCGGCATTTGATCGCTCCCGCGGACACTGAGATCTATATCAGGTTGTCGATGCAAAATATTCTGATAACTTTGTGCCCCACGCGGCGGCGGCAACGAAACCCCAAAGAGGCCGCCCGATTCTCGTCAATTGCCATTCGTTTCGGCGACATCGATGGCCCCGATGAATATCGGCATCATCGACCTCGCGCGCTGGCGCCCACCTCCCACTGCGCCATGGTGGCGTGCCCGCTCGTGACGCTGCCGTTCCTGCCCGGGCTTCGCGAGACCCGATCCGGCGCCGCCCATTCCCCTGCCCCGAAGGAGTGTCCACGAAGTGAGCGACATCACGTTCCTGTTCGATCTCGACGGCACGCTCGTCGATACCGACGCGCTGCATCTGAACGCCTACAACACGCTGCTCGCGCGCTGGCAGCGCTCGATCGATCTCGACTACTACAAGACCCACGTGATGGGCTTTCCCGACGACATGATCTTCGGCGGCCTATTTCCCGGCATGCCGGCCGCCGAGTTCACCAAACTGGCCACCGAGAAGGAGCGACTGTTTCGCGCCCAGCTCGGCGCGCGTCTCACGCCGACGGCCGGCACCGAGGCGCTGCTGGACCGCATCGCGCGCGCCGGCCTGCGCAGCGCCGTCGTCACCAACGCGCCGCGCGAGAACGCGCGCATGATGCTGGAGGCACTCGGGCTCGGGACACGCTTCGAGACGCTCGTGATCGGCGGCGAACTCGCGCACGGCAAGCCGCATCCGCTGCCCTACCTCACCGCGCTGGAATCGATCGGCGGCGACGCGGCGCACGCGGTGGCCTTCGAGGATTCGGCCTCGGGCGTGCGCTCGGCCAGTTCCGCCGGCATCCACACCTTCGGCATGCGCACCGCGCTCGACGACGCGCAACTGCGCGAGGCCGGCGCCCACGACACGATCCGCGATTTCTCGGACCCGCGACTGGAAGCCTGGCTCGCGCGCGCGGGCATCTGAGGCGAGCCATGAGCACCCGCCTGGCACGCCGGGCCGGGGCCACCGCTTTCGACAGACCACGGAAGCGAGCCCGGCCGGCTTCGATTGGAGCCCTGGGCTAGCCGGCTGGCCGGGCTGCCGCCGTCGGCTGTCCGCACGTCGCCAACAAGCTGGCCAGTATCAACTGCCCGCAGGCAGCACCGCCGCGCCGCGCGATTCGAGCAGGCTGCGCAGCACGCCACGATGGCAATGCGCCTCGTCCTCGCAATAACACCCGACCGAGAAATCACTGCCGTGCGACAGCGCCGCCAGCAGGTCCAGCACCTTGCCCGCCTCGCCCTTGGCCATCTCGGCGCGAAAGGCCCGCTGGAAAGCGCGCCACTGCGCATCGGTCTGCGCCGCGTGCGCGGCCTTGACCAACGGCTCGCTCGGCGCGAGCACCGGCAGCCAGACGTCGTAATAATCTCGCGTCTCGAATTCGCTCCTGGGCACGCCACGCGGCGGCCGCCGCACCGTGCCGATCCGCACGCCCTCGTCGGGCGCGCGCGGCGAACCGAGCCGAACCACGCGAATACTCATCCTTGCCTCCCTTGCGTCGAGCGAATCCGGATCGACGATACGCCGATCGACACGGATGCGCCTATCGACCCGCCATCAAACGAAAACGGGGCCGTGGCGCGTCGCCGCCCGAAGGCAACGACGAACCACGGCCCCGCCAGGCTGCCAGGCGCGCCCACGATACCGGGCGCGCGAGACTCAGACCCCGCTGGCAATCACCTCGCCGATCGCGTCGGCGACGATGCCGACGTTCGACTCGTTCAGGCCCGCCACGCACATGCGGCCCGAGCGCAGGATGTAGACGCCGTACTTCTCGCGCAGCACGTCGACCTGGGTTTCGGTCAGGCCGCTGTAGGTGAACATGCCGCGCTGCTTGATGTAGCGCGACAGCGCCTCGCCCTGCACGTGCGCCTTCAGCCCGTCGTGGATCGCGGCGCGCATCTTGGCGATGCGGCGGCACATCGCGGCCAGCTCCTCTTCCCATTGCGCGCGCAGCTCGGCCGAGCCGAGCACGGCGGTGACCAGCTTCGCGCCCTGGGTGGGCGGGTTGCTGTAGATCGCGCGCACGTTGCTGGCCAACTGGCCCAGCACGCGGCCGGCGGTGGCGGCGTCCTCGCAGATCACCGACAGGCTGCCGCAACGCTCGCCGTAGATCGAGAAGTTCTTCGAGAACGAGGTGGCGATCAGCGCCGGGATGCCGCGACGGGCGATCTCGCGCACCGCGAAGGCGTCGGCGTCGAGACCTGCGCCGAAGCCCTGGTAGGCCATGTCGACGAAGGGCAGCAGCTCGCGCGCCTGCAGCACGTCGATCACCTTGAGCCATTGCGCGTCGTCCAGGTCCACGCCGGTCGGGTTGTGGCAGCAGGCGTGCAGCAGCACGGCACTGCGCGGCGGCAGCGCATCGAGCGCGGCCAGCATCGCGTCGAAACGCAGGCCGCCGGTGGCGTCGTCGTAATACGGGTAGGTCTCGACCTTCAGGCCCGAGCGCTCGAACACGAAGCGGTGGTTCTCCCAGCTCGGGTCGCTCACCCAGATCGGCGTATCCGGGAAGTAGCGCTTGATGAAATCGGCGCCCACCTTCAGCGCGCCCGAACCGCCCACCGTCTGCACCGTGGCGATGCGGCCCGCGTCGCGCACCGCGCAGTCCTTGCCGAACACCAGCGTCTGCACCGACTCGCGGTAGGCCTCGATGCCGGCCATCGGCAGGTACGGCTTCGGGCCGATCGCGGCGGCGAGGCGGTTCTCGGCCTCGCGCACCGCGCCCATCACCGGAATCCGGCCTTGTTCATCGAAATAGATGCCGATGCTCAGGTTGACTTTCCGCTCGCGCGGATCTTTCTGGAAATTCTCGTTCAGCGAGAGAATCGGGTCGCCCGGGAAGGCATCGATGTGTTCGAACATGGCAAGTCCTGGTCAATCGGGAGGAAACGGATGCGCCCTGGTGCGCTTCAATGTGCCGACACGCCGCCGGGCGTGGCACCGTTGGCGGGGCGTGACCGCAAACGATACCCGATTCCGAGCACGATCAGCCACACCGGAATCAGATAGACGGACAGGCGCAGCTCGGGCGTCAGGTACATCACCACCAGGATCGCGGCCAGGAAGACCAGGCTCAGGTAGTTGGTGAGCGGATATCCGAGGCTGCGGAACTGCGTGGGCTGGCCCGCCGCGCGCTTGGCGGCGCGAAAGCGCAGGTGGATGTAGCTGATCATCCCCCAGTTGATGATCAGCGCCGACACCACCAGCCCCATCAGGAAGCCGAAGGCCTTGCCCTGCATCAGGTAGTTGAGCAGCACGCAGATGCCGGTGGCGACCGCCGACACGGCCAGCGCGGCCACCGGGATGCCGCGGCGGTTGACCTTGAGCAGCGCGCGCGGCGCGTTGCCCTGCTTGGCCAGGCCGAACAGCATGCGGCTGTTGCAGTAGACGCCGCTGTTGTAGACCGACAGCGCGGCCGTCAGCACCACCACGTTGAGCACGGTCGCCACCAGGTCGCTGCCGAGCGCGTGGAAGATCAGCACGAAGGGGCTGCCGCCGGTGACCACCTTCTGCCACGGATAGAGCGAGAGCAGCACGCCGAGCGCGCCGATGTAGAAAATCAGGATCCGGTAGATCACCTGGTTGGTCGCGCGCGGGATGCTGCGCGAGGGATCGTCGGCCTCGGCGGCGGTGATGCCCACCAGCTCGAGCCCGCCGAACGAGAACATGATCACCGCCATCGACATCGTCAGGCCGCTCACGCCGTTCGGGAAGAAACCGCCCTCGCGCCACAGGTTGGCCACGCTCGCCTGCGGCCCGGCGTGCCCCGACAGCAGCAGCCAGCCACCGAACACGATCATGCCGACCACCGCCGCCACCTTGATGATGGCGAACCAGAACTCGGTCTCGCCGTAGGACTTCACGCTGACGAAGTTGAGCAGGTTGATCACCACGTAGAACACCAGCGCCGAGACCCAGGTCGGCACGCCCGGCCACCAGTACTGGACGTAGAGGCCGACCGCCGACAGCTCGGCCATGCTGACCAGGATATAGAGCACCCAGTAGTTCCAGCCCGACAGGAAGCCGGTGAAGTGCCCGCAGTATTTGTCGGCGAAGTAGCTGAAGGAGCCGGCCACGGGCTCGTCCACCACCATCTCGCCGAGCTGCCGCATGATGAAGAAGGCCACGATGCCGGCGATCGCGTAGCCGAGCAGCACCGACGGCCCGGCCGCCTGGATGGTCTGCGCGATGCCCAGGAACAGGCCCGTGCCGATCGCGCCGCCCAGCGCGATCAACTGGATGTGGCGGTTCTTGAGCCCTCGCTTCAGACCACCGTTCTCGTTCTGTGTGTGTTCAACCATATCGTCTCCGTACGATCCGCCCTGGCCAGGCGGCACGTGTCGTCCCCCATGCAGGCGCCGGCTGGCGAACGCCCCGGACCGCCCGGGGCGCGCTGGCTGCGCGCCGAAAATCCGCAATTGTAACGGTTTGCGGTCGTCCATCCTCGCGGCGGCCGCCACCGGTCCGCCCGGCTACGGCATCACGCACGAAAATCGTGCACGCAGTGTAGCCGCAGCGCGATGAAATGGGGTTGTGCCGGAAACCCGTATTTACCCTTTTTGGCGAGATAGGATTTCGCGAATTGCGGCAATCAGGAAACCAACATGCATGAACCCTCATCCGAGGCCGGCGGGCGCCTCGACCGTCTCGACCGGGAATTGCTGCGCGTGCTCCAGCAGCAGGGGCGGATCTCGAACCTCGAACTGGCCAGGGCGGTCGGCCTGTCGGCGGCCCAGACCCTGCGCCGCCATCGCCGCCTCGAGGAGATCGGCGCGGTGCGCCGCTACGAATCGCGGCTCGACGCGGCGATGCTCGGCTTCGGCGTGACCGCCTTCGTCCAGGTGAAGATGGAGCGCGGCCATATCCGCGACCTGGCGACCTTCCAGAAACTGGTGGCCGAGCATACGCAGATTCAGGAGTGCTTCTCGGTGACGGGCGATATCGACTACGTGCTGAAGGTGGTGGCGCGCGACCTCAAGGGGCTGTCGAACTTCCTGCTCGACACGCTGATGCGGATTCCCGGCGTGAGCGGCGTGCAATCGAGCGTTTGCCTCGACGAAATCAAGTGCACCAGTGCACTGCCGCTCGAGTCCTGAGATCGCGCCGAATTGCTTTCACCAACCCTTCTTCATTCCTTCGATTGATTGTCGGCACGCGGCATTGCCCTGCGCGCCGCCGGCATGAAGCCGATTGCACCAACGCCAAGCCGCCGCCCGCCGTTCTTTCACGAGACCGACATCGCGCCGTCACATCGGAGCCGCGCCGGATCTGGCCCCGCCCGGTTCGGGCCGATGTCGCCGAGGCATCGATCCATGCGGTCCACGCGCGCCGCCGCCGCGAAATGAAATGCCTCGTTCATGAAAAAACAATAACAACGAAAGCATTTCTTCCCGCGATCGTCATCCATTCATCATGCCTGCGTCATCGACAAAATTCCGCTCGGGCGGGCCACGCGCGGCCTCGCAAACGATGTCGCCCGTCCCCGCCTTCACCTCTCTTTCCTCTCCGAATCTGTCGTAATGATCGAGTCACACGTGCGTAACGATCGCGAAAGCAACTCTTCCCGCCAGCTTCATACCGACCTGATTCAATGCACGCACTTCGCAGCGGGACCATCCCCGCGAAGACCCCGCCCGCTACCAACAATGGTCCGCGCCGTCCGCACGGGGGTGTCCGCAACACACAGACGGCCTTTCCAATGGAGTCTCACACAATGCTTCGTCGAACCCTGATCGCCACTGCCTGTGCCGCGTCCGCGCTGGCGCTGTACGCCTGTGGCGGCTCCGACAGTTCCACGCCGCCCTCGACGACCACCACGCCGCCGGCCAGCACGGTGTCGTCGCAGGACGCCCTGCAGACCGCGACGCCGATCAAGCACCTGGTGGTGATCTACGGCGAGAACGTGTCGTTCGACCATTACTTCGGTTCCTACCCGAACGCGACCAACCCGGCGGGCGAACCGGCCTTCACGCCGGCCGCGGGCACGCCGGGCATCAACGGCCTGACGGGCACGCTGCTGACGGCCAACGGCAACTTCACGAACACCCAGAACGGCGCGAATGCCGCGAACCCGTTCCGCCTCGACCGCACGCAAGCCGCGTCGGCCGACCAGAACCACGCCTACACGGCGGAGCAGCAGGCCTACGACAACGGCGCGGCCGACCTGTTCCCGCTCTTCACGGGCTCGGCAAGCCCGGGCGGCGCAGGTGCGTTCGGCACGAAGGGCCAGGTGATGGGCTTCTTCGACGGCAACACCGTCACGGCGCTCTGGAACTACGCGCAGCACTTCTCGATGAACGACAACGCGTACACGGACACCTATGGTCCGTCGACGCCGGGCGCGCTGGAAGTGGTGTCGGGCAATACCAACGGCATGCAGATCGTCAAGACCTCGAAGCAGGTCTCGACGCTGGCCGCCAGCTCGTACTTCATCAATGACGGCCAGAGCGGCTACACGATGATCAACGACGTCGACCCGGGCTACGACGTCTGCTCGAGCAAGACCGACCAGGCAATGATGCAGGGCAGGAACATCGGCGACCTGCTGAACGCGCAGAACGTCACCTGGGGCGGCTTCATGGGCGGCTTCAACCTGTCGACCACCAACGGCAACGGCACCACCGGCTGCGCGCGCAGCACGATCGCCACCGCCGTGAATGCCGCGACGGCCGACTACATCCCGCACCACAACTGGTTCCAGTACTTCGCCTCGACCTCGAACCCGCAACACACGCGCCCGAGCTCGATCGCGGCGATCGGTTCCAGCGTCGAAGCCGACGGCAAGACGCCCGAGCCGGCGAACCACCAGTACGACTCGGACGACTTCTTCGCGGCAGTCAAGGCCGGCAACTATCCGTCGGTCAGCTTCCTGAAGGCACCGGCCGCGCAGGACGCGCACGCCGGCTACTCCGATCCGCTCGACGAGCAGCAGTTCGTGACCAAGGTGGTCAACTTCCTGATGCAGCAGCCTGACTGGAAGAACACCGCCGTGATCGTCACCTACGACGACTCGGACGGCTGGTACGACCACGCCTACACGGCACCGACGCACGGCTCGTTCGACGCGGTCGACCAGGTCAACGGCAACGGCCTGTGCGGCACCTCGGGTTCGCAGCCGAACGGCGTGACGGGCAAACCGGTCAACGGCCGCTGCGGTCCGGGCACGCGCATCCCGTTCCTGGTGATCTCGCCGTGGGCCAAGACGAACTTCGTCAGCCACACGCCGATCACGCAGGCTTCGGTGGTCCGCTTCATCGAGGACAACTGGCTGGGCGGCGCACGCCTGGGCGGCGGTTCGTTCGACGCGTCGGCGGGCAGCATCACCGACATGCTGAACACGACGGGCTCGGCCAACACCACGGCCCTGTTCCTCGATCCGACGCTCGGCACGCAAGTCGCCACCGCGCCGTCGAACTGATCACGATCCGATCGACGAACCGACACAACCGGCCGGCGCGCTAGCGCCGGCCTTTTGCCTGTGCGGCGGCCGTCGTGGCCGCCCTGGAAGAATCGACCATACCAGCATGAACGAGCTTTCCGCCACGCCCGCCGTCCCTCCCTCCTCCCCGGCACCGCGCCGTCGCGCGCTGCGCGGTTTCGCGTACACCGTGCTCGGCGCGGCACTCGTCGCCGCGATCGGCTATGCCGGCTACGCGGTCGCGTTTCCGGCCGACGTGCCCGAGGCCGTCGGCGAGATCGTCGAGAACCTGACCGGCGCGAATCCGCACCCGGTGGTGCTGCAACGCCCCGCGGTGCAGCCGCTGTCGGCGGTCGCCCTGCTCGGCAAGTCGTTGTTCAACGATCCGATGCTCTCGGCGTCCGGCAAGCTCTCGTGCGCCTCCTGCCATAGCGCCTCGCATGCCTATGGCCCGCCGAACGACCTGGACGTGCAGCTCGGTGGCCAGGACATGAAGCTCGAGGGCTATCGCCCGCCGCCCTCGCTGATGTACCTGTACCGCCAGCCGAACTTCAGCATCGGCCCCGATGCCGGCGAGAACGACGCGGCGCCCACCGTGCAGCAGCTCGCCAGCCAGAACGCCGGCGTGGTGAAGGCCCAGAAGACCGCCGGCGTCTCGGCCGCGCCGCAGATGGTGCCGCAAGGCGGCCTGTTCTGGGATGGCCGCGCCGACACGCTGCAGCAGCAGGCCTTCGGCCCGCTGCTCAATCCGGTGGAAATGGCCAATACCAATGGCGTCGACGTCGCCAAACGCGTCGAGAACAGCCGCTACGCGGGCCCGCTCAAGCAGTTGTTCGGCGCCAACCTGTTCAACGATCCGCAACTGGCGATCTCGGAGGTGATGTTCGCGATCGCGCGCTACCAGATCGAGGACCAATCCTTCCACCCCTACAACAGCAAGTACGACCGCTGGCTGGAGGGCAAGGCCCATCTCACGCATGCCGAGCTGCACGGGCTGCGCCTGTTCAACGACCCGGACAAGGCGAACTGCGCCGGCTGCCACCTCTCGAAGCCGAGCCCGGACGGCCTGCCGCCGATGTTCACCGACTACCAGTACGAGGCGCTGGCGGTGCCGCGCAACACCGCGCTGGCCCAGAACAAGGACCCGGCCTTCTACGATATCGGCGTGTGCGGTCCGTTCCGCAGCGACCTGAAGGACCAGTCGCAATACTGCTCGATGTTCCTCACGCCGACGCTGCGCAACTCGGCCACGCGCCACGTGTTCTTCCACAACGGCATCTATCACGACCTGCAGCACGTGATGGATTTCTACAACGAGCGCAATACCAACCCGGGCAAGTTCTACCCGCGCGGCGCCGACGGCAAGATCCACAAATACGACGACATCCCGGCCAAGTACCTGGCCAACGTCGACGTGACCGACGCGCCGTTCGACCGCAAGTTCGGCGACCAGCCGGCCATGACGCAGGACGACATCAAGGACATCATCGCCTTCCTGCAGACGCTCGACGACGACCCGGTGCCGAGCCACTGAGGCCCGCCCCTGCCTGCACCGGCCGGCGCTCCAGCCCGGCCGCCACGCCCCGGATTTTCCGGGGCGTTTTTTTTGATCCCGGCGATAGCGGTTGCCATGAAGATCCGGTATTGCAAGACATCCACGCCTTTCAATTTCATTTCAAATTCGCCACACATTTTAACAATCTCGCGGCGTGTAATTCCCCGCGCAATCGATCAAAAAAATTTAGATACTCGCCGCGCAAACGTATTCGGGCAATTACCGAATAAGCGGAATTGAAATTCTGTTGCCGCTGGTCTGACATTTGGTTAGGATCTCGATTGTTAATTTTGTAGTCTGATTTTTCGACACTTCCTGCTCCATGGCACTCGAATCGCCGCATACCTCGACAAGCTGTACCGCGTCAATTCACGCGAATGCGGAATTGACCGTGCAGGCATCGACCGCCGAGGACCAGGCTTTCCTGCATGCCGTGTTCGTGACCACGCGCCGCGAGGAATTCATGCGGACCGGCTGGCCGAGCGAGCGCGTCGAGGCCTTCCTGCACGAGCAATCGCGGATGCAGGACCGCTACTACCGCCAGCATTACGGGCAGGGTCGGTTCGACGTGGTGCGCCTGGACGGCGAACCGATCGGGCGGCTTTACCACGCCTGGCGCCCCGAACAGCTCGGCGAGGAGGCGCGGGTGATCGACATCGCCCTGCTGCCGGCCTGGCGCGGCCGCGGTATCGGCACCCGCCTGATGCAGGCGGTGGTGGCCGAGGCAGACCGCCAGGGCCTGCCCGTCAGCCTGCAGGTGGAAGTCGACAATCCGGTGCAGGCTTTATATAGGCGGCTGGGTTTTTCGAAAATCGGAAACAGCGGTATTTATGACACGATGCGCCGCGAATGCGGCGCCGGCGATTTGCCCGCTTCGGCGGCCGCGACGCGGCCTTTGCCGCTCAATATATTAAGTGCGCGATTTTCGACTTCAGGAAATCCGGAGCCTGCCGTTAACAGCGAAAGCGGAAGCAACGGGGAAAACGCGCATTCCGTATAACTACCTATTCAATATATCCCGCATACGATCGTTTGAAATCGTGAAGCGGAAAATTCAAGGAAGCCGGGCGCGGAGCGTGGAAGCTTTTACCGCGGCCCGGAATACAGGACGGCCAACAGGGATCGCTGGTTCGCACAACCCGGGGGGGTGGGGCGTCCGGCGGGCGTATGGACCAAACGCCTAGGAAACGACGTGTCAGCTCTACCCACTCACGACGAGCTCGTGCAATTGCTCGGACAGGTATTGACCATCGAGACGGCCGACGAAGCCGCGCTGCCGCTGACCCAGACGCGCCTGACTGACGCGCCGGCCGGCCTGCCGATGGACAGCAGCTACGACTGCTACCTGGCGCACTTCGAACTGCCGGTCAACGTCCGGTTGCCGCAGGACACCTACCGCTTTCGCGTTCCGGACGGCCGCCACTGGCTGCTGTTCGCCTCGCCGACGCGGCCGCTCGCCAGCGGCGCAGGCATGCTCTGCGCCGTCATCCACCGCAAGAAATCCGACGACCAGGCCGCCACCGGCCTGGCGACGCCCCATGCCTGACGCCGACGAGCCGCCATCGGCATCCGCAGCGCATCCGTTTCCCCACCCGATCTCCCTCAGGAGTCAACATGTCCGATCAGTACCTTGGTGAAATCCGCATGGTCGCCTTCGACTTCGCGCCCTATGGCTGGGCGCTGTGCGGAGGCCAGTTGCTGCAGATCTCGCAAAACAACGCGCTGTTCGCCTTGCTCGGCACCAATTACGGCGGCACCGGCACCTCCACCTTCGGCTTGCCGAACCTGCAGGGCCGCTCGCCGGTCGGCGTCGGCACCGGGGCGGGCCTCGCGCCGATCGTGCTTGGCGAGACTGGCGGCGCCGAGCAGATCACGCTGACCAGCTCCCAAATGCCGATGCATACGCACGCGGCAGCCGTGACGGGCGGCGGCGGCACCAGCTCGGTGTCGATCTCGATCCCGGCCACCACCACCACCACGAGTCCGCAGTCGGTGCCGGGCAGCAACATGGTGCTTGGCCCGGGCGCATCGAGCGGCCACACGGCCACGGTGTACAGCACCGCCACGCCGAACACGAACCTGCTGCCGTTCAACGCCAGCGTGACCACCGCCCCCCCCAGCATCACGAATTCGGTGGCCGGCAACAGCCTGCCGTTCGACAGTCGCAATCCCTACATCGGCCTGACGTTCATCATCGCGCTGCAAGGGGTTTACCCGACGCGGGGCTAGGCGCGTCACAGCTTCAAACATCGCCCGGAGCGGATCGGCCGCCCGGGCACGCGAGCACGGCGTCGGGCCGGTAGCAGCACGGAGAGTATCGTCATGAAGATCGTCAAGCAGTGGTTCGCACGCCAGAGCCGGAAGCAGCGGGATGCCGAACGGCCCGGCTCGCGCGTCGCGGCCTCCCCGCTGTTGCTCGCACTCGAACCGCGCGTCGTCTACGACGCGTCGGTGGCTGCCGTCGCCGCGCAGACGCACGCCCATGAACACGCGCATGCGGAAACGCATCGCACCGAAGCGCAGACCGATACCGCGACGGCCGGCAACGCCACCCCGCCGCAAGTGTCCTCGGCGCCGGTCGACAAGCCGGTACGCAGCGCCTCGCGCGCCACCGCCGAAGGCACCGACACCTCGGCGCAAGCCCAATCGCGATCGGCCACCCAAGGGAACACCGATACGCAGCACGCCACGGCAAACGACGTCGGCATCGCGATGCCGGCCGTCGGCCAGACCGATGTGGTCTTCATCGACCCGAGCGTGGCGAACTACCAGACGCTGATCGCCGGCCTGCCCGCCGGCACGCAGTACGTGGTGCTCGATGCCGGCAGCGACGGCTTCGCGCAGATCGCAAGTTATCTGCGATCGCACCAAGGGGTCGAATCGATCAGCCTGATCTCGCACGGCACGGACGGCGCGATCCAGGCCGGTTCGACCTGGCTGACCGCCTCCGATTTCTCGGCCTACAGCGCGCAACTCGCGCAGATCGGCGCGGCCATGAAGCCGGGCGGCGACTTCCTGATCTACGGCTGCGACGTCGCCCAGCGGGCCGATGGTCAGGCGCTGGTGCAGCAGATCGCCGGCCTCACGCACCTGAACGTGGCGGCCTCGATCGACGCGACCGGCGCCGCCGCGCTCGGCGGCAACTGGACGCTCGAATACCAGGTCGGCCAGGTGCACACGGCGCTGAACGAATCGGCCGCTGCCCAGGCGCAGTTCAACGAGCTGCTCGGCGTGACGGTGGAAACCTACGACACCGCCGCCAACAACAACTTCCAGGCGCTCGGCTCGTCCCAGTTCACGCTCGACGGCATCGTCTACACGCTCGACCAGGCCGCCAACACCTTCGCCTACAACGATTCGAATTCGCCGAACGGCCCCACCGACATCACCGACTCGCCGACCGACGGCGTGCTCGAGATCAATGCGGACGGGGTTTCGGCGATGAGCAACGTCACCATCTCGCTGGCAAACGGCCATACCTTCAACCTGCAGAGCTTCGACCTCAGCTCCTTCAACGGCGACCTCTACATCCAGGCGCACTATGCCAACGGCACCAGCAGCGCGCTGATCCAGCTCGCCACGGCCGCGGTGGGCGGCTTCCCCGGCGCCACCGTGTCGAGCCAGCTGGGCAGCGCCTTCAACAATATCGTCTCGTTCTCGCTGATCGACCAGAACGACAGCGGCGCCTTCGAGCCTTCGCTGGACAACCTGACCTACCAGGACACCGGCCCGACCGTCACCACCAGCAGCGGCAACGCGGCCTGGAGTTCGGCCGACAACGGCACAGGCACGGGCGGCACGGCTGTGAGCGTCGATTCCGGCCTGATCCTCAGCGACGGCAGTTCCAGCACGGCCAAGACGGCCACCGTCAAGATCACCAATTTCCAGGCCGGCGACATGCTCAACTTCGTGGCGCAGAACGGCATCAGCAGCGTCTACAATACGTCCACCGGCACGCTGACGCTGAGCACCGGCTCCGGCACGGCGACCATCGCGCAATGGCAGGCCGCGCTCGAATCGGTGACGTTCTCGAGCTCTCTGACCTCGCCCAATCTCTCGACCACCACGCGCACCGTCTCGTTCTCGTTCAACGACGGCACCTTCGTCAGCAACATCGCCACGCGCAACGTGACGGTCACGGCGGTCGACCAGAGCCCGGTGCTGAGCGAAGGCGGCGCGACCAGCACCAGCTATCTCGCCGGCAGTGCCGCCGCCGCGGTGGACGCGAACATTCACGTCAGCGACGCGGACAATGCCTCGCTGGCCGCCGCCACCGTCACCATCGCCAGCGGCTTCGCGAACGGCGATTCGCTGAGTTTCATCAACAGCAACTCGACGCTGTACGGCGACATCCAGGCCAGCTACAACACGAGCACGCACGCGCTGTCGCTGTTCTCGGGCAGCGGCACCGCCACGGTCGCGCAATGGCAGGCCGCGCTCGATGCGGTCACGTTCGCGTCCTCGAGCGGCACCACCAGCGGCACGCGCGACATCACGTTCACCGTGAGCGACGGCACCAAGACCAGCGGCGCGCTGCATCACAGCGTGGTCGTGACGGCCGGCCCGACGGTCACCACCGACGGCGGCTCGGCCGCATTCGTCACCGGCGACAACACGGCCTCGACGCCGGTAGCGGTGGACTCGGGCATCACCGTCTCCGACGGCGTCAGCAGCACGCTGGCGAGCGCCACGGTGCAGATCACCGGCAACTTCCAGGTCAATCACGACCAGTTGCTGTTCACCAACAACCCGGCGACGATGGGCGACATCAGCGCCGTCTACAACACCAGCACCGGCCTGCTCACGCTGACCTCGGCCAGCGGCACGGCCAGCCTGGCGCAATGGCAGGCGGCGCTGCGCGCCGTCACCTTCACCAGCGACCTGGTCGTGCCGTCGAACGCGACGCGCACGGTCAGCTTCCGGATCAACGACGGCACCCAGGTCAGCCCGGTGGCGAACCGCTCCGTGAGCGTCACGGCGGTCGACCAGACACCGATCATCGGCGGCGGCGGCACCACCGTCAATTTCACGGCAGGCGACAACACCGTCTCCACGCCGGTGGTGGTCGACAACGCCATCACGGTGGCCGACGCCGACGGCGGCCCGCTGCACACGGCCACCGTCAGGATCAGCGGCAACTACCAGGCCACCGACGTGCTGGCGTTCAACAACAATAATCCGGCGCTCTACGGCGACATCCAGGCGACCTATTCGAACGGCGTGCTCACGCTGAGTTCGTCCAGTACCACGGCCACGCTCGCGCAATGGCAGGCCGCGCTGCGCGCCGTCACCTATACCTCCACCGCCGTCACGCCGTCGAACCTGTCGCGCACCGTCACCTTCGGCATCAGCGACGGCACCAAGAGCAGCGGCACCGTGTCGGCCACGGTGAACGTGGCCGACACCGACCAGACGCCGCTGATCAACGGCAGCAGCGGCAACGTCACGCTGACCCAGGGTGACAACACGAGCTCCACGCCGGTCACGGTGGACGGCGGCATCGTGGTGTCCGACCTCGACAACGGCACGCTCGCCTCGGCCACCGTCGCGATCAGCAACTTCCAGGACGGCGGCGACGTCCTGCTGTTCTTCAGCAATCCGTCGACGATGGGCAACATCGACGGCTCGTACTCCAACGGCGTGCTGACACTGACTTCGGCCGGCGGCGCTGCCACGGTCGCGCAATGGCAGGCCGCGCTGCGCTCGATCCAATTCCAGAACTTCTCGTCGGTGCCGACCACCACGCCGCGTGTCATCACCTTCGTGATCAGCGACGGCACCAAGACGAGCGGCACGTGGAGCCGCACGGTGGACGTGGCGCTGACCGACCAGACGCCGCTGCTGACCACCAGCGGCGGCACCGCCACCTTCACCTCGGCCGACAACGCCCCCTCGACGCCGGTGGCCATCGACACCGGCCTGATCCTGACCGACAGCGACAGCCCCACGATGGTCTCGGCCACCGTGCAGATCACCGGCAACTACGTTGCAGGCGAGGACGTGCTTGCGCTCGGCGGCTCGTTCGGCGACATCACCGCGAGCTTCGACGCCAACAGCGGCAAGCTCACACTGAACTCGGCCGGCACCTCGACCAACGCGCAATGGATCGCGGCGCTGCGCTCGGTGACCTATACCGACCTGGCGGCGGTGCCGACCGGCACGACCCGCACCATCTCGTTCACGGTCAGCGACGGCACCAAGGCCAGCGCCACCGAGACCAGGTCGCTCGGCATCGTCGCGACTCACCAGACGCCGGTCCTGACCAGCGGTACCTCGACCAGCCGGGACTACCTGCCCGGCAATTCGGCCACGACGATCGACAGCAGCCTCGCGCTGACCGACCTGAACGTCGGCAACCCGTCCGCGCTGGTCTCGCTGACGATCACGGTGCAAATCACGTCCGGTTTCGAGAGCGGCGACGTCCTGTCCTTCAGCGGGCTGGGCCAGATTCCGGTCAACGGCATCTCCCCATCCTACGATCCGTCCACGGGCACGCTGACGATCACCTCCACGGGCGGCACCCTCGCGCAGTGGCAGAGCGTGCTCGACAATCTGCAGTTCCAGACCGGCTCCGGCGCTCCGCTCGGCACGCGCGCGATCTCGATCACCATCGGCGACGGCGTCAAGACCAGCGCGCCCGCGACATACTCGATCGACGTGATCAGCTCCGCGCCGTCGCTGGCCACCAGCAGCACCGGCAGTGCGAGCTTCCAGGCCGGCGACAACGCGCCCGCCACGCCGATCGCGATCGATGCGGGCATGACCGTCGGCGATCCGCTCGGCAACGTGGTGGACACCGCCGTGATCGCGATCACCGGCAACCTGCACAGCGGCGAGGATGTGCTCGGCTTCGTCAACAATGGCCTGACGATGGGCGACATCACCGGCACCTACAACCCGCTGACCGGCGTGCTGGTGCTGAGCTCGTCGAGCGGCACGGCCACCCTCGCGCAGTGGCAATCCGCGCTGGACTCGGTCACCTATACCGACACGGCCGTCACGCCGAATACGGCGACGCGCACGGTCAGCATCACGCTGAGCGCCGGCGCGCAGACCAGCAACACGCTGACGCGCACCATCACGGTGGCGGCCGCCGATCAGACGCCGATCCTCAGCACCGGCAGCACCGGCTCGGTGCCGTTCACCGCCGGCGACAACGCGGCATCGACGCCGGTCGCGATCGACACCGGCATGGTCGTCTCGGATCTCGACAACGGCACGCTGGCTTCGGCCACCTTCCAGATCGGCACGGGCTTCCACGCCGGCGAGGACGTGCTCGGCTTCATCAACGACGGCGCCACGATGGGCAACATCACGGCCAGCTACGACGCCGCGCTGGGCACCCTGACGCTGAGTTCGGCCCACGGCACTGCCACACTCGCGCAATGGCAGGCCGCGCTGCGCTCGGTCAGCTACACCGATACCGCCGTCACGCCCGACACGGCCACCCGCACCATCAGCTTCTCGGTCAACGACGGCACCAAGTCGAGCACCCCGCTCACGCGCACCGTCACCGTCGCCGATGTCGACCAGACGCCGGTCATCGGCTCCGGCAGCAGTGGCCCGGCCGCCTTCCAGGCCGGCGACAACACCGTTTCCACGCCGATCGCGATCGACAGCGGCATCACGCTGAGCGACCTCGACAACGCCACGCTGGCCTCGGCCAAGGTGCAGATCGGCACCGGCTTCCACCCCGGCGAGGACGTGCTGCTGTTCGTCAACGACGGCGCCACCATGGGCAATATCACGGCCAGCTACGACGCCGTGCACGGCACCCTGACGCTGACTTCGGCCGGTGCCAGCGCCACGCTCGCGCAATGGCAGGCCGCGCTGCGTTCGGTCAGCTACACCGACACGGCCATCACGCCCGACACGGCCACCCGCACGATCGGCTTCTCGGTCAGCGACGGCACCAAGACCAGCGCGACCTACTCGCGCGACCTCACCGTGGCCGATGTGGACCAGACGCCTGTCGTGGGCTCAAGCAGCTCCGGCTCGGTACCCTTCCAGGCCGCCGACAATGCCCCGTCCACGCCGGTCACGATCGATGACGGCATCACGCTGTCCGATCTCGACAATGGCACCTTCGCCTCGGCCATCGTGCAGATCGGTGTCGGCTTCCATGCCGGCGAGGATGTCCTGAGCTTCGTCAACGACGGCCTCACGATGGGCAACATCACGGCCAGCTACGACGCCGTGCACGGCACCTTGACGCTGACTTCGGCCGGTGCCACCGCCGCGCTCGCGCAATGGCAGGCCGCGCTGCGCTCGGTCACCTATGTCGACACGGCCGTCACGCCCGACACGGCCACCCGCAGCATCGGCTTCTCGGTCAGCGACGGCACCAAGACCAGCGCGACCTACTCGCGCGACCTCACCGTCGCCGATACCGACCAGACGCCGATCCTCACAACCGGCAGCACGGGTTCGGTGGCGTTCACGGCCGGCGACAACGTGGCATCGACGCCGGTCGCGATCGACACCGGCATGGTCGTCTCGGATCTCGACAACGGCACGCTGGCTTCGGCCACCTTCCAGATCGGCGCCGGCTTCCATGCCGGCGAGGACGTGCTCGGCTTCGTCAACGACGGCACCACCATGGGCAACATCAGCGCCAACTACGACGCGGCCACCGGCACCCTGACGCTAAGTTCCTCGGGCAACACCGCCACGCTGGCGCAATGGCAGGCCGCGCTGCGCTCGGTCACTTATACCGATACGGCCATCACGCCCGACACGGCCACCCGCACGCTCAGCTTCTCGATCAACGACGGCACCAAGTCGAGCCTCTCGCTCGCGCGCAACATCACGGTTGCCGACGTCGACCAGACGCCGCTCGTCGGCTCCAGCAGCAGCGGCCCGGCTGCCTTCCAGGCCGGCGACAACACCGTTTCCACGCCGATCGTGGTCGACAACGGCATCACATTGAGCGACCTCGACAACGCCACGCTGGCCTCCGCCACAGTGCAGATCGGAGCCGGCTTCCATGCCGGCGAGGACGTGCTGTCCTTCGTCAACGACGGCGCCACGATGGGCAACATCACCGCCAGCTACGACGCCGCGCACGGCACCCTGACGCTGAGCTCGGCCGGCGCGATCGCCTCGCTGGCGCAATGGCAGGCCGCGCTGCGCTCGGTCACCTATACCGACACGGCCATCACGCCCGATACGGCCGCTCGCAGCATCGGCTTCTCGCTCAACGACGGCACCAAGACCAGCGCGACCTACTCGCGCGACCTCACCGTTGCCGACGTCGATCAGACGCCGCTCATCTCGTCGAGCAACACCGGTTCGGTCGCCTTCACGGCCGGCGACAACGTCACCTCGACGCCGGTGGTGATCGACAACGGCATCACCTTGTCCGATCGCGACAACGCCACCTTCGCCTCGGCCACGGTGCAGATCGGCGCGGGCTTCCATGCCGGCGAGGACGTGCTCGCCTTCGTCAACGACGGCACCACCATGGGCAACATCACGGCCAGCTACGACGCGGTGCACGGCACCCTCACGCTGAATTCGGCCGGCGCCACCGCCACGCTCGCGCAATGGCAGGCCGCGCTGCGCTCGGTCACCTATACCGACACGGCCGTCACGCCCGCCACCGCCACGCGCACCCTGATCGTCTCGGTCAATGACGGCGTGAAGACCAGCGCGGCCATCACACGCAACGTCACGGTCACCGATACCGACCAGACGCCGATCATCTCGTCGAGCAACAGCGACCCGGCCGCCTTCGTGGCCGGCGACAATGCGGCGTCCACGCCGATCGTGGTCGACAACGGCATCACGCTGACCGATCGCGACAATTCCACCTTCGCCTCGGCCACCGTGCAGATCGGCACCGGCTTCCACGCCGGCGAGGACGTGCTCGGCTTCGTCAACGACGGCCTCACGATGGGCAACATCACGGCCAGCTACGACGCGGTGCACGGCACCCTCACGCTGAGCTCGGCCGGCGCCACCGCCTCGCTGGCGCAATGGCAGGCAGCGCTGCGCTCGGTCACCTACACCGACACGGCCATCACGCCCGATTCGACGACGCGCGTCATCAGCTTCGCCGTCAGCGACGGCGTGAAGGCCAGCACCGCCATCACGCGCGACGTCACCGTCACCGATACCGACCAGACGCCGATCATCTCGTCGAGCAACACGGGTTCGGTCGCCTTCACGGCAGGCGACAACGTCGCCTCGACGCCGGTGGTGGTCGACAACGGCATCACGCTGAGCGACCTTGACAACGCCACCTTCGCCTCCGCCACCGTGAAGATCGGCACCGGCTTCCACGCCGGCGAGGACGTGCTCGGCTTCGTCAACGACGGCGCCACCATGGGCAACATCACGGCCAGCTACGATGCCGCCACCGGCACGCTGACGCTGAACTCGGCCGGCGCGATCGCCTCGCTGGCGCAGTGGCAGGCCGCGCTGCGCGCGGTCACCTACACCGACACGGCCGTCACGCCCGATGCCGCCACGCGCAGCATCAGCTTCGCCGTCAACGACGGCGTGAAGGCCAGCACCGCCATCACGCGCAGCGTGACCGTCACCGATGTCGACCAGACGCCGCTCATCTCGTCGAGCAACACCGGGCCGGCCGCCTTCGTCTCGGGAGACAACGCCCCCTCCACGCCGATCGCGATCGACAACGGCATCACGCTGTCCGACCGCGACAACACGACCTTCGCCTCGGCCACGGTGCAGATCGGCGCCGGCTTCCATGCCAGCGAGGACCTGCTCGCCTTCGTCAACGACGGCGCCACCATGGGCAACATCACGGCCAGCTACGATGCCGTGCACGGCACCCTGACGCTGACTTCGGCCGGCGCCACCGCCACGCTCGCGCAATGGCAGGCCGCGCTGCGCTCGGTCACCTATACCGACACGGCAGTGCTGCCCAACACGGCCTCGCGCACGCTGATCGTCTCCGTCAACGACGGCACCAGGACCAGCGCCGCCCTCACGCGCAGCGTGTCGGTCACGGCCACGCACCAGACGCCGCAACTGGGCGGCGGCGATGCGCAGCTCAGCTACACGGCCGATGGCAAGAGCGGCTCCACGATCACGGTCGGCGACGGCATCACGCTGGGCGATCGCAACAACACGCCGCCCACCACGGCGACGGTGGCCTTCGGCGGCAGCTTCGACGCCAGGCACGACGTGCTGGGCTTCACGCCCAGCGCCGCCAGCGGCGACATCACGGCCAGCTACAACGCCGCCACCGGCACCCTGACCTTCAGCTCGGCCAGCGGCAGCGCCACTACCGCGCAATGGCAGGCGGCGCTGGACGCGGTGACCTACACCGACACCCAGGCCGAGCACGCCAACGGCTCGCGCACCCTGGTGTTCACGGTCGGCGACGGCACGCGCACCAGCGCGCCGCTCACGCGCACGCTGCAGATCGTGGGCGTGCCGCAGCCGGTCGGCGTGCCGATCCTGCCGCCTACCGTGGAACCGGATCACCAGCCGACGCCGCCGATCGCGCCGCCGCAAGTCGAGATTCCGCGTTCGACCATGCTGATCGCACCGGATGCCCACGAGCGCAACGACGGCGTGTCGAATCCCCTGATCGTGCTGACGGCGCTCGACGCACCGCGCCAGATCAGCACCATCGTGCCGCGCGACACCTTTACCTTCGCCACCCACGACGCGCGCGGAAACGCATTGGGCGACACCTCCGTCACCTCGCTCGATTCAATCGTGCCGCAGGAGGCGGCCGCTGCACCGGCAACCGCGCATCTGCTGCCAGCCGCCGACGTGCACGCCATGCACCAGCCCGGCAGCGCCTTCGCGCTCAACGTGGCCCCGCTGCTGCGCGCGCCGGCCAATGCCGAAGCCGCGCACGAGCAGGCCAGCGTGGCCGTCACGCTGGCCGACGGCGCGGCCCTGCCGGCCTGGCTCCATTACGACGCCACGCACGGCACGCTGAGCGGCACGCCGCCGGCCGGCGTGCACGAGATCCGCGTCACGCTGGTCTCGCGCGATGCCGCCGGCAACGTGGTGCGCCGCGAGGTGGTGGTGCGCTTCGACGCGCACGGCAAGCCCGCCGCCAACGCGCATGCCGCGCCGAAACCGGCAGCCAAGCCGGCGCCGCAAGCCGCCATGCCGCCCGCCAAGGCCTCGCTCACCGCGCAATTCGCCAATGCGGTGGCCACGCTGCACGTGCCGCGCCACGACGCGGCCCTCGCCGAGCGGCAGTCCGCCGTCGCGGCCGTCACCCCGGAGCGCCGCTCATGAAATCCGCATTCGTTTTTTCCTTTGCCCATTCCGCCAAGAGACCACTCGCCGTGAACAACAAGACGCTCCGGGGACGCGCGCCGCGTCCCGCCCTGCTCGCCGCCGCCCTTGCCGTGATCTGGCTGTCCGGCTGCGCCGTGAAGCCGGTCCCGTTCACCGACGCGGAGCGCGCCGATACGGCCCGCACCGACCGCGCGGCGATGTTCACGAACCAGCAGCCGGTGAACGGCCCGATCACGCTCGACGAGGCGATGGCGCGCGCGATCCGCTACAACCTCGACCATCGCCTGAAGATGATGGAAGAGGCGCTCGCGCAGCGGCAGCTCGACCTGTCGAACTTCGACCTGCTGCCCAAGCTGACCGCGCAAGCCGGCTACACCAACCGCAACCACGAGCTCGCCTCGGCCTCGGAAGGCCTGTTCACGCACGAGGAATCCCTGATTCCCTCGTACTCGACCGACAAGAACAGCCGCACCGCCGACCTCAACCTGTCCTGGAACATCCTCGACTTCGGCGTCAGCTACTTCGAGGCCAAGGAGCAGGCCGACCACGTGCTGGTGCTCGAGCAGCGCCGCCGCAAGGTGGTGCAGCTGATGATGCAGCAGGTGCGCGAGGCCTACTGGCAGGCGGTGGGCGCGCAGCGCCTGCGCGAGAGGATCGGGCCGCTGCTCGAGCAGGCCGGCGCCGCGCTCGACGATTCGCGCAAGACGCAGGCGCAGGGCCTGCGCTCGCCGATCGAGACGCTCAACTACCAGCACGCGCTGCTCGACCTGATGCGCCAGCTCGAGGCGGTGCGCGACCAGCTCGAGGAAGCCAAGCCGCGCCTGGCCTCGCTGATGAACCTGGAGCCCGGCCGCGACTTCACGCTGGCCGCCGGCGACGACTTCAAGGTGCCGGTGTTCGAGATGCCGATGCCCAAGATGGAAGACATGGCGCTGCAACGCCGGCCCGAGCTGGTCGAGGCCAGCTACAACGAGCGCATCAGCGTCAACGAGACCCACAAGGCGATCGCCAAGCTGCTGCCGGGCATCGAGTTCAGCCTCGGCGCGCATTACGACAGCAACAGCTTCCTGGTCTACAACGCCTGGCGCTCGGCCGGCATCAGCGTGAGCTGGAACCTGCTGAACCTGCTCAACGAACGCAATATCCGCGGCACCGCGCAAGCCCAGCTCGAGGTGGCGAAGATGCAGCGCATGGCGCTCAGCATGGCGGTGCTCACCCAGGTGCACGTGGCACGCAGCGAGCTGGCCGCCAAGACGCGCCAGTTCGACCTGTTCAAGCAGATGAACGACGTCGACCAGCAGATCCTCGAACACACCCACAACGCCACCACGGCCAACGCGCAGGGCAAGCTCGAGGAGATCCGCGTGGCCACCGCCGCGATGATGTCCGAGCTGCGCCTCTACCAGAGCTACGGCGAACTCGAGAGCGCCTATGGGCAGATGCTCGCCACGCTGGGCCTGGACCCGGTCGGCGACAAGCTGAACGGCCATGACCTCGCCTCGCTGCGCAAGTCAATCGGCGAGGAACAGCAGCGCTGGGACGTGCTGGCCCAGGGCGGCGACCTGACTGCCGCCGCGCCCGCCCAGCCGGGCCCGACGCTGGCCGCCGCAGCCGCGCTCGACGCAGCGGGAGCCACCCAGAAATGACGCAGGCCAGGCACTACCGGGCAGCCGGCGCGATCGCGCTGCTCGTCGCGACAGGTTTCGCGATGGCGGCGCCGCCGGCTTCCGCTCCCGCCGCCGCGCCCGCTCCGGCGACGGCCCAGGCCCCGGCCGCCGACAGCCCCGATTCGCGGATCCGCATCCAATTGGTGGCGCGCGACCAGGTCGACGTGTCGAGCGAAATCTCGGCCAAGATCGCCTCGCTGCCGTTCCGCGAGGGCGACAGCTTCCGCACCGGGCAGACCCTCGTCACGCTCGATTGTTCGCTGTACAGCGCGCAGTTGCGCAAGGCCCAGGCCGACGCCGACGGCGCGCGCGACCTGCTCGACACCAACCGCAAGCTGCTCGCGCTGCATTCGATCGGCGAGCTGGAGGTGCAGCAGGCGCAGGCCAAGCAGAGGGCCAGCGCGGCCGACGTGGCCTATATGCAGGCCACCGTGCACAAGTGCGCGATCGCGGCGCCCTTCGACGGGCGCGTGGTCAAGCGCAGCGCCTCGCCGCAGCAGTTCGCCGAGCCCGGCAAGCCGCTGCTGACCATCGTCGACACCGGCCATCTCGAACTGAAGATGATCGTGCCGTCGAAATGGCTGGCCTGGCTCAAGCCAGGCCATGCGCTGAGCGTGCAGGTCGACGAGGTGGGCAAGACCTACCCGGCCAAGGTGGCGCGGATCGGCGCGCGCGTCGACCCGGTCACGCAGACCGTCGACGTGACCGCCGCGCTGAACGCCGGCGCGCCCGAGCTGCTGCCGGGCATGAGCGGCTGGGCCAGCTTCGCGCGGTGATGTCATGACGGTGACGGCAACCCGCATGGCGGAAGAGGCAGCCCAGGAACAGGTGCGCATCGACGGCCAGCAGCTCGCGCTGCTCTGGCAGTTGTCGGCCCGCGCCCGCGCGGCCGCCAGCGAGACCACGCTCGGCTTCACGATCGTCAACGAAACCCTGGCCCTGGTGCCCTATCGCCAGGCCGCCTGGTGGCGCGGCGACGCGCCGGGCCACGTGGCGGCGGTCTCGGGCCTGCCGCAGAGCGACCCGAACGCGCCCTATGTGCAGTGGCTCGGCGCGCTCTGCAAGGCGCTCGCGCGCGGCCTGCAGGACGCACCGCCCAAGGACGCCGCGGCGCGCGTGGAAGGCCAGGGCGCGCCGGTGCTGCCGGCCCGCCCGCAGGTGCGGACCTTCACGGCCGCCGACCTGCAGGCCGGCGCGCCGCACGTGGCCGAGGAATGGAGCGCCTGGTGGCCGGCGCACGGCGCCTGGCTGCCGCTGACCGATCGCGGCGGGCGCGCCGTGGGCGGCGTGGTGTTCGCCCGCGAGGAGCCCTGGAGCGCCACCGACTCGGCCCTGCTGACCGAACTCGGCCAGGTCTGGGCGCATGCCTTCGAATCCTTCGCGCCGCGCGCCTCGTGGCAGGAACGCGCGCGCGCCCTGCTGCGGCCCGGCCGCCAGCAGCGCCGCGTGCTGATCGGCCTGGCGGTGCTGTGCCTGATCCCCGTACGGCTGACCGTGCTGGCGCCGGCCGAAGTCACGCCGAAGGACCCGTTCGTGGTGCGCGCGCCGCTCGACGGCGTGATCGACCGCCTCTACGTGCAGCCGAACCAGCCGGTGCAGCGCGGCACGCCCCTGCTCGGCCTGGACGCCACCACGCTGCAGTCGCGCTACGCGCTGGCCCGCAAGGACTACGACACCGCCCAGGAGGAATACCGGCAGACCGCCCAGCTCGCCGTCACCGACGACAAGACCCGGCTGGACATGGCCGAGCGCCAGGGCAAGCTCGACCAGAGCCGCGTCGAGCTCGACTACACGGCGCGCCAGCTCGCGCGCGTGAGCGTCAACGCGCAGCGCGCCGGCGTGGCGATCTTCAGCGATCCGAACGAGTGGACCGGCAAGGCGGTGGCCGTCGGCGAGAAGATCCTGGTGCTGGCCGATCCGGCCCACGTGGAGGTGACCGCCTGGCTGCCGGTGGCCGACAACATCGACGTCAAGCCCGGCATGTCGCTCACGCTCTATCCGAAGAGTTCGCCGCTGTCGAGCTACGACGCGCGCATCGACTCGGTGGCCTGGCGCGCCGAGCCCACGCCCGAGGGCGTGCTGGCCTATCGCGTGCGCGCCACGCTCGACGCCGGCGAGGCCCGCGCGCCGCTCGGCGCGATGGGCACCGCGCGGATTCGCGGCGGCTGGGTGCCGTCGATCTACTACGTATTGCGCCGTCCGCTGACACTGGCCCGCCAGTGGCTCGGCTGGTGATTTGCCGGCGCCCACGCTCCATGCCACGACTTCCGCAACTGCGCCAGGAACTGACGCTCTCGCCCGGCGCCGCGACGCCCGAGGGCGCGCCCACCTGGATGCTGCACGACCCCGCCGCGAACCGCTTCTTCCAGCTCGGCTGGCCCGCCTTCGAGCTGCTGTCGCGCTGGCCGCTCGACGATCCGCGCGCGATGGTCGAGGCCGTCAACCGCGATACCACGCTGACGGTGACGCTCGACGACCTGGACGCGCTGCTGCGCCTGCTGCGCCACCAGAACCTGCTGGTCTCGAATTCGGCCGCCGACACCGCGCGGCTGGAGCAGCACGAAGCCGCGCACCATACCTCGCGCGGCATGTGGCTGCTCAAGCACTACCTGATGGTGCGGATCCCGCTGTGGCACCCGATGCCCTTCCTGCGCGCCACCGCCCGCCATGTCGCCTTCGCGTTCCGTCCGGCGTTCTGGTACCTGGTGGCCGCCGTGGCGCTGCTCGGGCTGTTCCTGGTCTCGCGGCGCTGGGACGAGTTCCTGCACACCTTCCACGGTTATGCCGACTGGCGCGGCCTGGTGGGGGTGGGCATCGCCCTGGGTTTCGCCAAGGTGCTGCACGAGTTCGGTCATGCCTACACGGCCCAGCGCCACGGCTGCCGCGTGCCGACCATGGGCGTGGCCCTGCTGGTGATGGTGCCGGTGCTCTATACCGATACCACCGAGGCCTGGAAGGTGCCGGCGCGGCGCGACCGGCTGCGCATCGGCGCGGCCGGCATGCTCAGCGAGATCGCGCTGGCCGCCTTCGCCACCCTGGCCTGGACCGTGCTGCCCGACGGCCCGCTGCGCGCCGGCGCATTCCTGCTGGCCACCACCACCTGGGTGGCCACGCTCGGCATCAACGCCAGCCCCTTCATGCGCTTCGACGGCTACTTCCTGCTGTCGGACTGGCTGGACATGCCGAACCTGCACGACCGCGCCTTCGCGCTGGGGCGCTGGTGGCTGCGCGAATGGCTGTTCGGCCTGGGCGACCCGCAGCCCGAGCCCTGCAGCACGCAGCGGCGGCGCTTCCTGATCGCGTTCTCGTTCGCCACCTGGCTCTATCGCGTGGTGGTGTTCATGTCGATCGCGCTGATCGTCTATCACGCCTTCTTCAAGCTGCTGGGCATGCTGCTGTTCTGCGTGGAGTTCGGCTGGTTCATCGCGCGGCCGGTCTGGCGCGAGGCGCAGGTCTGCTGGCAGCGCCGCGACGAGCTGCACTGGCGCCGCGAGACCCGGCGCAGCGCGCTGCTCGGCGGTGCGCTGCTGGCCTTCCTGGTGCTGCCCTGGCATGCCGGCGTGAGCGCGCCGGCCGTGCTCGGCCCGCAACGCGCGCAGGGGCTGTACACCGTCGCGGCCGGTTACCTGGCCGAGACGCCGCCGCCAGCGCGCGACGGCCAGCGCGTGCGCGCGGGCGACACGCTGGCGGTGCTGGTCTCGCCGGACCTGGAGGCGAAGCTGGCCGCCGCGACGGCCGAGGAAACGCAGCTGCATTGGGAGGTCGACCAGCAGTCGTTCGACGATCGCCTGCAGAAGCAAGGCACGGCGCTGGCGCGACGCTGGGATGCCTCGCGCCAGACCGTGGACGGGCTGCGCGCCGAGATCGCACAACTGACGATTCGCGCGCCCTTCGACGGCACCGTGCAGGCCAACGACGACGCGCAGGCGCCCGGCACCTGGCTGCCGCGCGGCGAGCGGCTCTACGACCTGGTCGCGCCGGGCGGCGTGAAGGGCGATGCCTATGTCGGCGAGAACGATATCGCGCGACTCGAGGCCGGGCAGTCGGCCAGCTTCGTGGCGAACCTGCCGGAGCTCGCGGCGCGGCGCTGCCGGATCGACGCGATCGACAAGGTCAATGTCGCCACGCTCGACGAGCCGACCGTGGCGAGCGTCTATGGCGGGCCGATTCCGGCCGAGCAGGATATGAAGACGCGCCAGATCGTGCCGCTGCAGGCGACCTGGCAGGTTCGTTTCGCCGGTTGCGACGGCGATCCGGGGATCGGGCGGGAGGTGCCGGGGACGGTGCAGCTCGGCGCGGGGCGCGAGAGCCTGGCGGGAAACGGGGTTCGGTTCGTGGCGGCGGTGTTGCAGCGGGAGGTGGGGTTTTGAGGGGCTGGCCAGACACAATGACCAATACGGTCGCGATCATTGTCTTCGTCGCTCGCCCCATGATTCGGATTCCGTAAGCCGCCCCAGACAGCATAGGCTGTCTTGCCCGGCGTTCAAGACGGCAACCCGGGGCAGGCCTTTTCGTCGATCATCAGGCCTGGCTCGCTTCCGATCCGGCGATTCCGAATGGCCGCGATCCATCGCATCCCCTTGTGAGGCATCCCGTGAACCTTGCTCCTTCCGACTCGCCCTCGTCCGTCGCCACCGGCGGATTCGACGTGAAGATCTCGCCCCCCGAGCCGGTCGCCGTTGCGCCCGGCGCTTCCGCCATCGGCCGTCACGCGATCGAGAAAACCTACCACGGCGGCCTGGCGGGCCACTCGCTCGGGGAAATGCTGAGCGCCGGACAGCCGCAACAGGCCAAGGCCGGCTACGTGGCGATCGAGTCCTTCGAAGGCACCCTGGATGGCCGATCCGGCGGATTCGCGCTGGCCCATCTCGGCGAGATGGATGCGGGCAGCGAGTTCCTGCGGATCGGCATCGTGCCCGGCTCCGGAACCGGCGAGCTGGCGGGGATCAAGGGGCAGTTGCAGATCCGGCGCGAAGCCGGGAGGCACGATTACACGCTGACGTACTGGATGGCCTGAGCAAACCCCGAGGCTCAGTCGCTCAGCCGCCCAGCGGCAGGTCTGCGATGTAGGCGGCGATGTAGTCGTCCTGGGCCAAGGGGGTGTTCACCAGCGCCGTCGACAAGTCGAAGGCATCGAGCAGCCGGTCGAGATTGGCCATCACGACGTCAAACGCGCCGGCAAGCGCCGCATCGCGCAACTCATGCGCAAGACGCTGGCCGAAATGCTCCAGCACATAGAGGGTCGCGAGCGCGAGAATCGGCTGGCGATCCTCGCTCGCGACCTCCTGGGCCAGGAAGCTTTCGACCGCGAGGCGGCAACCATGCGCGCGAGCCAGATCGATGAGCGCCGGCAGGCGCGGATTCCAGATCGAAAGATACGCGTCGTCGCCCGGCTTCGCGGCCGCGAGACCGGCACTGGCACGCTGGTGCTGACTGCGCTCCTCGAACCTCATCAGGGCATGCAGTGCATCGACGCCATCCAGCGATTCGGGAAGCGCCGGCACCTCGGGCAGTTCCGACGGCTTCGACGCGAGTTCACGCCCGATTTCGATGAGAATCAGTTGGCTGTCGCCGCCGGCCGATCCATAAGCATCGACGAGATCCTTGTAGCTGCAGAGCCTGTTTTCGCCGACGAAGCCGTGACCGCCGGTTGCCCGGCGGCAGTTGTGGATCGCGTCGGCCGCGCCGGCCACCGTGATCGCCTTGGTCAGCGCGCCGATCTTGCTGACTGCCGCCCAGGGCACGGTCGAGATGCCCGAGGTGGTGCCCTCGTGCTTGACGCCGCCGGTCAGCCGGCTTGCGAAATGGCTGATGACGAAGGCTTCGGCAAGAGCCGTCAGCAACATGCCCTGCACGTTGCGGAATGCGAGTATCGACCCATCCCGATCCAGCAAGGCGCTCGTCTTCCTTTTCGATGCGTAACGAATCGCCGTCCATGCGCTGGCGCGCGCGGCGGCCGCCGAGCCGACGGCCGAGGCGATCCAGGCATTGGTTCCGGCGCTCAGCGAACGCAGCATGCGCTTGCCGGCATCCCCCAGCGGATCGTGGAACTCGCCATCGGTGCCGAGTGTGGCGCTGTCCTGCAGCCAATGCGTGCGCGGCACGCGAGCGCCGGAAAACGACACGACGCTATAGTCGAGGCCCAGGGAAGAAGCGCCCGACAATTCCTTGATGTTGACGCCTTCGCATACTCGCTCTCGATCGCGGATCGGCACCACGAACGGGAACAAGCCGAGATGACGATCGCCACACCACACCTGCGCGAAAACCAGCCCGGTTTTTGCCACGCCATCGAGCGCGACGTTGCCCAGGAACTTGCATGCGCTTGCCGTCGGCGTGGTGAGGACGAATTCATCGCTGGCCGGATCGTAGTCGGCACGCGTGCCGATCGCGAAGTGGCTGCATGACACGCCTATTTCGGTGTTCAGGATCACCGCGACGGACGAGAGCTTGTCCAGGTCCGTGATGACCCGATCGAGCGCGGCCGAAGGACGGCCCAGTGTCCTGATCGACGCCAGGCACACGCCATAATGCTCCTGGGCGACGCTGAACAGGGGCGGACTCACCGTCGCCGCGAATGCCAGCGCGTCGAACAGGCGCTGGTTATCGGCGATCAGCGCCGAGCCCGAACGTGCCCAGCCGTTCAGCAACTCGAGCTGCCGGTAGATGCCATGCTGCTGCTTGCCGCGATGGGGCTCGTCGTCGATCGCGGCGAATGCGGGCTGCTCGAGCAGGGCCACCAGTTCCCTCTCGTGCCTCGCTTCATGCCCGCGAACCAGTTTGCGCAGCATCGTGGACTCTCCTTGCTTGTTCGTGGATGGGTCGAATCTCGGCGCTCATGGTTGCACATCGGGCAGCGCCGATATCTGAACTTTTGTGAACCGGCCCGGGCTCGATGGATGGACCGGAGGCGGTTCACATTTGTTCAAACCTGCCGCCTGCGTTGCCCACTAGACTGCCTTCCGCGGTTTCGCTGCGTATCCGGCGAGCCCGCGTATCCCAAGGTCCGGCGCGTTCGCGCCTCTTTCATGGAATCGACACTGTGGGCGCTATCGACACCTCCCCCCTTACCCGCGCGATCGTGAGCGGACACATGCGCGGCCTTGGCGAAGCGATCGCCGAATCCCTGCTGGAACGCAACATCGAAGTCCTCGGGGTCTCGCTCGCCAAACATCCAACCCTGTCGCAACGCCATCCCGAGCGCTTCAACGAGGTCGCACTCGATCTCGGCGACCGCGAGCGCCTGCTGCAATGGCTCGGCGGCGAGATGTTCCTGCGCTTCGTCGGCGGCGCGCAGCGCGTGATGCTGTTCAACAACGCCAGCACCGTGAATCCGATCGGCCGCCTCGAACTGCAGGACCCCGCGAGCGTGGCGCATACCATCGCCGTGAACGTGGCGGCCCCCCTGACCTTGTCTGCCGCCTTCGCGAAAGCCAGCGCCGAGGCCGTCGATCGGCGTATCGTGCATATCTCCAGCGGCGCCGCGCAAATCTCGATGGCCGGCTGGAGCCTCTATTGCGCCTCCAAGGCCGCGCTCGAACAGCATGCGCGAACGGTCGCGCTCGATGCGAGCGACCGGCTGCGCATCTGTGCCATCCGGCCCGGCAAGGTCGATACGAACATGCTGAAGGAAGTGTGCAGCGCCGATCTCGAACGCTTTCCGACGCGCGACGCGTACCTCGAGATGGTGCGTAACGACACGGTGTACACGCCGCGCGAAGCCGCGACGAGAATCGTCACCCATGCGCTGAGCAACACCTTCGGAGAAGCTCCGTGCATGCATGTGCAGGACCTGCCCTGAGGCCGGCATCATGGCCGCCGACTGGATGCCGGATTTCGCGCATCCGCCGGCGCGGTCGGGCCGCCCCCTTCCCATCGTGCCCGGCGCGAGATCACGATCCGCCGGGCTTCAGCAGGTAGTCGTCGAGACACTTCCCTTTCAGCCATTTCGGCATCCGTCCGCGGCCGCTCCAGGTGCGCCCGGTCGCGGCATCCAGATATCTGGCGACATGCTTGAGCCTCGGCCGCTTGATGCCGGTTCGCGGCAAATCCCTGCCACGGGGAAAGGCCTTGCGCACGTCCTCGACTTCCACCCCATATTCCAGCATCACCCTGATAATCGATTTCACGACATCGGCGAGCACCAGGTCCCTGGCTCGCGCCACCTTCTCGTCCAGTTGGCGCTGCTGGCGAACCAGGTCCAGGTACTCGGATTTCGCGTCGCCTTTTTCTTCAAACTGATTCATTGCATGGCTCGAACAGGTGCATCGATCGTCTCCGACGACCGGATGGCGCGTTGCACTACGGCATGAAAAAAGCCATGTCCCGTCCGCATGATCGAATCGTCTCGACGTAGCTCCGGGACATGACCGAGGCAAGGAAACCGCGGCGGGCAGCCGACTCGCTCAATCGTCGCGCTGCCCCTTCACGGTGACGGCGACGCGGCGGTCCGGCTGCAGGCAGGCGATCACCGCCCCGCTCTCGCCTTCCGGACATGTCGTAACGGATTCGCTGGCGCCCACCCCGCTGGTGTGGATGCTCGCTTGCGCGAGCCCGTGCGCGACCATGTAGTCGCGCACGGCATTGGCGCGCGCCAGCGACAGGCGCTGGTTCAACGCGGCGGAGCCGATCCGGTCGGTATGGCCGACGATAGCGATCTCGCTCACCGCGCGATGGCCCTTGATCCGCGCGACAGCGCGATCGAGTTCAGTCTTGCCGCCCGGCAGCATCGAATCGATATCCGACTTGCCGAACGCGAACAGCGCATCGCTCTCCAGCGAGAACTGCTCGATCGTCACTACCTTCTGCTCGACGGCAACCGGCGCCGCCGGGGCCGCGGTGCGCAGCCAATCCGCGCAGGCCGACTCGCGCCAGTAGGTGCCGCTGACCTTCCCATGCTTGTCGAACTGCACTTGGTACTGGCAGGTCACCACTTCGCCGCCACGCCGGAAATCGAACAGGTAGTTCCAGACGCGCTTGCCGACGAACCACTCGTTGAAGTGCGGCGGCCCGATCAGGTCGTAGACCTGGTCCTTGTTCAACCCGGCGCTGACGTTGCGCAGGTTGTCGAGGTTGACGAAGGTCCCGCCGGAAGGCGAGGCGGATTGCTGATTCGGAAACTGCGGCGGCGTCTTCGGCGACGCGCACCCCTGCAGGACGGCGGCCGTCAGCAGGCTGGCCGCCACGGCGGCAATGGTTCGAATGTTCATGTCATGACTCGATGAGGAATGCTGGGATCGGCAGGCCGCGAAAGCCGGCCAGGGCCACGTGCGATACGCCCTGGCACTGCTCCCGCGGCCCTGCCCGTTCATGGCGAGACGGCGAGGACGCGCGTCCTTACCACTGGTAACCGGCGCCGACCACCGCGCCATAGTCGTTGCGCGTGTTGGTGGTGACGGCCGCCTTGTAGATCCAGTGATTGTTCTCCGAGATCGTCGAGATGCCGATCGCCTGGCCAGACTGGCTGCGATACACGCTGCCCGCGATCGCCACCATGCTCTTGCCCGGCCCGGACGGTTGCGGCAGGCCCGCCACCGCCATCGCGCTGGCGGTACCGCCGTCCGCATCGCGACGCAGGCTCTGGATCCGCGCATCGGTGTAGGCATTGGCATTGCCAACCGCGGCGTTCAGCTGCTGGACGTTCACGCCATCGGTCGGCGCCGTGCCAGCCGCGACATTGGTGATCTGCCGCGGCGTGTCCGCCGTTCCGATCGACACCACGTTGTTGCGTCCACCGTCGTTGCTGCCGGCGCCGATCGCCACCGAGTTGTTGCCGGACGAGGTCGAACCCGCGCCGATGGTGGTCGAACCCGTGCCCGATGCCGTCGAGCCGTTGCCGACCGCCGTGCTGTTGTTGCCCGAGGCCACCGCGCCATTGCCGCCCGCCGACGAGTTCGAGCCCGTCGAGCTGGCCGGCGAACTCGAACCCGGCGTGGACGGGAAGCCGCCGGTGCCACCGGTATTGCTGATGTTCTGGATCATGGTGGTGAGGCTCTGGTTGACCGCCTGCAGCTGGCTCACGTTGACCGCGTCGGTGCCCGCCACGCCGGCCGCCAGCCCGGTGATCTGGCGGTTGCCGATGTTCACCTCGCCGACCGAGGATTGCGGCGTGCTGAGCCCGTAGCCGATGTAGTTGCTCAACGCGCCGACCGTCGTCACCGAGCCGGCGCCGATCGCCACGCTGTTCGCGAAGGTCGCGCTGGAGCCGGAACCGAAGGCGAGCGCGTCGCTTGCGCTGCTGTTCGCGCCGGAGCCGATCGCCACGCTGCCCGAGGCGGAGGCCACGGCATTGGCACCCTGGGCAATCGCCTGCGGACCGGTGGCATTCGCCCCGCTGCCCATGGCGATCGCATCGGCCTGCCCGGAATTGGCGGCCTGTCCGATCGCGATGCCGCCCGGCGCGCTCTGCTGAACGATCGCGCCGTTGCCCACGCCCACGCCGTTGTCGCCGTTCACTACCGTGGTGGGGCCGACCGCGACCGATTCGGCGCCTACGGCGAGGGAATCCGCCGCCGTGGAGTTCGCGTGGAAGTACAGCGTCGGCGTCACGGCGAAGGATTGCAGCGCTCCCGTCAACTGGCGAACCGTGACGGCGTCGTGCGCCTCGGTGCCGTCGGCGACGTTGACGAGCTGACGATAGGTGTTGCCCGAGGCACTGCCGAAAGAGACGGCACCCAGCAGGGTCGCGTCGGACGTGTTGAACGGCACCGTGTGGCTGCCGGCCGGGATCGTACCGCTGCCCGCCGCGACGGCGCGATCCGACACCGAGCCCGAACCGATCGCGACGCCGCCCGCGATCGACGCCACCGCCTGCGCGCCGAGCGCCGTGGCATTCGCCGCACTCGATTGCGCCCCCGTGCCCGCCGCGAAGCTGTTCGCCGCGCTGGCCACCGCCTGCGGGCCGACGGCAATGCTGTCGGCACCGGTGGCCTGGCTGTCCGCCAGCGTGGAGTTGGCATGGAAGTACTTGATGCCCGAGCCGTTGTTGATGTTGGTGACGGCCGTGTTGAGGTTCGCGATGTCGCTGGTGTTGGTGCCCACCTGCTGGTTGGTGGCGAACAGTTGCGAGCCGTTCACGGCGTCGGTGCTCGTCGCGCTCAGCTGGCCGGCCGCCACGTTCTGGATCTGGCGTTCGGCACCTGCGGCGCCCACGCTGACCACGCCTGCCGGCGCGGCACCCGCGAAGCTGTAGCTCACGCCCCCGATGGTGGCGCCCGCGGTCGGCGTCGCCGCCGTGGTGGTCGAGTTGGAACCCAGGGCGACCGAATTCGCGATCGTCGCCTGCGCATTGCCGCCGATCGCCACCGCGTCAGTGCCGCTCGCCGTCGAATCGGCCAGCGTCGAATTGGCGTGGAAGTACTTGATGCCGGCGCCGTTGTTGATGTTCGTGATGGCCGTGGTGTTGGTGGTCACCTGCTGGTTCGTCGCGAACAGTTGCGAGCCGTTCACGGCATCGGTGCTGGTGGCGCTCAGTTGCCCCGCCGCCACGTTCTGAATCTGGCGTTCGGCGCCCGCGCTACCCACGCTCAGCGCGCTGGCAGGCGTCGCACCGGCGAACGTGTAGTTGACGCCGCCGATCGTTGCACCGGACGTCGGCGTCACCGCCGCCGTGGTCGATCCGCTGCCCAGTGCCACATCGCCCGCGTTGTTGGCCACCGCGTTCGGCCCGATCGCCACGCTGTTCGCACCGACGGCCTGGCTGTCGGGATCCGTCGAATTCGCGTGGAAATACTTGATGCCGGCACCGTTGTTGATGTTCGTAATGGCCGTGGTGTTGGCCGTTACCTGCTGGTTGGTGGCATTCAACTGCGAACCGTTCACGGCATCGGTGCTGGTCGTGCTCAACTGGCCGGCCGCCACGTTCTGGATCTGCCGCTCGGCACCGGCGCTGCCCACGCTCAACGCACTGGTCGGCGTCGCGCCGGCGAACGTGTAGTTGACGCCGCCGATCGTCGCACCGGACGTCGGCGTCACCGCCGCCGTGGTCGATCCGCTGCCCAGCGCCACATCGCCCGCGTTGTTGGCCACCGCGTTCGGCCCGATCGCCACGCTGTTCGCACCGACGGCCTGGCTGTCGGGATCCGTCGAGTTCGCGCGGAAATACTTGATGCCCGCGCCGTTGTTGATGTTCGTGATGGCCGTGGTGTTGGTGGTCACCTGCTGGTTCGTCGCGAACAGTTGCGAGCCGTTCACGGCATCGGTGCTGGTGGCGCTCAACTGGCCGGCCGCCACGTTCTGGATCTGGCGCTCGGCGCCCGCGCTGCCCACGCTCAGCGCGCTGGCAGGCGTCGCGCCGGCGAATGTATAGTTCACGCCGCCGATCGTCGCGCCAGCCGTCGGCGTCACCGCCGTCGTGCTCGAGCCGCTGCCCAGCGCCACGTCGCCGGCGTTGCTGGCCACCGCGCTCGGGCCGATCGCGACGCTGTTGGCACCCACGGCCTGGCTGTCCGGATCGGTCGAATTTGCGTGGAAATACTTGATGCCCGCGCCGTTATTAATGTTCGTGAGCGTCGAGCTGACGGTCGAGATATCCGTGGTATTGGTGCTCACCTGCTGGTTGGTCGCGAATAGCTGCGAGCCGTTAACCGCATCGGTGCTGGTGGCGCTCAACTGGCCGGCCGCCACGTTCTGGATCTGGCGTTCGGCGCCTGCCGAACCGACGCTGACCACGCCGGCCGGCGTCGCGCCCGCGAAGTTGTAGTTCACCCCACCCATCGTGGCATTGGCGGTCGGCGTGGCCGCCGTGGTGGTTGCATTCGCGCCGAGCGCCACGCTGTTCGCGACGCTCGTCGAGGCACCTGAGCCGAGCGCCACGCCGCCAGTGGCGGCAGCCTGCACGCTGGCGGCATCGCCGATCGCCACCGCGCCCGCGACATTGGCCTGCGATGCATTGCCGATCGAGACTGCGCCTTGACCGGTCGCGACATTGGTGTTGCCCAATGCGACGGCGCCGTCGCCATTCGCGGTGTTGTCGGCGCCCACCGCCACCGCGCCATTGCCGGTGGCCGAATTGGGATCGCCGATTGCCACCGCGCCGTTGCCGTTGGCCGTCTGCGCCTCGCCGAGCGCAACGGCGCCCGTGCCACCTGTCACCTGCGAGTTGTGGCCACCGGCGATGGAGCCGGTGCCCGCCGCCGCCGCCACGACGCTGGTATCGCCGAAAGCGACGGTCGAGGCGGCCAGCGCCTGGCTGCCGGCGCCGAGCGCCGTGGCGCTCGCAGCGTTGGACACGGTGAGATTGCCAACCGCCACAGCCGATTGTTGGCTTGCGCTCGCGGACGAGCCAACCGCGACCGCATTCGCGCCTGCCCCAATGGAATTGGGACCGAAAACAACGGCTTGCGCGCCGCTCGCATTGCTGCCGAAGCCGACCGCAATCGACTGGTTGCCAGATGCCGAGGTACCGGACCCAGGCGTACCTGCCACGCCGCCGCCAGCGCCGATCGCGATCGAACTCGTGCCCGTCGAGCCGGTATTGGTGCCGATCGAAACCGCCGAAGGTCCGCCAGCCAATGCGCCACTGCCCAGGGCCACGCCGCCGTCGGCCGCAGAGGTCACATTCGCCTGGTTTCCGACGGCGGTCCCGCCCACGCCCGACGCGTTGGCATTGATGCCGACAGCCGTGGCAAAGGTTTGTGAGGCCACTGACGTAGCACCCAGTGCCACCGCGCCGTTCCCTGTCGCCTGTGCGTTGAGGCCGGCCGCGAGCGTGTTGTCGGTCAATGCTCTCGCACCGGCACCGATCGCGCTCGCTCCGGATCCGGACGCTGACGCGGACGTGCCGATCGCGTTGGCATTCGTCCCGGAGGCTGTGGACAACGGGCCGATCGCCGAGGCGTTGGTACCCGTCGCCGTCGATGCCTGGCCAAGCGCCACTGACCCCGCGGACGACGCCGTCGCGCGAGCCCCGACAGCCGTGGCATTGACATCGCTCGCTGCAGCGGCCTGTCCTAACGCTGAAGAGCCGTCACCCGACGCCGTCGCACCGAACCCGATCCCTGTCGCCCCCGACCCGGTTGCCGCGCCTGCAAACGCAGAGGAGCCTGTTCCGGAAGCCGTTGCATGTTGACCGACCGCCACGCTATTGAATCCTGATGCGTTTGAATCAAAGCCGATCGCCGTGGCCCCGCTACCTGCGTTTGAGGCGCAGCCAATACTGACACCGTTGACCGCTGTCGTGCTCGTTGGGCAATTGGTCCCGCTCACTATGACGGATCCCGTCGCCTGCTGAGCCACCGCCCCATACGGAAGACCTGCCAACATGAGACCCAAGACCGAGACGAGCGGACGAAGCCGCGCAGATTCAACACCCGCCGGCAGATGACGGCGACTCCGGCGCGGCGAGCGCGTCTGAATCGACTTGGCATCATGTACGCGATCACGCGCGGTTGCACTCAAATAACTTTCAGCCATGGAAACTCCATCTGAATTTAAATTTTCTGATTTATTCTCGATATTCAACCGAAATGCAGCCTCGCATTTCCCATCGAGTCGCGACAAAAAAATCTCATGACACGACATCCCCCACGCAGGCAACAGCTTCCCGCGCCGGGACATTCGCGATTATTTGAATAGCAACAGGACGACCTTCCCAACAGAACGGGGAAATAATTTTTATAAAACCCCTTAATTCCTACCACAGGAGATCCTTTATTAATTGCCAAATTATCGACATCTTTTCAAATCGCAAAGTGAACAATTGTCACGGTTTTAAACTTTCTGACAAATAACCGCATCGACCAAAAAGTGAACATTTGTCACCGCCTTGGCATTTCAATTGATTTGAAAAATGGATGTGCCACGGCGGCTCGTTCCAATGAACAGCGGTGCGGTTCAATCGCCTGCACGGCAAGCGTGAGGAATGGAATAGATCCGCCTGGACAGCAGACAAACCGGGAGCGAGGAACGGTGAATGGTCGGCGTGTCATGCGTCCGCCATGACCACGCTCCGATCCGGTGATCGGCGGAATCAGACATCGCCGACGCGACATCGATCGCAGTCCGAAACATGGACCCGACAAGCAACGATGCAACACCGCAACGGCCTGCAACGACGTGCCCGCGGTGCCATTGCGCCGGGACGCGGCTGCCCTCTTTCAAAACCCAAGCTCACATCCCGGTTCGAGAAAAAATTACCCGAATCCGGCACGCCGATCGTTTTTACCTGGCCCGCAATTCATCCTACAAATTCACAAAATGTCACAATTGCATTCCTTCCCGTTGATTTATATTTCCCAACCATTCATACCAAACGCATCAAATGGCAAACGTTTGCTGAAACCCAGCATTTTTGCCAGGTTGCCAGTCGAACCACGATACTCAGGGGTGCATGAATGCGCATATTGGTGGTAGAGGACGATCCCATCCAGGCCGAGGAAGTTCAAAGCGCACTGGCGCCGTTCCGTCACACGATCAAGCTCGTGACCGACGGCGAGCAGGCGCTGCGCTTCCTACGATCCGAATCCGTCGACGCGGTGGTGCTCGACTGGCATTTGCCCAGCATGACGGGCATCGAGGTGCTGAACTGGATTCGCACGCGGGCCGATGTCGAATACGGCGTGCTGTTCCTGACCAGCCGCGTGCAAGAGCTCGACGTGGTGCGGGCGCTCGAGGCCGGCGCCGACGATTACCTGAGCAAGCCGTTCCGGCCGGAAGAACTGGCCGCACGCGTCAATGCCCTACTGCGCCGCGTGGCGCGCAACGTGAAGCGCGACGAGCCGATCCGGGCCGGCGACTACGTGCTCGATCCGGTCGAGCGCGCGGTGCGGCTGCGGGACAGCAAGATCGAACTGACGACCAAGGAATTCCAGCTGGTCGCCTGCCTGTTCCACAACCTTGGCAAGATCATGTCGCGCGAACTGCTTGCCACCACGGCCTGGGGACGCGAGTTGGGGACGGAATCGCGTTCGCTCGACACCCATATCTACCGAATCCGGCAAAAGCTGAAGCTGAGCATCGAGAACGGCTTGCGCCTGTCGGCCATCTACACGCTCGGCTATCGCCTGGATCAGACCAAGCCCTCGGGCGAGTTTCACGCCAACGCGGGAATGCTGATGGAGAGCCGCGCCTGAAGCAGCGCGATCGCGCGAGTTCGGCACCCGCACCTGCTGCTACGCATGTCGCGCGGGGACGCGCCGGCGAACCCTGCCACGAGCTTCAACCGCCCAGGGCCGCATCATGTTCGTGTTTCGACAGCAGCATGAGAAAGGTGGTCCCCTCCCCGAGCTTCGAGCGCACCTGCAGCTTGCCTCCCAGCGAATCCACCACCGTCTTCACGAAGGCCAGGCCCAGGCCGTGGCCGGACAATGACGAACTGCCGTCGAGCTGGGTGAACTCCCGGAACAGCTTCGCCTGGTCCAGCTCGGATATGCCTTTGCCGTAATCGGTGACGGCAATCTTCACATGCTGCTCGGTCGCCGACAGTTCCACGTCGACGGTCGACGACTCGCGGCCGAACTTGATCGCGTTCCCGATCAGGTTGACGAAGGCCCGCCTCAGCAACTGCACGTCGGCGATGGTGCTCAGGCCCGGCTCTGCCATCAGGTTCACGATGGTGGAACGGGCACTCGCCTGCGGCAGCAGATCGTCCACCGCATCGCCCAGCACCAGCGCGGGGTCCACCGAGGCCAGCTTGGGCGGCAGGTTCTCCGCCTTGGCCAGGAACAGGAAATCGTCGGACAGGCTGAGGGCCCGCGTCGCATACTGGGAAACCAGCTCGGCGAAGCGCTGCGGGGTATGGCGCGACGGATCGCGCTGGACCTGCGAAACCAGCGCGAGAATCGAAGCCTGCGGCGAGCGCATGTCGTGCGAAAGAAACCGCAAGGCCATGTCCCGCTGCCGCTCGGCCATTCTCACGGAAGAGACATCGGCCACATGAAACACCAGCGCACCCTCGCCATAGCTGGCCGGCCGGATCGGCGCGCACTTGATCAGCAAGGACAGGCCGCCGCGCGCGTTCGCGATCTCGATGCCCTGGCCGAGCTGGGATTTCGTCTGGGCGGACAGATTCTCGCCTTCTGGCCAGGGCTTGAGCGAGGCCAGTGCCTGCTCGGCAAACTCGTTGGCCCGGTGCGACGCGGTGATCTGGAACAGCACGTCGGACACGGAACGCCCCGCCGGCACGCCATTGGAGACTGGATTCGCTCCCGGTTCGCCATACAGCGCGGCCAGGCGCTCGTTCGCCAACAGCACGGTGCCGCCGGTCGAGGCAATCAAGGTCGCCTCCGGCAGGCTGTCGACCCATTCGTCGATCAGTTCGCGATAGCTGCGCACCCGTTCGTCCAGATCGGCGGCCCGCCTCAACTGGCGCTCGACCGGATCCACGCCGCGGCGCTCCGGCATCGGCTTTCCCGGCAACGCCGGTTCGGCCGCCAGGCGGTCCGCCATCAGGACGATGAATCTCAACAAGGCCTCCAGGCGCCGCCACGACCATAACAAGCAGGCAGCGGCACAGATCAGCACGGCGGTGGCAGGCGGCAGAAGCCGATCCGCGCAGCAGAACAGGACGGCGGCAAGCACTGCGATCGCAACGGAAATACCAAACGACCCGAGCAGGCCGGCACGCGGCCCCAGCCGGTAGAGCAAGACACAAACCAGGCAGACGACGAACTCGTTGAACAGCAGTTCGAAGGCGAAGCCCGGCGAGCGCGGCATAGCGGACACGCGACGCATGTCGAATGTGTCGCCGAGCCGGGCTCCGCTCGTCGGCCAGGCCGAACCCAGACCGGTTTCTCCTACCAGGGCGCGAATCAGGACCGGCCGGCCCTTCAAGCGCTCCGGGGAAACACGCCCGTCCAGCACATTGATGTACGAGTAACGCTCGTAACGTTTGCCGCATCCGGATGCGGCCCGGACGCGGCTGGCGCCCGAACTGTCGGCACCAGCCTGGTGAATGGACGATGGGTTCCCCACTTTATCGGAGCGCGCCATGCCGGCTGCGTGTACGTCGCCGCCGATACGAACCGGATTCGATTCACGCAAGCTCATCAGATCGATACCGATTACCGTGACACCGCTGTCGGTGAGCCGATCGAGCATCTTCATGCGGGTTTCACGATCAAACGGCCACGGCCCCAATCGGGCCGTGGTGCGAGCATCGACAACGATCAAGGCCAGGGGCCTGGCGGTACCTCGGTGAGCCGGCTGCGGCACGAGGTCGAAAAAAGCCTGGTCGAAGCGCGACAGGAGATGCGTTGCCGTCAGTACCAGGCAAATCAGCATCAGCACGGCGCTCAGGCCGACCCACTCTCTCGCGAGCCTGAAGCGGGCCACCTCGCCTCCTCGATTTTCCGTGGCAGGTGGACGACATCGGCCCGGCTCGAAGAATTTCCCCAGCATGTCAATTCGATGGCCCTTCATCATATCGCCCTGGACGAAATTCAAATCAATGACAAAAAACCTGAGAATTTCTTCCACTCAAACATCGACACCCGCATCGAATCAATCAACGACACACAACGGCAATATCGATAAAAACAACCCCACTAATCATCATTGAATAATTTTATATTACATCAAAAAACACAACAATAATACACATGCATTATTAAAAACATGAACGCACCCATCAATACAGAATTACCATGACCAATTCTCAATAAATTTCACTTTCCAGCAACGCTCCGCAAGACCAGCCTGCCTCCCGCCCTCGTCAGGCATCTCCTTGATGCAAGACAAAGCTCTCCGCCACGTTGCTCGATAACCTCACCGAGGCGCAAATATTCCTGACAAGCCACTCATCCACAAGGGCAACACACCGAATAAAAACATAGCACCTTATCAAAAAAATCAAGTCTAGACCGTTAAAGCAAATTTACATTTGTTCATTATTGGAAGTTGAAAATTCAAAGTTCTATCAATAAAATTGAGCCATCAAAAAATGAACCGAAACTCCTGGCCCGGCCAATTGGAATATTCATGAACCGCACCTTCGTGGCAAACCATCCCCTTGACGACGCGGAACGTGGGCTTCACCAGGATGAATTCTTTTTCCTGCTGCAACCCAAATTCCTGCTGGCCGAACACCAGCTTTCCGGCTTCGAATACCTGATCCGCTGGCGGCACCCGGAGCGCGGCGTGCTGGCGCCCACCTCGTTCATCAGCGTGGTGGAGGATTCCTTCCTGGCCACGCGCTTCACCGACCTGCTTACCGAGCGTGCCGCGCGCATGCTGGCGCAGTGGGTGAGCGCCGGGCATGACGGCCTGTCTCTCGCCATCAACCTGTCCTCGCTGGAATTGGGGCAAACGCAATTCCCTGCTCGACTCGCCGTGCTGCTCGACTCCTTCGGCCTCGATCCGAAACGCTTCGAGATCGAACTGACCGACGTGGTCCCGCCCGATCAGCTCGACTGGCTGGTGGAAGCCATTCATGCCGTGCAGGCCATCGGCGTGCGCGTCGCGCTCGACGATTTCGGCGCCGGCTTCAATTCCTTGACGCTGCTGCAGCAATTGCCGGTGGACACCATCAAGTTCGACCGCTCGCTGATCCGTGACGTGCTGCAGAACGGCGAATCCATGCGCGTGGTCGAAACCCTGGTGCAACTGGCGAAAAGCAACGACAAGCACATCGTGATGACCGGCATCGAAACCGCCGAGCAATTCGCCTGGGCCCGAACCCTGCCCGGCGTCGAAGGCCAGGGCTACCACCTCGGCGAACCGCTCGACGAGCCGGCGGTCGAGGCCTTCATCGCCGAGCAGCGAGCCAGGGCCCTTTCCTGAGGGCGGATGTGCTCTCGCCTCATCCCGGTGCCAGTGCCTGGCGAATCCGCTCGTGGTAGTAGGACAGGGCCGGCTCGTGCCGGCCGAACCTGATGTGCTCCTGCGTGCGCCCGTGGAAACCTCGCTGGATCTATTCCGCGAGCTCGAAGTCCTCCTTCTCCACCGTATTCGTCAGCAAATCGAAATTACGGGTCCAGTGCGCCCTGGCCTGTTCGGTGTGGATCGGCGTGGGCGGGTATAGCGAGACCTCGGCCACGCAGTTGTCCGGATCCCGATAGTCGGCCGGAAACATGCGCCAGATCTCGAAGTGGCGCCCCTGCCAGTTCAGCAGCGTATTCGGGAACAGCACGTAGACGACCAGCGTATGACGCAACAGGTCCCAGTCCCGCTCCGGCTGCTTGCGCATCTCGACGATCGAGCGTCGCGGGAAGGTGAGCCGCATGTTGTCGCCGAAGCGGTCGACCAGGCCGATGCCGGGCAGGAAGATCGGATTGATCGTTTCCTTGTGCAGCTTGTCGATATGCCAGCTTTCCAGGAAGGTATCCACCGCGAGTTTCCAGTTGAGCCGCTTCTCCAGCGCGCGCGTGCCGAAATGCGTGAAGTCGGCCAACCCGTACGAGGCCAGTTCCTCGTCCAGCCCCGGCAGCAAGGCGTCCTCGTCGATCGTCCCGCCCGGCTTCGGCAACACCCACACCAGCCCGTGCCGCTCCAGCACGGGCAGCCGCGTCAGGTCGGTGTGCTCGCAATCGAGTCCCGGGAAGGCACCACGCGGCGCCAGCAGGCGCAGCTTCCCCTCGAGCGTGTAGCCCCAGCCGTGATACGGGCAGACGAAGGCGCTGGCATCGCGCCCGCAACCGTCGGCCAGCCGCGCGCCACGGTGGCGGCATACATTGGCGAAGGCGTTCAGCCTGCCGTCGCGATTGCGCACCAGCAGGATCGGCACGCCGCTTCGATCGTCGGTCAGGTAGTCGCCGGGCGACTTGATCCGGCAGCTCGTCGTGATCAGCACGGGACGATCAGTAAACAGGCGCCGGCGCTCCTGCTCGAGGACCGCCGGGCTGCTGTAGGCCGAGACGGGATTGCTCCCGCAGGTGTCGCTCATGTCCGTGCCGTGCTCGTCGATCAGGGCGAAGAGGCGCTTGGCCAGGGCCACCTGGGTGTCATGCTGCATGAATCGTTCCTTGTGTCGCTAATCGGTTTCCGAGGCCGGCTCGGGCCTCGACATGCCAAGCTCCGTGGCCGCGGCATTCGTCCGGACCGATGACATTCCATGCAAGCCGCCCGGCGTCGCCTCAACGGCCATTCGTCTCGGCCGGCACCTCGACCTCGGCATCGACACCAGCGTGCTGGTTGAACAGCGCCGCCAGCCGGCGTGCGGCATCCCCCGTGACGATCGAGTTGTGGTCGTCGTCGAATACCGCCACTTCGATCGGGCCCGTGCTCAGGACGCGCAGATGCGGCAAGGCATCCTCGCGACAGCCGGCATTGCTGCCCCGGGCAGCCAGGGCATAGTGAATCGGCGTGCGCAGCTGCGTGAATGATCGAGACACGATCGACACCACGCTCGAGGCATAGAGCCGGGAGATGCGCGCGAATTCGGCGGCGTCGAGGCGGTCGCGCATCTGCGCGAGGCCCAGGTCGCGATCGAGCAGCGCGATGAAGCGGGCGTCCCGGGACAAGGCGTCGATCCCGTCCAGGGTGGGCTGCCCGGCGACAGGGCCGACGATCGCCTTGAGCCGCGAGGCGAAGTCGCCGCTGGGAAATGGGCTGTCGATCAGCATCAGGGGCGCCATCGCCTGCCCCGCCGCCTCCCATTGCGCCGCCATTTCGAGGCTGACGAGACCACCGAAGGACCAGCCGCCGAGCCGGTCGGGCAAGCGGCCGAAGCTGCGTTCGAGCAGCACGCGATACCAGTTGGCCAGCTCGGCGAGCGGCCGATGCACCGCCAGGGCCGCCCGGTCGACATCGGGATGCCGCAGGCCGACCACGGTCGGCTCCCCTGGCCAGGCCTCGGCGAGCTCCTGGTAGCACAGCACGTCGCCGCCGACCGGATGGACCAGGGCGACGAGTTCGCCCCGACCCTGGCGCAGCACGATCAGCGATTCGTCGACGGGCGCCGGGTCCGCGTCCCCGGCAGCCAGCGGCTGTTCGCCGGATCGGCCCGACGCGAGCCTCGCCACGGCCGGCGGCGTGGCGGCCGATGCACCGCCGAAGAATCCGGCGAGCTTCGCGATCGACACGCCGCGCGCCAGCAAGGCCACCGGCAAGGCACGCCCGAAGGTCTGCTGCAGGCGCGAACGCAGTTCGGTCAGCGCCAGCGAATCCAGGCCGCAGGCGACCAGCGGCGCCTCGTCCTCGAGCACCACGGCACCGCTGGCCACGGACTGGACGATCCGCCGAATCGTGTCGAGCAAGCGCGCCTGATCGACAGGAGCGCCGTCATGCGCGGGCCGGGCGCTGTCTTGCCCCGCCTTCGCCAATTCACGAGGGAGCGCCGGCGCCTCGACCGCGCTCGCCGCGGCATAGGCGATCCCGGGCAACTCCAGATGCACGCGCTCGAACGGATAGGTCGGCACTTCGGCCGGTTGCGGCGGCCGCGGATAGAACGCGGCCCAGTTGCGCAGGAAACCGAGGCAATACAGGCGCGCGCAGGCATGCGCGAAACCTTCGGCTTCCGTGGCGTCATCGCCGGGCGCGTCCGCCAGCGACGACACGGCCTGATCCCACTTCTGCGTCGCGGCGCGCGCCAGGTTCGACAGCGCGGCCCCGGGCCCGACCTCCAGGAACACGCAATCCTGGTCGGCGAACTGCTGCAGTGCATCGGCGAACAGCACCGGCTGCTCCACCAGGTCCAGCCAGTGCCGGCTGCTCGCGATATCGTCGCCGGCGCGCCGGCCGGTCAGCGTCGAGACCAGTTCGATGCGCGGCGCCGAAAAGCGCAGCGTCGACAGCACCTCGTCGAATCCGGGGCGCATCGGCGCCAGCAGGGGCGAATGCCCCGGCGTGTCGTAGGTGCTCAGCACCGACGCGCGCCGGCCCATCGCGAGCATCGCGGCGTGCACCTTCTCGACCGCATCCGCCGTGCCGCTCACCACGGTCTGCTCCGGCCCGTTGATGCCGGCCACGAACAACACCTCGCCGAATTCGAATCGCTCCCGCAGCTCGGCCACGCTGGCCGCCACCGCGAGCATCGCGCCGGGCGGCGTGGCGGTATCGAACAGGCGGCCGCGTGCCTCGACCGCCTTCAGGCCGTCCTCCAGCGACATCACACCGGCCAGCGTCGCCGCGACGTGCTCGCCGAGAGAATGGCCGACCACCGCATCGGGCGGATTGCCCAGCGCGATCCAGGTCCTCGCGAGCGAATGAAGCATCACGAAATGGGCAAGCTGGCCCGCCCGATGCCGGACCGTCTCCGGCTGCTCGCCGCGGATCGCGGCCAGCACGTCGGCGGCCAGCGCCGCATCGAGATACCCGAGGCACTCATCGACGAAGCCGCGAAACAGCGCGTTCCGCTCGTGAAGCTCGGCGCCCACGCCCGGCTTCCATGCCCCCTGGCCGGGAAACAGGAACACCAGCCGGCGCGTTTTGGTGACGCTCCCCGCATGCCACTCGCCTTCCGGATTCTCGGCCAGGAAATCGTCCAGCGCCTGGCTCAACTGCTCGCGCGTCTCGCCCACCACGACTGCGCGGTGAGACCAGTGATCGCGCCGCGTGCTCGCCGTGTAGCAGAGTTCGTGCAGGGACAAGCCCTCGTCCTCAAGCGCATGCCGATAGGCTCGCGCAAGACGAGCGACGGCCTCGCGTGTCTTGGCCGATAGCGGCAGGACCCGCGGCAGGTACTCGGTATCCTCGGCACGCGCCTCGCCCGCGGGTGCCTTGGCCAGCACCAGATGCACGTTCGTGCCGCTGATCCCGAAGCTGTTGACGCCCACCATGGCGTCCTCGCCCGGCAGGTCCTCGCTGGCGCGCGGCACGCCGATCCCGCTGCCGTCCCAGCGAAAGCGCGAGGTCGGCACCTCGAAATTCGCCTGCCTCGGCACGCGCCCCCGACGCAGGACCAGGATCGCCTTGACCAGGCCGGCGATGCCCGCCCCGGCCTCGAGGTGGCCAATCTGCGCCTTGACCGAACCGACCAGCAGCGGATGGCGTCGCTCGACCTTGCTCGTGTAGACGTTGCGCAAGGCGGTCAGCTCGATCGGATCGCCCAATTGCGTGCCGGTGCCGTGCGCCTCCACGTATGCGATCGACTCGGGCCCGACGCCGGCGCGCTGCAGCGCGACGCGGATCGCGCTCTCCTGCGCGACGCCGTTGGGCGCGGTCATGCCGTTGCTGGCGCCGTCGTTGTTGATGGCCGAGCCGGCCAGCACGGCGTCGATCCGGTCGCCGTCGTGGCTGGCGTCCTCGATGCGCTTGAGCACCACCACGCCGCCGCCCTCGCCACGCAGGTAGCCGTCGGCGCGAGCGTCGAAAGGCCTGCAGATCTCGCCATGCGCCATGGCCTGCAAACGCGCGCCGGCAATCGTCTCTTCCGGCGAGAGGATCAGGTTGATGCCGCCGGCGATGGCGATATCGCAATCGTCGGCACGCAGGCTCTGCGCGGCGAGATGGACGGCAGTCAGGGACGAGGAACAGGCGGTATCGACGAACACGGCGGGGCCGTGCACACCGAGGAAATAGGCGATGCGCCCGGCCAGCGTGGCCCGGCTCGCGCCGAGCCTGGCGTAGGCCGTCAGCTTGCTCATGTCGCCGGCCCACATGGTGCGGCGGCCATAGTCGACCTCGCCGCTGCCGAGGAACACGCCGATGCGCTGCCCGCGCACCTTGCCCGGCGCGATGCCGGCGTTCTCCAGCGCCTGCCAGCACAGCTCGAGCAGCCAGCGCTGCTGCGGGTCCATCGCGAGCGCTTCCGATTCCGAGATCCGGAAGAATCCCGGGTCGAACTCGAACGCGCCGTCCACGTAGCCGCCATGGCGCGCGTAGGTGGTGCCCGGCACGCTGGCGTCCTCGTTGAAGAACGGTTCGATGTCGAAGCGCGCCTTGGGCGTCTCGCGCGTCGCCGCTCGCCCGGATTCCAGCAAATCCCAATAGGATTCGTGGTTGCTGGCATCGCCTGGAAAACGATAGGCAGTGCCGGTGATCGCGATGCGCGATTCCGGCCGCTTGGTCCCTTGCATAGGTTCCCCGCATCTGGCAGTGAAGGAATGCGCAGGAATCCTGTCGGGTCGCTGCGCGTTCGATGGAAATGGCGCTCGCTGCACGGCGCGGAATGAAACGGCGGCGGCCACGGCCGCCGCCAAGGCGATCGACTCAGGGGCGGCGTGCCGGATCGGGAATCGCCACGCCGTCCTCGGCCTCGCGCGCATTGACCAGCACGGCCATGTTGCCGGGCGCGTGTTCGTTGCGGCGCATCTTCTGGTGCGCCTGGGGCAGCTCGTTCCAGGCGAACACCTCGGACAGGCAGGGATCGATCCGCCCGCTCACCACCAGGCGGTTGGCTTGCTCGGCCTGCTTCAGGTTCGCGAAATGGCTGCCCTGGATCCGCTTCTGCCGCATCCACACGTAACGCGCATCGCAGTTGAGCTCGTAGCCCGTGGTGGCCGCGCAGAACACCACCATGCCGCCGCGCTTGACCACGAAGCACGACACCGGAAAGGTGTTGCGCCCCGGATGCTCGAACACCATGTCCACGTCGCGCTTCTCGCCGCTGGCCTGCCAGATCGCCTTGCCGAAGGCGCGCACGCTGTCCATGTAGCGCCCGTAGTCGGGCGATTCCAGGGCGGGCGGCGTGCCCCAGCAGTCGAACTTCGCGCGATTGATCACGCCGGTCGCGCCGAGGTTTCGAACGTACTGCTCCTTCGAATCGTCGGAGACCACCGCGATCGGCTTCGCGCCGACCAGCGAGGCAAGCTGGATCGCCATGGTGCCCAGGCCGCCCGCCCCGCCCCAGATCAGCACCGACTGGCCCGGGCCGAGCACGTGCGGCTGATGGCCGAACAGCATGCGGTAGGCGGTGGCCAGCGTGAGCGTGTAGCAGGCGCTGGCGGCCCAGCTCAAGTGCCGGGGACGCGGCAGCAGCTGGGTGGCCTGCACGCGCGTGAACTGGGCGAAGGAGCCGTAGGAGGTCTCGTAGCCCCAGATCTTCTGGGTAGGCGACAGCATCGGGTCGCCGCCGTTGCATTCCTCGTCGTCGCCGTCCACCTGGGAACAATGCGCGACCACTTCGTCGCCGACCTTCCAGCGCCGCACGTTCCTGCCGACCGCCCAGACGATGCCCGACGCGTCGGAACCCGCGATATGGAAATCCTGCTTGTGCACGTCGAGCACGGAGACCGGCTGGCCCACCGCGGCCCACACGCCGTTGTAGTTGACGCCCGCGGCCTTGACCAGCACCAGCGCGTCGTCGTCGCCCAGCTCGGGCACCTCGACGATCTCGCGCACGAAGGCCGTCAGCGGTTCGCCGTGCCGCTCCCGGCGGATCGTCCAGGCATGCATCTTCAAGGGCACCACGCCGAGGGGAATATCGGCGTCGACATCGAAAATCTCGGGCGTTTCATGCGCGATTTGCAGCGCGTCTTCCAGAACCAGGTCAACCATTTGTGCGCTCCGATCAGGTCTCTTTCGCGAACCGCTGCGTGCGAAGTGCGGCCAGAATAGAACGCCGGCATGGACGCGCAAAGTGAACTTTTGTCACCTGCCGAGCCTTGCCGCACAAGGCTTCCGGGCGTCACAAAAGTTCAGATTCGGCGCGCCGGCGATATGCAAGTATCGGCGACGATCGCCATCGTCCGGGCGTCGACCTCCAATGGAAATCCTGCCATGCCACATCCACTGATATTCGATCAGGACACCGAGCATTCGCGCGAACTCGCGAACCTGCTGAACCATCCCGCCTTCGCCCCCGATCGCGACGAGCCCGATCGTCATGCGATGCAGGCACGCATCTACGAACAACTGCGCCTGCTCAACCAATACTCGGGCGGCGGCGCGGCCTTGCTGGCCGATCGCCGACGCCTGATCGACACGCTGGCCTTCGCGGCCACCGTCAGCCCGCCGCTGTTCAATGTCGCGCAGGCGCACTACGGCGTCTGCCTGTTCACGCTCAAGACCCTGGGCAAGCCCTCCGCCGCACTGGACAGGATCATCGCGCAGGTCGACCGGCTCGATTCGGTCGCCTCGATCCTGATCACCGAGGTGGGCATGGCCTGCAGCCATCTGTCGGTAGCGACCCGCGCCGAATACGATCCGGCCACCGACAGCTTCGTGCTCGTCACGCCCGAGGACGGTGCCTGCAAGATGATGGCGAACGTGGCGCTGGACGGCGTCGCAAAGACCGGCGTGGTATTCGCCCGGCTCTGGTGCGGCGGCCAAGGCTACGGCTTGTTTCCGTTCGCGGTGCCGATTCGCGACCGCACGCGCGTATTCGACGGCATCCGCGTCAAGGCGCTTCCCGGTGATTCGTCGATGGGCCTGGACTACAGCCTGGTGTCGTTCAACCGGGTACGCGTGCCGCGCACGCATTGGCTGCAGGACAGCGCGGATATCGACGCCGACGGGCGATTCCACGATCCGCTCGACATCGATCAGCGCCTGGTGCGCTCGCTGGGGATCGGCGTCAACGCGAACGCGGCCACCGCGGCGGGTGTCTGCGCCGCGGCACGCGCCTGCATCTGGACCAACCTGCGATACGCGCGGCAGCGCAGGAGCCGGGCGCGCCTGGGCGGCGATCGCGTGGTGCTGGCATTCCGCAATCAGCAGAGCCTGCTGTTCGGCGCCCTGGCCGAGGCCTTCGTGATCAGTCATTTCGCGCGTCGTCTGATGGAAGGCGGCCATCACGACACCATGTCGGCGGGAATGGCCGCCGTGCCCTGGGCCGCCATCAACCGGATCGGCGCCCTGACCAAGGCCGTGACCGTGGCCGGGGCCGCCGACGTGGTCCGCAACTGCCGCCGCGCCAGCGGCGCGCACGGTTGCCTCGGCGCCAATCGCTTCGGCAGCTACGAAGACCTGACGGACGCCTATTCGTCGGCCGGCGGCGACAGCCAGCTGAGCCTGCTCGAGATCGGCCGCGAGCTCGCCTCCTCGCCGTCGAGCCTGCCGGCCGATCTCGTCCCACCCGATCTGCTCGACGATGTCGCGGCGCTCTGCCGGTTGGCCCGGCTCGAGGAACGTCGCCAGCACGATCGGGCGACGCACGACCTCGCGATCGAGGCGATCGACGCCGAGTCCGCCTTCGCCGCCTGGAATCCCCGCCTTCCCGCCCTGCTCGACCTGGCAAGAACGCATGGCTGCCGGATCGCGCTGGAAGGCTTCCTGCAGGCCTTGCCCCAGAACGAGGATGCCGAGGCCGCGATGGCGCTCGCGACGATCTACGCCGTCGAGCATTTCGGTGCCGCGCTGTCCTACCCAGCCCGCGATCGCGCGCTGGCCAGCGCCTTCGAGATCGTGCAACGCGAGCTCGATCGCCTGCTGGATGCATTCCGGCTCTCGACCGAGGTGATCCGGGCACCGATGGCGCAGGACGATTATGTCCGCGCCTACGTCGGGGATCTGCGCTCGGCGGGCTGAACCATCTCCCGCGATGCCGCGCTCCCGAAACGGAAGCGCGGCATCGGTGGCGACGCGCCAACCGGGCGCGCCGCACGAGGCGAGGTGGACATCACCGTCCCCGAACGACGCCGGAAGACGCGCTTCATGCTTGCGCCACGGCCACGGGAATCACCCGCTTCGGCCCGGCCTTCGCGGCGACCGGCGCGTCGGGTTCGGCGATACGCGCCATCAGCCTCGCCCGCTTTTCGGCCGCCGCGGACACGCTGGCCGCCTTCACGTGACCGAAGCCGCGGATCGACTCCGGGATCGCGGCCAGCTCCCTCGCCAGCTCCACGCGGCCCTCGACGATCAGATGCACGATCTGCTCCAGGTCGTCGACATAGCGCGCCAGCAAGGCGCGCTCCATGCGGCGCTCGGCGGTATGACCGAACACGTCCAGCCAGGTGCCGCGCACCCGCCTGAGACCGGCCAGCAAGGCGAACGGCTTGCGGATCCATGGGCCGTAAGCGGACTTCCTCGGCCGCCCCTGCGCGTCACGACGGGCGAACAACGGTGGAGCGAGATGAAATTCGATCCGCTCGATGCTTTCGAACTCCGCCTCGATCTGCCTGCGGAAATGCGCGTCCGTATGCAGTCGCGCGACCTCGTATTCGTCCTTGACCGCCATCAGCTTGAACAGGCCGCGCGCCACCGCCTCGGTGACGACCGAGCTGCCGGGCGTCGCCAGCGCTTCGGCCATCTGCACGCGTTCGATCCATCCGCGATAGCGCAGCGCATAGGCCTGGTCCTGGTAGTCGGCCAGGAATGCCGCCCGCCGCTCGACGATCTCGTGAATCGTGGCGGCAGCCTGGTCGCGGCGGGTGGCCGCGAGACTGGACATCACCTCGAGTACCAAGGCGGGTTCGTGGGCCGCGCGCCGCCCCCAGCGGAACGCGGCGAGATTCATCGCGGCGGCTTCGCCGTTCAGTTCGATCGCCCGCTCGATCGCCTCGGGCGACACCGGCAGGCTGCCCAGTTGGCAAGCCATGCCGAGCATGAAGACGTTGGCGCCGATCGATTAGCCGAACAGCGCCGTCGAGGCGGCCGCGGCATCGAAGAAGCTGACCTGCTCCGGGCCCGCGGCGTCGCGGATGGCCTGCTTCAGCGCTTCGGTGGGCAGGCTGAAATCGGCCGAACGCGTGAAATCGCCGGGCATGGTCTCGGCGGTGTTCACCAGGCAGCGCGTATGTCCGTGGCGAACCGTGGTCAGCACCTTGCTCGATCCGGTCACGACGAGATCACCGCCGAACACGAAATCGGCATTGCCGGCGGCCACGTGGATGCAGTCGACCTCGGCCGGCGTCGCCGCGATACGCAGGTGCGAATGCACCGCGCCGCCCTTCTGCGCGAGGCCCGCCATGTCGATGATGCCCACGCCCTTGCCCTCCAGATGCGCGGCCATGCCGAGCACGGCGCCGATCGTGATCACGCCGGTCCCGCCCACGCCGTCGACGATCGCCGACCAGCCCCGCTCCAGCGGGTACGCGCGCGGTGCCGGCACGCCCTGCAAGGGGTCGATCGCGGCGAGCCGCGCCTGGCGCTTCCTGGGCTTGGCGCCGTGCACCGTCACCATCGCGGGACAGAACCCGTCGAGGCAGGAGAAATCCTTGTTGCAGCTCGATTGGTCGATGCGGCGCTTGCGGCCGAACTCGGTTTCCAGCGGCTGGATCGCCACGCAATTGGAGGCGACGCCGCAATCGCCGCAACCCTCGCACACCAGTTCGTTGATCAGCACGCGCCGGTCGGGATCGGGGAGCTTGCCGCGCTTGCGGCGGCGCCGCTTTTCCGCCGCGCAGGTCTGGTCGTAGATCAGCACCGACACGCCCGGCACCTCGCGCAACTCGCGCTGCAGGGCGTCGAGACCCGATCGATGGTGGACCGTGGTGCCCTTGGGGAACTGCATGGCGCCCTGGTATTTTTCCGGCTCGTCGCTCACCACGGCGATGCGCTTCACGCCTTCGGCATGCACCTGCCGCGCGATCGCGTCGACGGTGAGCTGGCCCTCGACGGGCTGGCCGCCGGTCATCGCCACGGCATCGTTGAACAGGATCTTGTAGGTGACGTTGACCTCGGCCGTGAGCGCGAAGCGCAGCGCCAGCGATCCCGAATGGTTGTAGGTGCCGTCGCCGAGGTTCTGGAAAAAATGCTCGCGCCGCGAGAACGGCGCCTGCCCGACCCACTGCGCCCCCTCCACGCCCATCGCCGTGAAGCCGATGGTGCCGCGATCCATCCACATCGCCATGAAGTGGCAGCCGATGCCGCCGCCGGCGATTGAACCTTCGGGAAGGCGCGTCGAGCTGTTGTGCGGGCAGCCGGGGCAGAAATGCGGCACGCGCGAGGCGAGGCTGCGGGCCTCGCGCTGGGCCGCCTGTACCTCGCGCAGGCGCGCGAGTCGCGCGGCGACTTCCTCCGACGGACCGAGCCGCGCGAGGATGCGCTCGCCGAGCGCGATGCCGATCAGGTTCGAATCGAGCGCGCCCGTCGCCGGCAGCAGCGGATTTCCCGCCTCGTCGCGCTTGCCGACGATCGCCGGGCGATGCGGTGTGCCATAGAGTTGCTCGCGCAACTGGGCCTCGACCAGCGCTCGCTTCTCCTCGACCACGACCACGCAATCGAGGCCCTGCACGAACTCGGCCACGTGCTCGTAGTCGAGCGGCCAGGGGCAGGCGATCTTGAACAGACGCAGGCCGAGCGCGTTCGCGCGCGCCTCGTCGATGCCCAGGTCGCGCAGCGCCTGCAACGTGTCCAGGTGGCTCTTGCCGGTGGTGACGACGCCCAGCCGGGCGCGAGGGCCACCCGTGAACACGATGCGGTTCAGGCGGTTAGCCTGCACGAAGGCCGCGACGGCCCGGCGCTTGTGGACCAGCATGCGCTGCTCCTGGCCGAGCGCGTCCACCTCGCGGCGGATATTCAGGCCTTCCGGGGGCAGTTCCAGCTCGGGCACGACGATCTCGATACGACGGGTGGACAGGTCCACCGAGGCGGTCGACTCGATATTGTCCTTCACGCACTTGAGCGCGGCCCAGGTGCCGGCATAACGGGACAAGGCGTAGCCATACAGGCCGTAGTCGATGATCTCCTGCACGCCGGCCGGATTGAGGATCGGCACCATGGCGTCGGCGAAGGCGTATTCGCTGGCATGCGCCGCGCTCGAGGATTCGGCCAGGTGGTCGTCGCCCATCAGGGCCAGCGCGCCGCCATGTCGGGACGAGCCGGCGAGATTGGCGTGGCGGAAGATGTCGCCGGCGCGATCCACGCCCGGCCCCTTGCCGTACCAGAGCGAGAACACGCCGTCGTACCTGCCCTCGCCCAGCATCTCGGCCTGCTGCGAGCCCCATACCGCGGTGGCGGCGAGTTCCTCGTTGAGACCGGGCTGGAACACGATATCGGCGGCCGACAAGACCTTGCTGGCCTTCCAGAGCTGGTGATCCAGGCCGCCCAGCGGCGAGCCGCGGTAGCCGGACACGAAACCGGCGGTGTTCAGGCCGGCTTGCCGGTCGCGCTCGTGCTGCATCAGCAGCAAGCGCACCACGGCCTGCGCGCCCGAGATGAAAATGCGGTTCTCGCCCAGCTCGTATTTGTCGCCGAGCGAGACATTGCGTAGCGTCATGATCGGTTCCTTGCCGGTCGGCGTCGGAATGAGGCCGGCTATCGCGGCCGATTGCGGGGAACGACGCCTCGAACGGGGCGCTCTCGCTACCAGCGCAGCAGGGCCGAGCCCCAGGTGAAGCCGCCGCCCATCGCGGCCAGCATCACCAGGTCGCCCGGCTTGATGCGCCCGTCCGAGGCGGCTTCGTCGAAGGCCAGCGGGATCGAGGCCGCCGAGGTATTGGCATGCCGATCGACTGTCAGCACCACCTTCCCGGCCGGGATATGCAACTGCTGCCCCACCGTCTCGACGATGCGCCGGTTGGCCTGGTGCGGGATCAGCCAGTCGATGTCCTCGCGCGACAGGCCATTCGCGGCCAGCGCCTCGTCGGCCGCGGCGCTCAGGTTGATGACGGCATGCAGGAACACCTCGCGCCCTTCCAGACGGATCTGGCCGATCGTCCCGGTCGAGGATACCCCGCCGTCGGTGCGGATCTTGTCCTGGTGCCGCCCGTCGGAATGCAGGTGCGTGGACAGCAGGCCAGGCTGCTCGGCGCTGCCGTCGTCGGGTTCGGCGCGCAGGATCATCGCGCCGGCGCCGTCGCCGAACAGCACGCAGCTGGCGCGGTCGGTCCAGTCGACCAGCCGCGACAGCGTTTCCGCGCCGATCACCATGGCCGTCCTGGCCTGCCCGCACTTCATCATGCTGTCGGCGATCGACAGGCCGTAGACGAAACCCGAGCAGGCGGCCTTCACGTCGAAGGCGACGCCCTGGTTCATCTCCAGCGCGGCCTGCACGCGAACCGCGGTGGAGGGAATGGTCTGGTCCGGCGAGACCGTCGCGACGATCAGCAGGTCGAGATCGGCGCCGGTCATGCCGGCACGTTCCAGCGCGTGCCTTGCCGCGGCGATCGAAAGGTCCGCGGTGGTCTCGCCCACGGCGGCGATCCGTCTCTCGCGGATGCCGGAGCGCTGGACGATCCACTCGTCCGAGGTGTCCACCGTCTCGGCCAGTTCATGGTTCGTCACGCGCCGCTGCGGCAAGGCGGAGCCGTAACCGACCACGCGGGAGCGGAACGGCGCACGCGCGATGGGGGCTCGGCCAGGCGCGGCGCCGGCCGTTTCGGAATGAGAGCTTACGGTCATGTCGATTCGATCCCGCGATACATTGAGTTCAAGCGGCCGGTTGTCTTGCCCGGCAACGAGAGGGGCCTCGCCAGGCGGCGCCTTCGGTCCCGGCGCCGCTCAGAGGCGTGCCTTCACGTAATCGACCAGGGCCGCGAAGGTGGGATAGTTGTAGAGCACGGTTTCGTCGATCTCGACGCCGAACTGATCCTGCAGGAAGAAGGACAGTTCGACGGAGTCGAGCGAATCGAAGCCCGCTTCCGAGAAGGTGGTGTTCAGGTCGGACGGCTGGGCGAGTTTGCGCTCGCGCATCCAGGTGTTGATCATGCCCAGGATGTCGTCGGTCGTGACCGAGGCACGATCCGCTTGTTGAACGGCATTCGAATCCGGCGCGGCAGTTTGAGTCGTCATCACACATCCCCGATACGGTTGAAGAGCAGGCGCTTGCGGCGGCACGCGCCCGAGGGTTTCTCCGATTGCTGCGGGACATCATAGGTTCAAGGACTCGCCTTGAAAGTGAACGATTGTCACTCTGCCGAGGCTGCGCTCGACGCACGAAAAACCCTTGTATCAAGCGCTCCCGCGCGGCTTTCGGGTCGGTGACATTTGTTCAAGGATTTCCATTCGATACGCGTCTACTCTGCGGCATCCACACCAACTGACAACCCAACATCACGTCGAGGAACGATTCATGCAGAGGCTTCTCAACAAAGTGGCGCTCGTTACGGGCGCGTCCTCGGGCATCGGCCGCGCGAGCGCGCTGCTGTTCGCCAGGGAAGGCGCGAAAGTGGCCATCGCGGCGCGCCGGCAGGAGCAAGGCGAAAAGGTGGTCAGGGAAATTTGCGAGCTGGGCGGCGAGGCCATCTTCGTCAGGACAGACGTAGCGCGAGCCGAGGATTGCGAGGCCGCCGTATCGCGTACCGTGGCCGCGTTCGGCAAGCTCGACATCGCCTTCAACAATGCCGGTATCACCAGCTTCGGCAAGCCGACCGCCGAGACCGACGAACAGGCCTGGGACGCCGTGATCGACATCAATCTCAAAGGCGTGTTCCTGTCGATGAAGTACGAGATTCCCGAGATCCTGAAGGCAGGCGGCGGCTCCATCATCAACATGTCCTCGGCATATGGCCTGAAGGGCTCGACCTTCGGAGCCTGCGCCTACCACGCCTCGAAACATGGCGTGATCGGCCTGACCAAGGCGGCGGCGCTCGAATACGCGAAGGAGAAACTGCGTGTCAATGCGGTCTGTCCCGCCTTCGTGGCGACCGACCTGATCCACGACCTGCTCGACGATCCGGAGCAGGTCGCCCGGCTCGATGCACTGCACCCGCTCGGCAGGATGGGCACGCTGGAGGAAATGGCGGAAGCGGTGGTGTTCCTCGCCGGCGATGCCTCGACCTTCATCACCGGCACCACGCTGTCGATCGACGGCGGCATGGGCGCGGCCTGAGGAGACGAACATGAACGAGGCCGGCGGCTACGACCTGGAAGACCTGATGGTCGGCATGAGCGAACGTTTCGTGAAGACCTTGACGGAACGTGACATCTTCCTGTTCGCCTCCGCGACGGGAGATCACAACCCTGTCCATCTCGACGAGGGATACGCGCGCGGCACGCGCTTTGGCGGCCGTATCGCGCATGGCATGCTGTCGGCCTCGGTGATCTCGGCCGCGCTCGCCTCGCGCATGCCCGGGCCGGGCACGATCTACCTGTCGCAGAACCTGGCATTCCAGCGGCCGGTGATGCTGGGCGAGACGGTCAATGCGATCGTCACGATCAGCGCATTGATTCCGGACAAACAGCGGGTGGTGCTGTCGACCGTCTGCGAGGTGAATGGACGCGTGGTGGTGGATGGCGAGGCGATCGTGATGCCGACCTCGCAGCTCGAGCGAGCGGCCGCATCGGCACGACGCGTACCGTCATCCGCGGACTGAGCGGCGAGACCTGTTACGCGCGAGGCGACAAGCAGGCGCGCGCGGGAAACATCGGCGGTTGGTGGCGCTCCCCGCTCGCTGATGGAACCTTGCCCTCGCCTACTTTCCTCCCGTGGCATCGAGAAACGTCCCCGTGACGAACGAGGCCTCCGCGCCGGCCAGCCACAGAATCGCCCTCGCCACCTCCTCGGGCTGCCCGCCCCGCCCCATCGGGATCGAATCCTTGACGCGGTCCACGCGCCCCGGCTCGCCGCCGCTGGCATGCATGTCGGTGTAGATATGCCCCGGGCGCACACAGTTCACGCGAATGCCCTCCCGCGCCACTTCCTTGGCGAACCCGGTGGTGAACGTCTCCAGCGCGCCCTTCGACGCGGCATAGTCCACGTATTCATTCGGACTGCCAAGCCGCGCCGAAGCCGACGACACGTTGACCACCGCGCCGCCGCGGCCGCCGTGCCGGGTCGACATCCGCTTGACCGCCTGCTGCGCGCACAGCATCGGCCCGATCGCGTTGACCGCGAAGATCCGCTGCATCCGCTCGAAGCCGAGATCCTCCAGCCGCGACTGCCGCGCGATGATCGCGGCATTGTTCACCAGCACGTCGAGGCGGCCGAACGCTTGGTCGATCGCCTCGAATAGACCGGCGACCTGCACGGGATCGGCGCTGTCGGCGCGGACCGCCAGGGCCCGGCGCCCGGCTGCCTCGACATCGGCCGCCACCGCCCGCGCGGCCGCCTCGTCGGAGACGAAGCTGATCGCCACGTCGTAGCCTTGCGCGGCGGCGAGCCGCGCGGTGGCCGCGCCCACGCCGCGGCTGCCGCCCGTTATCAGGATCAACGGGATCCGCGAATCCGTATTCATGTGGTGAAACTCCGGAAGAGAATGAAATCGTGCGTGGCGGTATCAAGCCACGCGCAGATGCGGCCGCAGCGCCAAGGCCAGCGGGAAGATGGCCAGCGCGGTGGCGGCCGTGGCGATGGTCGCGCCGACCACGCCGATCCGGTCGCCCAGCAAGCCGTAGCCGACCGGCGCCAGCGCGCCCGCCGCGATGATGCCGGTATAGAAGATCGCGAAGGCCCGCTCGGTGCGCTCGACCGTGGTCAGCTCGGGCACCGTGCCATACAGCACCGACGAGGTGCCGTTGAGCATCGCCCCGAGCAGCGGCAGCAGGATCATGGCGGGCGCCAGCGGCAGGTAGATCACCGCCAGGATCAGCAGCGCCGTGCCGCCTTCGGTGGACAGCACCGTGCCGATCACGCCCATGCGCTCGCCGAGCCAGCCGCACACGAACTTGCCGGCGGCGCCGCCGATGAACACCAGCGCGAGCGCGGTGCCCATCATCGGCGTCGAGATGCCCTTGGCCTTCATCAGGAACGGCAGGAAGGTCAGCAGGCCCATGCGCACCGCCGTGTCGAGCATGCCGATCGTGAACAGCAGCGAGAAGCCGGAGCCGGAGCCCTCCGCATGACGGCTCGACGCCTCGTCGGCGGGAGCCGCGTTACGCGGCACGTTCGGCAGCCACAGCGCGATCACCAGCGCCACCACCATGCCGAGCGCCGACATCGCCCACAAGGCATGGCGCCACGGCATGAAGGTGATCAGCAGCGAGATGGCCGCCGGCAGCGCGGATTTCCCCAGGTCGCCCGAGAAGTTGTAGATGCTGAGCGGCCCGCGTGCCTGGCGCCCATACACGCGCGAGACGGCGCCCGAGGCCAGCGGATGCTGGGTGCTCGAGCCGCTGCCGGAGATGGCCAGCGCCACGCACAGGCCCAGCAGGCTGCCCGACATGCCGGCAAAGGCATAACCGAGCGCGGCCAGCAAGGTGCCGAGCACCAGCGTGGCGCGCGTGCCGAGCATGGCGGCGATGCGCCCCGCCGGCAACTGCAGGGTTGCCATGGTGCCGGCATAGATGCCGCGCAGGATCGCCAGCGCGCCGTAGTTGAGGCCGAAATCCGCCTGCCAGACCGGCAGCAGGGCGTAGATCATGTCGGTGTAGCCGTCGTGCAGCGCATGCGCCGTGCAGGAGAGCCAAAGTACCCGCTTGCACGAGACGGGGCCGGCTTGCTCGGGGCCGCCGGATACGGCCGCGTTTGGGGAGGAAAAGGAAGAAAGTCTCATGGATAGGCTGGATCGCGCCAAGGCAGTCCCTGGCGGCTGCTCGAGGTTCGGTTTCGGAATGCCTTGAGTCTAGGTTCGCCCGGCGGGCGCCACAACTGACGTAAAATTGCGCCAGCCGGGAGAAAAAGTCACGCATGGACATGAACGAGCACCGCGAGAAGGACGCCGACCACCTGCCGCCGCTGAATGCCTTGCGGCACTTCGAGGCGGTCGCGCGACTGGGCAGTTTCGCGGCGGCGGCCACCGAACTGCACGTCACGCATTGGGCGGTCGGCAAGCAGATCCGCCTGCTGGAGGACTGGTTCGGCGTGCCGCTGTTCGAGCGCCGCCCGCGCGGCGTGGTGCCGACCGACGAGGGCGCGGCGCTGCTCGGTGACGTCAACGGCGCCTTCGCGCGGCTGAGCAGCTCGGTCACGCGGCTGCGCCATGAATCCATCACGCGCCGCATCACCGGCCTGGTGCGCGTCAACGCGCTGGCGAGCTTCGCGCTGTGCTGGCTGATCCCGCGCCTGAGCGACTTCCAGGCCCGCTACCCGGATATCGAAGTGCGGCTGTCCACCACCTCGCGCCGCCTGCGCTATGTGGGCGACGCCTTCGACGTCGGCGTTCGCTCGGGGCCCGAGCACGCCGCCGGCCTCACCTCGTCGAGCCTGATGCCCGACCTGCGCCTGCCCGCCTGCAGCCCGGCGCTGCTGCAAAGCCAGCCGATCCGCGGCGTCGCCGACCTGCGCCAGCACACGCTGCTGCACTCCTCCAGCACGCGCACGGCCTGGTCGGACTGGATGAGGGAAGCCGGCGCGCCGGGGCTGCAGGGCATGCGCCACCAGCACTTCGATCACGTGTTCCTGCAACTGGGCGCGGCCACCGAAGGACTCGGCGTGACCCTGGCCTCGCTGCCGCTGATCGAGCGCGAGATGGCGACCGGGCGCCTGGTCTGCCCGATCCCGGAGCCCGTGTGGCGGGCCCCCGACTACACCCTGGTGGTGAATGCCGATCGCATCGGGGACGCCGCCGTCAAGGCGTTCAGGAGCTGGATCGTGGCGGCAGCGGCCCAGCATTCGGGCGAGCCGCCGCGTGTCGAATCCGCCGCCCGGGCGGCGGGCAAACGGAAATCGCCACGGCGCGCCTGAGCCGTCGGGCTCAGAAGCGCTCGATCATGCCGATCTGCACGCCCTTCACCGTCGCGCCCGGATAAGCCGGCGGCAGGCCCGTCACGTTCACGCCGCGCAGCGTGAAGCTCGCCTTGCCGCGATTGCGCAGCCAGCCCGCGCTCGCGTACAGCAGCAGGCGCCGCGACAGATCGTATTCCCCCATCGCGCTGAACTGGTCGGCATCGTTGCCGGCGCCCGAGCGATCGCGCAGGTAGGCGTAACCGAGCATGGCGCGCAGCCTCGACGTCGCCGCGTAACGCAGCGACACGGCCGCGCCGTCGTCGTGATAACGGGGCGTGCCGCCGCCGTCGCCGTTGAACACCGAGACGAAGCCCGTCACGCGGCCCAGCGTGTAGGACACGCCGCCGAGGTTCGAGCGCAGCGCGCCCGAATCGTTGGTCTGCTGGTGCGCGAAGGCGATCCGGAACGGCCCGCGGCGATAGACGAAGGTCGCGATGGTGCCGCCCAGGCCGTTGGCGCCGCCCGCCGACGGGTCGCGCATCGACACCATCAGCGTGCTCGAGAAGCCATGGAAATCGGGCGACAGGTAGGTGATCGCATTGCTCTCGTAGGGCGTGATCTTCGAGAGGTTGTTGAGCCCGGACGCGATGGTGCCGGCCCCGAAGGCATCGATCTGCCCTTTGAAGGGGATGTAGATCGGCGAATACTGCCGGCCCACGCGAATCTCGCCCCAGGGCGCGCCGAGCCCCACCCAGGCCTGCCGGTTGAACAGCGTGCCCGCGCTCGAGAGCGTGCCGTCGTTGGAGCCGAAGCCGCTTTCCAGGTCGAACAGGATGCGTGTGCCGCCGCCGATCGGCTCGGCGCCGCGCAGCCCGATCCGCGAGCCGCGATAGGCGCCCGAATCGAGCCGCGGCACCCAGCCCGAGCCGGGATTGGTCAGCTCGATGCTGGTATCGATCACGCCATAGAGCGTGACCGAGCCCTGCGCGAACGCGGGCGCGGCGGCTCCGCCGCACAAGGCGGCAAAGGCAAGCTGCCGCGCCGCCCGAAACGGCGGCACGAGACGACGCGCGCCGAAGCTTGCGCGCGCAACGGATTCATCACGCATGAACGAAGGAGGGAAAGGGACTTCGCCGACACGCGTATCCACGGGCGACGCCGGCGCATCGAGGCGATGTCCATGGATACGCGGCCGGCCGAAAAACAGCCAGCCACGAAAAACGCCGGCAGGACATGGCCCCCATCCAGGAGCCCTTTCCCGCCGGCGCATCGGATCGGGCGCGGCGCGCTTTGCTGCATCGCGCGCCGCGCCCTCGCCTGCCGGATTACTTGCCGTCCGGCAGCGCGTAGGCGATCACGTAGTCGCCGAGCTTGGTGCCGAACGAGCCATGGCCGCCCGCGGCGATCACCACGTACTGGCGGCCGTTGACCTCGTAGGTCATCGGCGTGGCCTGGCCGCCGGCCGGCAGGCGCTGTTCCCACAGCAGCTTGCCGTTGTTGGTGTCGTAGCCGCGGATGTAGTTGTCCGCGGTGGCGCCGATGAAGAACACGCCGCCCGCCGTGGTGGCCGGGCCGCCCAGCATCGGCATGCCCATCCGGAACGGCAGCGGGATCGGCGAGCTGTCGCGGACCGTGCCGATGCGGCGCTTCCAGACGATCTCGTTGGTCTTCAGGTCGATCGCCGACACGTAGCCCCAGGCCGGCTGCTTGCACGGCAGGCCGAACGGCGAGAGGAACGGGTTGAGCGTCACGCCGAACGGCACGCCGTACTGCGGCTGGATGCCGGATTCGGTGCCGCTGCCCTTGGCGCCCGGTTCCGGTTCCATCGGGTTGCCCGGGCCGCGCGGGATCAGGCGCGACACGAAGGGCAGCGCGATCGGGTTGGCGATCGCGATCTGGCGGTCGGTATCGACGGCGATGCCGCCCCACTCGAACATGCCCAGGTTGCCCGGGAACACCAGCGTGCCCTGCTCCGACGGCGGCGTGAAGGTGCCTTCGTAACGCAGGCGGTGGAACATCACGCGGCAGACCAGTTGGTCGAACATCGTCGCCCCCCACATGTCCGCGTCCGTCAGGTTCTTCTTCGGACGGAAGGTCAGGTCCGAGAACGGCTGCGTCGGCGAGAGATGGTCGCCCTTGGCGGCGCCTTGCGGCACCGGCAGCTCGGGCGCCGGCACCACGGTGGCGCCGGTACGGCGGTCGAGCACGAAGATGTTGCCGGTCTTGGCCGGCGCGTAGACCACCGGCACCTTGTTGCCGTTCTTGTCGGTGATGTCGGCCAGGGTCGGCTGCGAGGGCTGGTCCATGTCCCACAGATCGTGATGGGCGGTCTGGTAGAACCAGGCCAGCTTGCCGGTCGAGGCATGCAGCGCCAGCAGGCCGCTCGCGTAGCGCTCCTGCTCCGGCGTGCGATGGCCGCCCCAGATGTCGGGGGTGGTCACGCCCATCGGCAGGTAGACGATGTCGAGCTTGGCGTCGTAGGCGGCCGGCGCCCACGAGTTCGGCGAGTTCCAGGTGTAGTGCTCGCCCGGACCCGGAATGTGGTTCGGGTCCTTCGCGCCCGGGTCGAATGCCCACAGCAGCTTGCCGGTGCGCACGTCGAAGCCGCGGATCACGCCGGAAGGCTCGCGCGTCGAGAAGTTGTCCTCGACCGAGCCCGCCACCACGATCACCTTGTCGGTGACGATCGGCGGCGAGGTCGGCTCGTACATGCCCGGCGTGGTGACCGGCTGCAGATGCTGGAGGTCCAGGTCGCCGTTGTTGCCGAAGTCGGCGCAGCGCTGGCCGGTCTGCGCGTCGAGCGCATACAGGTGGCCGTCGTTGACCGGCAGGTAGATGCGGCGCGCGCAGGCGGCACCGGTGGCGGCATCGGCCGTGATCGGCGCCGGCGCGGCCGGGGCGCTGGCGGCGGCAGCCGCGTCGGTGGCGCTGGCGGCGTCGGTGGCCGCGTTCGCGGCGGCACCCGAGGCGGCGGACGCGGCGGCAGCCGTATCGGCGGCCGGTGCCGCGCTGGCGGCGGCGCCTTGCGCGGAAGCCGACAGGTCGACGTAGGACACGCCGCGGCAGGTCACGTGCTGGAACGACGGATCGGCCTTCAGGCCCGGGTCGAACTTCCACGCGAGCTTGCCCGAGGCGGCGTCGAGCGCGAACAGGATCTGGTGCGGCGAGCAGAGGTACAGCAGGTTGCCGATCTTGATCGGCGTGACCTCGTTGGTGATCTCGCCCGGATCGTTCGGGCCTTTCATGTCGCCGGTGCGGAAGGTCCACGCCACCTGCAGGTTCTTCACGTTATCGGGCGTGATCTGCTTGAGCGGCGAGTAGCGCGTGCCGTCCTGGGTGCGGCCATAGGCCGGCCAGTCGGCGTCGGCGATGCCGGGAATCGGCGAGGTCTGCGCGGGCGTCTGCGCCGCGAGGGTGCCGTTCAGTTCCTGCGGATCGTTGAAGTTCGCGTAGAACAGCACGCCGCCCCAGATCACCAGCGAGATCGCCAGGGCCCAGCCGTTGGCGGCGCGGGCGCCGTTGAGCTTGCGCGTGACCAGCACCAGCAGCCAGACGCCGAAGATGACCAGCACGCCGGAGCGCGGCGCGAGGGCCCAGAAATCGAAACCGGATTCGCCGACGGCCCAGATCGCGGTGCCCACCAGCAGCAGCGCGTAGAGCGTCAGCGCGACGGCACGGCGGCCGCGCACCAGCCAGGCGAAGACCAGCAGCACGATGCCGGCGACCACGTAGTACGCCGAGCCGCCGATGGCGACCAGCCACGCGCCGCCGACCAGCAGGTACAGCCCGGCCAGCACGGCGAACAGCAATGTCAGCCCGCCGACGACTCCGAGCGACGAGGATTGTTTTGTCATGATCCCAACCTTTTGTTTGAGACGGTTATCAACAGACTGCGTGCGCGAGACACGCAGGTCATCCTCCATCCTTGTTTTGTTATGGCGCTACGGATTCGCGTCGCGCGGGACGGCCTGCCCGCGCGACGCCAGCACCCGCGCCGCCGAGCTTACGGCGGCCACGGGCGCGATACGAAAGACCGGAAAGACCGCGCACGCAGGCGCGATCGGGCGAGTGCGGCACGGCAGGATTCTGGGAACACACCACGAAGCGTGCGACGCGTCCGGCCGCGCGAATTCGAATCGCTGCGACGACGGCGCGTGCATCATGTCGGCGGGAGCCCGGCCCGCTGCGCGCTCGACGCGGCGCGAGGCCCGACTTCCCGAAGAAACGCCCACCCGGTTTGCCTGGCTGTCATGTCCTTCCCGTCACGTGAATGCATGGCATGCACATCGAGTGCCGCGACGGGGCGCATGTCAGGCGCGAACCATCACGGCATGAAAGACTTCTGAAACATTCGGCTCGTTTCGTTTAGGGTCGCAAATATATCTTTTTTTCCGTCGGACTGCACGTTCGCGGGCCTGGCGGGCCATCGCGATCTTCAAGCGGCGCGCGCGAATCGCGCAACAAACGATGCGATAGAACGCCTTCCCGGATGCAATCGTCCGGCTCGCCGGAGCCTCGCTCCAGGGCGGGGCAAGGCGCGTGCCCGCGCTCAGTGATACCCGGCGTCGCCCTCCCGGACCTTGCCGTGGAATACGCGGTACTGCATGAAGTTGTAGACCAGGATGACCGGCAGCACGATCACCGTGCCGACCAGGATGAACCACTGGCTCTCGGCGGGCGAGGACGCGTCCCAGATCGACAGCGAGGGCGGCACCAGGTTGGGCCAGATGCTGATCGCGAGGCCCGTGTAGCCGAGGAACAGGATCGCCAGCGTCAGCACGAAGGGTTGCAGGTCGCGACGGCGATGGTTCACCGCGCGCAGGATGCCGGTGGCGCAGGCCAGCACCAGGATCGGCACCGGCGAGAACACGATCAGCCGGCCGCCGCCGAACCAGCGCTCGGCCACCGACGGCAGCCCGATCACGGTCCAGGCGCTGATCAGGAAGATCGCGCCGAGCAGGATCAGGCACAGCGGCTTCATCAAGAAATACGCCTTCTCCCGCAGCGCGCCATCGGTCTTCCAGATCAGCCAGCCGCAGCCGAGCGTGGCATAGGTGATCAGCAGGCAGAAGCCGCAGAATACGCTGAACGGCGAGAGCCAGCCGAACGGGTCGCCGGCGAACGCGCCGTTGACGATGGTGGTGCCCTGCAGCAGCGAGCCGAGCACCACGCCCTGACAGAAGGTGGCGAGCATCGAGCCGCCGATGAAGGCCAGGTCCCAGAGGTTCTGGGTGCGCCGGGCCTTGGCGCGCAACTCGAAGGCCGCGCCCCGGAAGATCAGGCCGATCACCATCAGCACCAGCGGCAGGTAGTTGGCCGGCAGCAGCGTGGCATAGGCCACCGGGAAGGCGCCATACAACACCGCGCCGCCCAGCACCAGGAAGGTTTCGTTGCCGTCCCACACGGGCGCGACGGTGTTGAGCATCACCTGCCGCTCGCTGCGCGCGTCGAAGAACGGAAACAGCAGGCCGAGGCCGAGGTCGAAACCGTCGAGCATCACGTAGAGGAACACGCCGAGCCCGACGATGAAGGCCCACAGCACGGGAAGGTCGAGACTCATCGCGTCACTCCTCGTCGATCGCGTCGTGGGGGCGCGACAGCGCCCGGTTCTGCAGCACCGGATGGGCGGCCTGGCCTTCGTCATGGCCGATCGAGGGGCCCTTTCGCATCAGCTTGAGCATGTAGTAGACCCCTGTGCCGAACACCAGGAAATAGACGATCACGAACAGCAGCAGGGTCACGCCGACCTGCTGGCCGCTCAGCGGCGAGACCGAATGCTCGGTGCGCAGCACGCCGTAGACGGTCCAGGGCTGGCGGCCCACCTCGGTGGTGATCCAGCCGGCCAGCAGCGCCACGATGCCCGATGGGCCCATCCACAGCATGAAGCGCTGGAACACGCGCGAATCGTAGAGCCGCGCGCCGCGCCGCAGCCAGCAGCCCAGCAGCACCGCGAACAGCATCAGGAAGCCGAGCCCGGCCATCACGCGGAAGGTCCAGAAGATGATCGGCGAATAGGGGCGGTCCTCGCGCGGGAAGGTCTTGAGGCCGCGGATCTCGCCGTCCCAGCTGTGAGTGAGGATCAGGCTGCCCAGGTGCGGGAGCTGGATCGCGTAGCGCGTCACCTCGGCGTCCATGTCGGGCAGGCCCACCAGGTTCAGCGCGGTGCCGCCGTGCTCGGTCTCCCAGATGCCCTCGATCGCCGCGATCTTGGCCGGCTGGTATTCGCGCGTGTTCAGGCCGTGCGCGTCGCCGATCGCGATCTGCAGCGGCACCAGCGGCAGCAGCAGCCACAGCGCCATCGAGAAGCTGCGCGTGACGGCCGCGTCGCGCCGCCCCTTGAGCAGGTGCCAGGCGCTGCAGGCGGCCACCAGGAAGCCGGCCACGATGAAGGCCGCGATCGTCATGTGGAACAGGCGATACGGGAACGAAGGATTGAAGATGATCTTCCACCAGTCGACCGGCACCAGCCGCCCGTTCTCGATGCCGAAACCCTGCGGAGTCTGCATGAAGCTGTTGGAGGCGAGGATCCAGAAGGTGGAGATCAGGGTGCCGAGCGCGACCATCAGCGTGGCGAAGTAATGCGCGCGCGGGCTCACGCGCTGCCAGCCGAACAGCATCACGCCGAGGAAGCCGGCCTCGAGGAAGAAGGCGGTCAGCACCTCGTAGGTCAGCAGCGGCCCGGTCACGCTGCCGGCGATGCGCGAGAAGCCGCCCCAGTTGGTGCCGATCTCGTAGGCCATCACCACGCCCGAGATCACGCCCATGCCGAAGCCGACCGCGAAGATCTTCGACCAGAACAGGAACATGTCCTTGTAGGACGAATCGCCGGTCTTGAGCCACATGCCTTCGAGCACCGCGAGGAAGCTGGCCATGCCGATGCTGATCGCCGGGAACACGATGTGGAACGACACCGTGAACGCGAACTGCAGGCGCGCCAGATGCAATGCGTCGAAGATCTCCATGCGGCCTCTCCTGCCTTGGGATTGCGGGTGACGCGCGGGACGGGCATCGACGGCCCGCTTCGCCGGCGGCACGTCGATGGTTGCTCGCGCATCGATTGAACCAACCGGCATGATGCCCGAGAAACATGACTGGGTGGCGACGCGGTGCATGCCGGACGAATCCACCATGCCGAGCGCGCGACGGCGGCCGGCACGCCTCAACAATAAACCATCCTCGGCAAAGGTAAAGGCGCCGATTCGGCGAACGCCGCGCACATTCGCCGTGAATCGCTCCATCGATATCGAGTGCGGCAGGCTTCGTGCCTGCAAGAAAGGAAAAGCCGGCGCGAGACGGCGCCGGCTCATGTTGCGCTTCGACCCATGCCGGGCGACACGCCCGGCGTGCCGCTCAGCCCTGCGCGCGCGTCGAGACCAGCCGGAACGCGGCGATCGAACCGGCCACCGCGATCAGCACCGGCACCAGGAAATCGTGGCCGACGCGGGTAAATTCGACAACCAGCACGATCGCGGTCAGCGGCATCTGCATCGAGGCGGCCAGGAAGGCGGCGGCGCCCACGATGGCGAACGCGCCGGGCGCCGTGCCGGGCCACACGAAGTGCCAGAGGCCGCCCAGCACGATCGCGAGCAGCGCGCCGTTGGCCAGGCCCGGCGTGAGCAGGCCGCCTTCGGCGCCGGCCCGCAGGCTGCCCCACTCGATCGCCACCTTGGCCACCAGCAGCACGGCGGCCATGCCGATCGTCAGGGCGCTGTCGAAGCCCAGCGAGGCCGGCCCCTTGCCGTTGCCGAGCAGGGCCGGCAAGGCGATCGACAGGCCGCCGATGATCGCGAAATTGAGCACCGAGAGCGCCGGCAGCCGCCAGTCGCGCGGCGCGCTGGCCCGCGCGGCCGTGGTCAGGCGCGTGAAGCCGTAGGCGGCCACCCCGAACACCGGCCCGCAGAGCGCCGACCACACCACCAGCGAGGCGTCGATGGCGAGCGGCGCGACCGTGTACTGGTGCTCGTTGCCCAGGCCGATCCAGGCCACCACGGCGGCGATCGCCGAGCTGGCCAGGGCCGGCACCGCGGCCGACCAGCCGAAACCGCCGAGCAGCACCTCCAGCACGAACACGGCGCCGCCCAGCGGCACGTTGTAGACGGCGGCCAGCCCGGCGCCGGCGCCGCAGGCCACCATCAGGCGCTGGTCGGCGGCTGACAGCCCGGCCCGATGCGCGATCCAGCCGGCCCACAGCGAGCCGATCTCGCGCGGCGCCACCTCGCGGCCGAGCGGCGAGCCGAGCCCCACCGTCACGATCTGCAGCAGCGCGTGGACGGTGGTGCTGAGGATCGGCATGCGCGGGTCGGCCGCCTTCACGGCGCGCTTGATGCTGACCAGCGGCTTGCCCCAGCGGTACAGCGCCCACCAGCCGAAGCCGGCCACCAGCCCGCAGCCGGTCATCACCAGTACGCGGCGCAGCGGCGAGGCCGCGCTCACGCCGTGCAGGAAGCTCTCCTCGCTGATCACCTGGCCGACGCTGTAGCCGTAGGCGAGATGCTGGATCTCGTGCAGCAGCAGCGCCAGCAGCATGCCGCCGATGCCGGCGCCGATCCCCGTCAGCACGGTGACGATGGCCAGCCTCGCGAGCGGGCGGCTGGCGGCCCGGGACGATGTCGTGGTGGTGGCGGCCGTGGCCGAAGCGGGCGCGGCCGGCTGGGGCGGCACGACGGCCTGGGCCGTGGAGGGAGTGGTCGGCGAGGACATGATGGGCGGTGGTGGGTGAGTCTTGGAATGAGCCTGCGAGTCAGGAAGGCGCGGAGCACGTGGGTCCGTCATGGCGACATCCTAGTGAGCGAAAACTCATGAGACAAATGGATTTTTCTACTTGATTCATTCCCATCGCGCATGGTCGACAGTGATCCGATCCGCGCGCGATCGCGAGCGCGATCCCAACCGCCCCGCGTCCGCCTTGATCATGCACCTGCCCCGCTCCCCGCGACATGCCGGCGCCCTCGCGTTTTCCCTGAGCGCGCTAGTCTTGACTCGCCCACGCGAATCGACAACACTGCAATCCATTCCAGTGTGATCACACATCAAACCCGGAGCCCACCGCCTTGTCACCGCGCATCACCCCGCCCGCCCTGCAGCTCGTCGAATCCGAAACGATGGCCGACAAGGTCTACCAGCAACTGCGCGAGGCGCTGATGAGCGGCCGTTTCGCGCCGGGCCAGGCGCTGAGCCTGCGCGGCGTGGCCGAGGCGGTCGGCTCGTCCACCATGCCGGTGCGCGCGGCGCTCACGCGGCTGGCCGCCGAGCGCGCGCTGGTGGACGGCCCGAACCGCGCCCTGGTGGTGCCGCCGATGACGCTCGAGATGCTCGACGAGCTGCGCGACGTGCGCATCGCCCTGGAGGGCTGCGTGGCCGCGCGTGCCACCGCCCGCATGGACGAGGCGCAGGTGGCCGAGGTCCGCGCGCTCTGCGAGACCATGCACACGCACGCCGAGGCCGGCGACACGCGCGAATACCTGCGCGCCAACTTCGCCTTCCACCGCGCGATCTACCGGCACGGCGCGAGCGAGAGCACGCTGGCCATCATCGAGAACCTGTGGATGCGGATCGGCCCGTTCCTGAACATGGTGGCGCCCGACATCCCGCATATGCGCCGCTCGATGGTGGCGCACCGCGCGATCGTCGAGGCGATCGCGCGCGGCGACGGCGCCGGCGCGAAAGCCGGCATCGCGCTCGACATCGACGGCGCCGCGCACGACCTGGCGACCACGCTCGGCACGGCGCGGGACGCCGAGGATGGCGCCGATCCCGCGAACAAGGAAGCAGCGGCACGACTCAAGCCGGCGCGCGCCTGAACCACGCACCGGCGGCACGGCAACACCGCAACACGGAAAGCGCGGCCCACCGGGGCGCGCTTGCAAGCACGACCCTCAGTAGAACGAAACAGGAGACAAACCGGCATGGCCATCCTCGATTTGCTCAAACCCTTCCCCGGCCTGCGCGTGCTCGTCACGGGCGGCGCTTCCGGCATCGGCCTGATGATCGCCGACGCGTTCGCCGAGGCCGGCGCGCGCGTGCATGTCTGCGACGCATCCGAGGCGGCCGTCGCCGCGCTCGGCGAGCGCGCCGGCAAACCCGTGCACGGCGCCACGCTGGCCGACGTGGCCGACCCGGCCGCGATCGAGCGCGTGTTCGAGGACCTCGGCCGAACGCTGGGCGGGCTCGACGTGCTGGTCAACAACGCCGGCATCGCCGGGCCGACCGGCGGCATCGACGAGATCGACCCGGGCGACTGGCAACGCACCATCTCGATCAACCTCGACGCGCAATACCGTTTCGCGCGGCGCGCGGTGCCGCTGCTGCGCGCCTCGCCGCAAGGCGGCTCGATCATCGCGCTGTCCTCGGTGGCCGGGCGGCTCGGCTACGCGTTCCGCACGCCCTACGCGGCCACCAAGTGGGCGATCGTCGGCCTGGTCAAGAGCCTCGCGATCGAGCTCGGGCCGACCGGCATCCGCGTCAACGCGATCCAGCCCGGCATCGTGCGCGGCCCGCGCATGCGCGGCGTGATCGAGGCGCGCGCGAAGCAGCTCGGCCTCGCCTACGAGGAGATGGAGGCGCGCTACCTGGAGAAGATCTCGCTGCGCCGCATGACCGACCCCGAGGAAATCGCCGCCACCGCGCTGTTCCTCTGCTCGCCGGGCGGCCATGGCATCTCGGGGCAGGCGATCTCCGTGTGCGGCAACGTCGAGGTGCTCTGAGCCCACCCCCGCGCCCCGCCCTCCCGCTCGATCCGAATCCACGCTTCACGAGGAACCCACATGGCCTCCGCCCGCAAAGTCATCATCACCTGCGCCCCGACCGGCGCAATCCACACGCCGTCGATGTCGCCCTACCTGCCCGTCACGCCGCGCGAGATCGAGGACGCCGCGGTCGCGGCCGCCGAGGCCGGCGCCGCGATCCTGCACCTGCACGCGCGCAACCCTTCCGACGGCAAGCCGACCCAGGACCCGGCCGTGTTCGCGGAGTTCCTGCCGCGCATCAAGGCGCGCTGCGATGCCGTGATCAACCTGACCTCGGGCGGCAGCCCGCACATGACGATCGCCGAGCGGCTGCGCCCCGCGCATCACTTCCAGCCCGAGATCGCCTCGCTGAACATGGGCTCGATGAACTTCGGCCTCTACCCGATGCTGGAGCGCTTCCCCGAGCTGAAGCACGACTGGGAACGCGAGCATCTCGCGAACAGCCGCGACCTGGTGTTCAAGAACACCTTCGCCGACATCGAGACCATCCTCACCAGTTGCGGCGCGAACGGCACGCGCTTCGAATTCGAGTGCTACGACATCTCGCATCTCTACAACCTCGCGCACTTCGTCGATCGCGGCCTGGCCAAGCCGCCGTTCTTCGTGCAGAGCGTGTTCGGGCTGCTGGGCGGGATCGGCGCTCATCCCGAGGACCTGATGCACATGCGGCGCACCGCCGACCGGCTGTTCGGCGCGGACTACGTCTGGTCGATCCTCGGCGCGGGCCGCAACCAGATTCCGCTGGCCACGATCGGCGCCGCGCAGGGCGCGAACGTGCGCGTCGGGCTCGAGGATTCGCTCTGGATCGGCCCCGGCAAGCTGGCCGAATCGAGCGCCGCCCAGGTGCTGAAGATGCGCCAGGTGCTGGAAGGGCTGTCGCTGGAGATCGCCACCCCGGCCGAGGCCCGCGCGATGCTGGGCCTCAAGGGGCCCGACGCGGTCAGATTCTGAACCGAAGCCCCAAGCAATCGTTCCTGTATTGACGCACGACCGACAAGCAAGCGCGGGCTCCGCGCCCCTGGCACGCCGTCGCGCGCGCCGCCCCGAGCAAGGCCGGGCTCCATGAGATGAAGGGAGCGCACGGCAAGCCGGGCCGGCGCGGCGCGCGCACGCGCCGGGCGCCCCCGCCTGTCGTCCGAACCTCGCGGTGCGCCCGGCTTGCGGCGCGCGCCGGCCCCTTGCCGATGGAGTCCATTCGATGTCGTCCCAACCCGCCACCCTGTCCGCCGTCGACGGCGATGCCCGCGTCGCGCTGAACCGGCTGCTGTTGCGCAAGCTGATGCCGATCCTGATCGTCGCCTACGTCATCAGCTTCCTCGATCGCACCAACATCGCCTTCGCCAAGCACGCGATGAGCGTCGATCTCGGCATTTCCTCGGCCGCCTACGGCCTGGGCGCCGGCCTGTTCTTCCTGACCTACGCGGTGCTGGAGATTCCCAGCAACCTGGTGCTGCACCGCGTCGGCGCGCGCTTCTGGATCACCCGCATCATGATCACCTGGGGGCTGCTGTCGATCGCGATGGCCTTCGTGCGCGGCGAAACCTCGTTCTACGTGATGCGCCTGCTGCTCGGCGCGGCGGAGGCCGGCCTGTTCCCCGGCGTGATGCTGTACCTGACCTACTGGTTCGGCCGCGAGGAGCGGGCCCGCGCGACCGGCTATTTCCTGCTCGGCGTGTGCGTGGCGAACATCGTCGGCGGGCCGCTGGCCGGCGCGCTGCTCGAACTCGACGGCGCCTTCGGCTTGCACGGCTGGCAGTGGCTGTTCGCGATCGAGGGGGTTCCGGCCGTGCTGCTGGCCTTCGTGGTCTGGCGCAAGCTGCCGGACCGGCCCAGCAGCGCGCCCTGGCTCGACGCCGAGACGGGCCGCGCGCTGGAGCGCTCGCTGGCGGCCGAGCAGCAGGCCGGCAGCGCCTCGCACGGCGGCCATTCGTTCGGGCTGGCGGTACGCGATCCGCAGATCTGGCTGGCGATCTTCGTCTACTTCTGCCACCAGTTGACGATCTACACGATGATCTTCTTCCTGCCCGGCATCATCTCGGCCTCGGGGCAGTTCTCATCGTTCGCGGTCGGGCTGCTGAGCGCGATGCCCTGGGTGGCCGCCGCGCTCGGCGCCTCGACGCTGCCGCGCCTGGCGCGCGACTCGAAGCGCTCGCGCTCGCTGCTCTGCGCGGGGCTGCTGGTGATGGCCGCGGGCCTGGTCAGCGCCGCCCATGCCTCGCCGGGGCTGGCCCTGCTGAGCGTGTGCGTGGCCGCCGCGATGTTCTTCGTGGTGCAGGCCATCATCTTCACCTTCCCGGCCTCGCGCTTGTCCGGCAATGCGCTGGCGGGCGGGCTGGGGCTGGTCAATACCTGCGGCCTGCTCGGCGGCTTCGTCGGACCCACCGTGGTGGGCGCGATCGAGCAGGCCACCGGCGACGCGAAGAACGGCCTCACCCTGCTGGCCGTGGCGCTGGCGATCGCGGCGGTGGTCGCGCTAAGGTTGAGGCACGGCGAGGAATGAGCATCGCGCGGCAAGCTCGCTGAATCGAGACGAAACAAAAGGCCATCGCGAATCCTCGCGATGGCCTTTTTGCACGACGACAGCTTGATCAAAACCGATGCGTGATGCCGGCCAGCACCGAAACCTGGTTCGGCGTCGACGAGGCGCTCAGCCCGTTGATGTTGGCCACCGCCGCCTGCCCGCTCGAATCGGTGCCCGACGCGTGCTGGTAGAGGCCGACCAGGTAGAGCTGGGTGCGCTTGGAGAGAATGTAGGTGATGCCCAGGTCGCCCTGCTGGTAGGTCACGTGGTTGACGCCGTAGCCGCGCGTGTAGTCGTAAGCCGCGCCGAGCAGCCAGACCGGCGTGAGGTAGTAGCGCAGGTTCAGCTCGGCGTTGTGGAAGCTGGCCGAGCCGCGATAGCCGAGCGGGTCCAGGCTCGCATGCGCGCCCAGTTCGCCGAAGCGCGTGTTGGTATAGACCGCGCCGATGATCGCCGGCCCCGCCGTGTAGGTACCGCCGACCGCCACGATCTGCTCGTCGCCGGCCGAGGCGTAACCCGAATAGACGCGGCTCGCGGCCATGTTGCTGCCGGTGGCGCTCGAGCTCGAGTTGTTGCCGAAGTAGGAGAAGTTCGGGTCCTTGACGTGCACGTAGGCCGCGCCGAGCACGATCGGGCCGCCCGTGTAGCCCACCCCGAGCGACCAGATCGAATTGCGCCCGAACTGCCCCGGCGTGCCGCCGAAGCTGTAGAGGCCGCTGGCGCGCAGGCCACGATAAGTCGGCGTGGTGTACTTCACCGAGTTGTTCGAGCGATAGTCGTTGTTGGTGTTGTCGAGGTCGCCCGGGTGGCCGCCGAGGTAGGTCGCCCATTGCGTGCCGGCGATGAAGGGCCCGATGAAATCGACCACCGCGTCGTATTGACGGCCCGCCGTCAGCGTGCCGGCGCGCTGCGAGGCGAGCCCCACCCAGGCCTGTCGACCGAACAGGTCGCCGCCCTGCTGGAAGCCGCCGGTGGTCGACGAATAACCGTTCTCCAGGTCGAACACGGCGCGCAGGCCGTTGCCGAGATCCTCGCTGCCGCGCAGCCCCCAGCGGTTGCCGAGCACGTTGCTGCTGTTCATCTCGAACTGGCGCTTGCCGCCCGCGTTGTTGGCGTAGACGATCGCCGTGTCGATGGTGCCGTACAAGGTCACGCTCGATTGCGCCTGCGCCGGGCCGGCCGCGGCGCCGAGCGCCAGGCCGGCGACGCCGGCGGCCAGGCCCGAAGCCAATGGCGAACACAGCGACGCGGCAAGTCGCCGTCGGGCGCGGGTGCGAAGGGATTGCGAATGGCGTGCGGCGCGCGCGTGGCGCAGGTAGCGCGAAGGGGTCATGCTGGCTCCTCTTGAACCGTTTCGTATCGTCAGGACTGCGATTGATCAGGCTCGCCTCGACGCTGGGTCGGGCCGGGCCGGCCGCGGCGCGACGCCGGTTCGGGGCACCGCGCATTCGGATGCCGAAGTGTTGCCCAGCCGCCCCGCTTCGCTCCAACAAGAAAATAAATTCGCGCCGAACACTTTTTGCTATCGCCGCGCCCCAGGCCCGGCCTGGCCGTCGTCGCCCGCGCGGGCGCCTGCCTTCTCAAAAAAGCGCCGCGTTATCATCGGGCTCGATTCCGCGACTCCCCACCCGCATCATGAACATCCGCTTCCTCGAGACCTTCATCTGGCTGGCCCGCCTGCAGAACTTCCGCCTCACCGCCGAGAAGCTGCACACCACGCAGGCCGCCGTGTCGAGCCGCATCGCCGCGCTCGAGGAGAGCTTCGACGTGCGCCTGTTCGACCGCAACTCGCGCTCGGCCACGCTCACGCCGGCCGGGCGCAAGATGCTCGGTTATGCCGAGCGGATCGTGCGCCTGGGCGACGAGATGCGCCGCGAGGTGGAGGACACCGAGGCCGACGCGGGCCTGATCCGCCTCGGCGTGATCGAATCGATCGTCCATAGCTGGTTCCCGGCGCTGATGGCGCGCATCCGCGAGCGTTTCCCGCGCCTCGAGGTGGAGGTCACCAGCGATACCACCATCCACCTGGTGCAGTGGCTGCGCGCCGATGCGGTCGACCTGATTCTTCATACCGATACGCTGGCCGACCGCGAATTCGTCAACGCGGCGCTCTGCGAATTCCCGATGCGCTGGGTGGCCAGCCCCTCGCTGGGCCTGGGCGGCAAGGGCGTCACGCTGGGCCAGTTGGCCGAGCACCCGGTGATCAGCTTCTCGCGGCATTCCGGCCCGCATACGGCGATCGAGCGCGAATTCTCGCGCGCCGTCGAGCGGCCGGTGCGGATCAACTGCATCAGCTCGGTGGCGGCGATCGTGCGCCTGGTGGTGGACGGCTTCGGGGTGGCCGCGCTGCCGCCGGCCATCATCGAGCGCGAGCTGCGCGAGGCTTCGCTGCTGGTGCTCGATACCGACAGCCGCTTCACGCCGATGCCGCTGGTGGCCAGCCACCGGCTGGCCCACCCGCTGTCGGCGCGGATCGCCGAGCTGGCGGCCGAGACGGCGCGCGACTTCATGGCCGAGCACGGCCCCGCGCCCGAACCGGCCCAGCCCGCCGAAGCCGGCCCGGCGGCGCCGCGGCGCGCCCGCAAGCGATAAGAAAACCCGTTCAGTCCGTATTTTTTTTCTTGTTGGACCGATCCGGCCCGCCCTCGCCAAACTGCGCCTGTCCGAAACCTTACGCAGGAACGCCACGATGAGCGAACAGCCGACGCAACGGCCGGGCCAGCTTTGCATCTGGACCGATACCGACCCTCGTACCGAGGACGACTTCAACGCGTGGTACGACCGCGAGCACATGCAGGAGCGCGTCGCGATCCCCGGCTTCAGCCATGCGCGGCGCTTCCTCGCCAGCGATGGCGCGACGCGGCGCTACCTGGCGCTCTATGAAACCGTCTCGCTCGACGTGTTCCGCGGCGAGGCCTATCGCCAGGCCTTCGCGCAACAGACCGAGTGGTCGCTGCGCAGCTTCGAGCGCATGCGCAACAACCAGCGCCGCGTCGGCGAGCTCGCGTTCGCGGCCGGTGCCGGCGAAGGCGGCCGGCTGGCGCTGTTCGTGGCCGCGCCCGCCGCGCTGGCCGGCGCCGCCTGGCGCGAGGCGGCCAGCGCCGCCGCGCAGGCCACCCCGGGCGTGCACGCGGTGCGCGTGTTCGCGACCGACGCCTCGCTGTCGGCACCGATCGCCACCGGCGCCGGTGCGCCCGGCGCCGCGCTCGGCGACGCGCTGGTGCTGGTCGAAGGCAGCTCGGCCGCCGCCGCGCACGCCCTCGCCACGCGCCTGGCCGCGCTCGCCGACGTCGAAGCCGCGAACGTGCGCGCCTTCGACCTGCTCTGGCGCCTGGCGGCCTGAAACCCGATGTGCCACCGCTGCCCCACCTGATGGAGAAAAAGATGAACGCTCTCGCCAGCACGTCACCGACGCTGGAGCAACCGCGCGCCGGACGCGGACGCCTCGCCACCGCGAGCATGATCGGCACCTCGCTGGAGTGGTACGACTTCACGGTCTACAACACGCTCGCCGCGCTGGTCTTCAACCACCTGTTCTTCCCCTCGGTCGATCCGCTGGCCGGCACCCTGCTGGCCTTCTCGACCTACGCGGTCGGCTACGTGTCGCGGCCGCTGGGCGGCTTCGTGTTCGGCAACCTCGGCGACAAGCTCGGCCGGCGCGCCGTGCTGATGCTGACCCTGCTGCTGATGGGCATCACCACCGCGCTGATGGGCGTGCTGCCCACCTACCAGTCGGCCGGCATCCTGAGCCCGATCCTGCTGGTGAGCCTGCGCTTCGTGCAAGGCATCGCGCTGGGCGGCGAATGGGCCGGCGCGGTGCTGCTCTCGGTCGAGCACGGCAACCAGAAGAAGCGCGGCCTGAATGCCTCCTGGGCCCAGGTCGGGCCCTCGTTCGGCACCCTGCTCGGCACCGGCTTCATCGCGCTGATCACCATCTCGGTGTCCTCCGACGCATTCCTCGCCTGGGGCTGGCGCGTGCCCTTCCTGGCCAGCCTGCTGCTGGTGGTCTTCGGGCTGTGGGTGCGCCGCGGCGTGGGCGAGACGCCGGCCTTCGAGAAGCTCAGCGAATCGCACAACACCGCCAAGGTGCCGGTGGCCGAGGTGTTCTCGCAGCACTGGCGCCGCCTGCTGGTGGCCGGCGGCTCGCGGATCGGCTCGGACGTGCTCTATGCGTTGATCGTGGTGTTCACGCTGACCTACGTGACCACGGTGCTGAACCTGTCGCGTTCGCTGGCACTCACCGCCGTGCTGTGCGGCACCGCCTGCAACGCGCTGACGGTGCCGCTGTTCGGCGCGCTGTCGGACCGTTTCGGCCGGCGCCCCGTCTATCTCGGCGGCGTGCTGGCGGCGATCGTCTGGGCCTTCGCGTTCTTCTCGCTGGTCAACACCTCGCAGCCGGGATTGATCGTGCTGGCGGTGGTGATCGGCCTGGTGATCCACGCCGTGATGTACGGCCCGCAGGCCGCCTTCGTCACCGAGCAGTTCCCGACCCGCGTGCGCTACGCCGGCTCCTCGCTGGCCTACACGCTGGCCGGCATCCTCGGCGGCGGATTCGCGCCGCTGATCATCGTCGCGCTGTTCCGCAACTGGCACACCACGATCGCCGTCTCGCTGTACGTGACAGGCGCGCTGATCATCACCGCGATCGCCCTGCTCGCCGCGCGCGAGACCGCGCATCGCGCGCTCGAGGACTGAAGCCTCGCCCATGAAACTCCCGCGCGGCAGCCGCCGCGCTTCTTGCCACGCTCCCCGCCGGCGCCATGCCGGCGCGGCCGTCTTAGCCGACGCGCGGGCCGCGATGCCCGGGCGCCGCGCGAGGCCGGCCGCGCGCCTGGCGCGACGCCGGCTCCCGCACGACCCGAACCCGACATGACCCAGCTTTCCTTCACCGTTTCCTCGCCCGACGGCGCCCCTCGCACGCTCGAACTCGGCTTCGACACGCTCGTCATCGCCGGCTGGGCCGGCCGCGACGCGGCCGCGATCCAGCACCACATCGACGAACTGGCCGCGCTCGGCGTGGCGCCGCCCTCCAGCACGCCCTGCTTCTACCGCGTCGCCGCCCAGCAACTGAGCCAGGCCGACACGGTCGAGGTGCTCGGCACCGACACCAGCGGCGAGATCGAATGCGTGCTGTTCGGCAGCCCGCTCGGCACCCTGGTGACGATCGGCTCCGATCACACCGACCGCAAGACCGAGGCCTACAGCGTGGCCGTCTCCAAGCAGGTCTGCGTCAAGCCGGTGGCGCGCGAGGCCTGGCGCTACGCCGAGGTGGCCGCGCACTGGGACCGCCTGGAGCTGCGCGCGCGCTTCGTCGCCGCCGACGGCGGCGCGCGCGCCTACCAGCAAGGCAGCGTCGACGGCCTGCTGCCGCCCGCCACGCTGTGGCAGCGCCACGGCGGCATCGACATCGAGGCCCTGCCGGCCGGCAGCGCGATGTACAGCGGCACCCTGGCCGTGCTCGGCGAGATGGCCGCGATGAAGAGCGGCGACGCCTTCGAGCTCGAGCTGCACGATCCCGTGCTCGGCCGCAGCCTGCGCCACCGTTACGCGATCCAGGCGCTGCCCGTGGTCGCCTGAGCGGCCCGCATGCGCGCTCCCTACCAACCTGCAGGAGACACCCCGATGCGCTTCACGCCCGCCACCCCGCTGCTGACTCTCGCCGCGCAACTCGATGCCGGCACCACCACCAGCCGCGAGCTGGTCGATATCGCGCTCGCGCGCATCGACGCCGAGGGCGGCAACGGCGCCCATGCGTTCTGCCAAGTCGATGCCGACGACGCGCGCCGCCAGGCCGATGCGCAGGACGCGCTGCGTCGCGCCGGCGTGCGCCTGTCGCCGCTGGCGGGCCTGCCCGTCTCGGTCAAGGATCTCTACGACGTGGCGGGCCAGGTCACGCGCGCCGGCTCGCGCGTGCTCGACGACGCGCCGCCCGCCGCGGCCGACGCGCCCGCGATCGCGTTGATGCGCCGCGCCGGCGCGGTGCTGGTGGGCCGCACCAACATGAGCGAGTTCGCCTTCTCGGGGCTCGGCGTCAATCCCTGGCGCGGCACGCCGCGCTCGCCCTGGCAGCCCGACGAGCCGCGCGTGGCGGGCGGCTCCTCCTCGGGCGCGGCGGCCTCGGTCGCGCAAGGCATGGCCGCGGCCGGCCTGGGCAGCGATACCGGCGGCTCGCTGCGGATTCCGGCCGCGTTCTGCGGGCTGGTCGGCTTCAAGCCCACCGCGCGGCGGATCTCGACGCGCGGCATGTTCCCGCTCTCCACCACGCTCGATTCGACCGGCGCGATCGCGCCGAGCGTGGCCTGCTGCGCGCTGATCGACCGGCTGCTGGCCGGCGAGACCGTCGAGGCCGGCGGTTTCTCGCAGCCGGCGGCGCCGCTCGACGGCCTGCGCCTGGCGGTGCTGTCGAACTACGTGAGCGAACAGATGGACGAGACCGTCGCGCGTGCCTGGGACGAGACGCTGGGCCGCCTGTCACGCTGCGGCGCGAAGCTGGTGCCGGTGCGCCTGCCGGTGCTCGACATGCTGCCTTCGATCAACCGCTTCGGCTTCTCGCCGATCGAGGCCTATGCGCTGCATCGCGAGACGCTGGCCACGCGCGCCGACGCCTATGACCCGCGCGTGCTGGCGCGGCTGCGGATCGGCGAGCCGGCGCTCGCGGCCGACTACATCGAACTGCAGGCGGCGCGCGCCGAGGCGATCGAACAGGCGCGCGCCGCGTTCGAGGGCTTCGACGCCTTCCTGATGCCGACCGTGCCGATCGTGCCGCCCGCGATCGCCCCGCTCGAAGCCGACGCGGCGCGCTTCGCCAGCACCAACGGGCTGGTGCTGCGCAATCCCTCGGTGGTGAACTTCCTCGACGGCTGCGCCGTATCGCTGCCTTGCACGCCGGCCGGCAGCGCGCCGGTAGGGCTCAGCGTCGGCGGGCTCGCGCTGGAGGATGCGCGCGTGCTGCGCGTGGCGGCCGGCATCGAGCAGGCCTTGCGCCACTGAAACGCGGCGGGCCCGGCCGATCGTCCCGGCCGGGCCCGCTTGCCTGCCTCATGATTCAGCGCGCCAGCACCTCGCGCTCCAGCATCAGGTCCTCGTAGAAGGCGCCGAAGCCGCGTGTGCGATGACGGATATGCATCTCCAGGATCCAGACATGCGCGCTCGGCACGATATCGGCCGTCGACAAGGTGCCCGCGAACTTCGGTTCGTGCGGGAAGTCGGCGATCCGGTGCCCCGACATCCGCTTCAGGTTCAGCTCCCAGCCCATTGCCTCGGCCTCGCGCGTGGCGAATTCGTAGAGCGCGCGGCCGCTGATGCGCGCCTCGCGCCATTGCGCATGCACCGCCTTCCAGAGCGCGAACACCTCGGCGCGGGCGCGATGCATCTCGGGATCGTGGCCGACCACGAAGGTCTCGCCCGCGTCGCCCTCCCAGCGCTGCCAGACCGGGCCGACATCGATGAAGAAGATGTCGTCGGCGCCCAGCACCACGTCGGGCGCCGAGGGGTTGCCGTATTCGCGCAGCGTGTTCGGGCCGAAGCGCACCACGATCTTGTGCCAACCACGCAGCAGCCCATGCTCGCGCAACACCGCGCGCGCCAGGCGCGTCCCGTCCTCCTCGCGCATGCCCGGCTCAATGCGCGCCGCGATCGCGTGCACCGCCTCGCGGCTGCGGCGACGCACCTCGAGCATGCCCCCGATGTCGAAATGCGGGCCGACGTCCTCGTAATCCTCGCGCTTCATCATCGCGTCGCCTCCGTTCGCGGGCCGTCGAGCAGCAGGCCTCGCGGCAAGCTCACTTGCGCATGCTCGAAGCCGGCGGCGAGCCGCAACTGGCAGGCCAGGCGCGTGCCGGGCGCGGCGCCCAGGAAGTCGAGCAGGTCGGCTTCGTCCTCGGCGGGCGGCGGCGCGTCGGCGCCGGCCTGGATCTGGACCGCGCAGGTCGCGCAGACGGCATGGCCGCCGCACAGATGCTGGAGCGCGATGCCGGCGCGCATCAGTTCGCCCAGCAGGGGACGCCCTTGCACGGCCATCAAGTGGCCTTGCCGGCCGTCGGGCAAGCGCAGGTTCATGCGCAGCAGCGTGTCGCGCCGCGCCGACGAAGGGCGCGGCGGCGCGAACGGATCGGCGAAGAAACGCCCGGCCGGCAGGCCACGCGCGCCGACGAAACCAACCCGCGCCGCCTCGACCATGGCCGGCGCGCCGCAGGCATAGACATCGACCTGGGCCAGCGAGGGGAAATCCGCCATCACGGCCGCATCGACCTTGCCGCTGCGCATTCCCTCGCGCGACTCGCCCGACAGCACCGGCACGTAACGCAGGCCGGCCTGCCCGGGCGCGGCCGCCCAGGCACGGCACCGCGCATCGGCGTAGAGATCGGCCGCGGTCCGCGCGCCGACATAAAGGTGCACGGGGCTGGCGCGCTCCCACAGCCGATGCGCCTCGATCATCGCCTCGAGCGGCGCGAAGCCGGTGCCGGTGGCGACCAGTATCGCCGGCCGGTCCAGCGGCGTCTGCCAGCCGAATTCGCCGAGCGGCCCCTCGACGCCGAGGATCGCCCCCACCGCGCGCCGCCCTTCCTCGGCGAACAGCCATTCGGTGAATTCGCCGCCCGCCATCTTGCGCACATGGATCTCGAAGCCCGCCCCGCCCTCGCAGGCGCGCGCCAGCGAGAACGGCTTGTAGCCGGCCGCCGACCAGCGGATCGCCATGAACTGGCCGGCCTCGTAGCGCAGGGGCTCGCCGTCGAGCAAGGTGAAGCGCACCACCGCGATATCGGCCGCCGCCAGCTCGACCGACTCGATGCGCGCGGCGCGCACGCCCGAGGCGGTGTCGCCCGCGCGCGGCACGCGCAGCAGCAGGTCGGCCTGCGGATAGGTCTGGCACAGCAGCACCGGTTCGGCGCGGGCGCCCGGCGCGACCTCGCGCGGTTCGCCGTCGCGGCCGCTGCGGTAGCGCCCGGCCAGCACCTCGCCGCGGCACTGGCCGCAGAAGCCTTCGCGGCACGAAAAGCGCACCGGAAAATCGGCGGCCAGCGCCGAGGTCACCACGTCCTCGGCGCTGGATGTCCTGAATTGCCACTGCGTGGGGGCGTCCGTTATCTTCACGACTATCTGGGGTCCGGCGGAAATCGACGATGGCGGAATCTTGCCTGTGCGAGAAGCCCGCGGCAACGACTACCCGCGGGGGCAATGGACGAGATACCTTGGTGGCTTCGGCGCGCAAGGCGCCGCCGCCCGTTCAGGCCCGCGCCTCGGCTTACGAGGGATAGGCGATCCGTTCCGGCTCGCGACGCAGGATCACGCGCCCCGCGCGAATCGACAGCAGCGGCTTGACCTGCCGCCGCAGCGCGTCGTAATCGCTGTCTGCATCGAGCACCACCAGGTTCGCCGGCCGCCCCGCCTCCAGCCCGTAGCGCTCGCCGAGCGACAAGGCTGCCGCGCTGTGGTCGGTGACGAAGTCGAGACAGCGCTGCAGGTCGTCGTAGCCCATCATGTGGCAGATATGCAGGCCGGCATCGAGCACGCGCAGGATATTGCCGTTGCCGAGCGGGTACCAGGGATCCTGGATCGAGTCCTGCCCGAAGCAGACGTTGATGCCGGCGCGGTCGAGTTCGGCCACGCGCGTCACGCCGCGTCGCTTCGGGAAGCTGTCGAAGCGCCCCTGCAGATGGATGCTCTCGGTCGGGCAGGAAATGAAGTGGATCCCCGAGCGCTTGAGCAGGCGAAACAGCTTCGAGCAATAGGCGTTGTCGTAGGAGCCCATCGCCGTGGTATGGCTGGCCGTCACGCGCGAGCCCATGCCGCGCACGCGCGCCTCCTCGGCCAGCACCTCCAGGAAGCGCGAATGCGGATCGTCGGTCTCGTCGCAATGGACGTCGACCAGGCAAGCGCTGCGCTCGGCCAGCTCCATCAGGTATTTCAGCGAACTCACGCCCTGCTCGCGCGTGTTCTCGAAGTGCGGGATGCCGCCCACCACGTCGGCGCCCATCTCGATCGCGCGCGCCATCAGCGCGCGGCCGTCGTCGAAGGACTCGATGCCCTCCTGCGGGAAGGCGACGATCTGCAGGTCGATCAGCCCGCGCGCCTCCTCCTTGACCTCCAGCATCGCCGCCAACGCGGCCAGCGTCGGATCGGTCACGTCGACATGGGTGCGCACGTGCTGGATGCCGTGGTCGCGCAGCATCGCGATCGCCGTGTGGGCGCGCGTCTTGGTGTCCTCGTGGGTGATGGTGGCCTTGCGCTGGCTCCAGCGCTCGATGCCCTCGAACAGCGTGCCGCTGCGGTTCCATTCGGGGTCGCCCGCCGTCAGCACGGCGTCGAGGTGGATATGCGGCTCGACCAGCGGCGGGATCACCAGGCGGCCTTCGGCGTCGATCAGGTCCGGCGCGGCCGGCGCGTTCGGCTGGCCCGGCGCGATGCGCGCCTCCTGCGGGACGATCCGGGCGATGCTCGCGCCGTCGAGTTCGAGGGTATGGAGGCCGCTGCGCCGGCGCAGCGTCGCGTTGACGATCTTCATGGTCGTTCCTGTGGTGGGCAACCGGCGCCGCAAACGCGTGCCGGGCGATATCGCGGGTGCCGGGCGCGCGAGGCAGGCACCGGCCGACGTTCATTCTAATCAAACGCCCGCGCCACCAAAATCACCGCCGCGCAGCGGGCGTCGAGCCGCGCCACTGTTGCGAAATCCGGAAGGCTGCCCTCCAGCCGGCCCGGTGTTTCCTGCCGCGGCCGCTCCCTACACTGCCTGCATGGATTCGATCGTTGCGTTGACATCGAACCGGAACGCCAGAAGGAGCCAAACCATGAAAACGTTCATCGCCTCGACCGCCGCCGCCCTCGTGATCGCGGCCCCCGCCCTTGCCTTCGCCCAGACCGCCAACCACGGCCTGACGCGCGCCCAGGTGATCCAGGAACTGGTCGACCTGGAATCGGTCGGCTACTCGCCGGCCAGCGGCAACGACGCGAACTATCCGGAGAACGTGCTGGCCGCGCAGCAGCGCCTGCAGGCCAGGCGAGTCGCGCAGGCCGAGGCCGCGAAGCAGGCTTACGGCCCGAACGGGCAGGCCGTGTCGGAAGCCGGCAAGGCCACGCAGTAAGACGGCTGGCACGCGCGGCACGCATTCGGCCGGCACGCGCGCCATGGCCTCGGCTGCCTGTCGCCAGGCCGAACCCGGGCTCTCGCAGATGACAACGCCCCAATCCCGCGCTCGCGCTTCGGCCTGGCCGCGCGCGAGCGCCGCGGCTTCAGGGCGTGACGCCGCTGCGGCGGGTGGAGTCGAGCGCGGCGCGCATGCGCGCGTCGAGCGAGGCCAGCATCGCCTCGTCGCGCGCGATGCGATCGGGCAGGTCGGCGCGCAGGAACTCCACCCAGGTGCGCACCTTCGCGTCGACGAAGCGGCGCGACGGGTACAGCGCGTAGATGCTCATGCGCTGCAGCGTGTGCGCCGGCAGCACGCGCATCAGCGAGCCGTCGCGCAGCAGGCCGATCGCGGCATACAGCGGCAGCATGCCGATGCCCACGCCCTCGCCGATCGCCACCGCCAGCGATTCGGCGGTATTGGTCTGCACCGGCCCGCTGACGCGGATCTGCTCGACCTGGCCTTGGCGGGTTTCGAGCAGCCAGTCGTGGGTCGGGAAGGCGGGTGTCTGCAGCGTCAGGCAGTCGTGCGCGGCCAGTTCGGCGGGCGTGGCCGGCGCGCCGCGAGAACGCAGGTAGGCGGGCGAGGCGCACAGGATGCTGAAGGTCTCGCCGAGCCGATACGAGACCAGCTCCGAATCGGGCAGGGACGAGGCCGTCACCACGGCCATGTCGCTGCTGCCGTCGAACAGGTCGGGCACGCGCTGCGACAGGGTCAGCTCGACCGAGACCTCGGGACGCTGCTCGCGATAGGCGTTGAGCGCCGGCAATACGTAGTGCTGGCCGATGCTGGCGTAGCTGTGCAGGCGCAACAGGCCCGATGGCCGCTCGTGCGCGCAGCTCGCCTCCTCCTCGGCCGCGTCGACGTCGGCGAGGATCTGCCGGCAGCGCAGCAGGTAGCTTTCGCCGGCCGGCGTCAGCGAGAGGCGACGCGTCGAGCGGTTCATGAGCCGCGTGCGCAGGCGCGCCTCCAGCTCCGAGACGGCGCGCGACATGGCGCCGGTGGTCGAGTTGAGCGACAGCGCGGCGGCGGTGAAGCTGCCCGCTTCCACCACGCGGGCGAAGACCCGCATGTTTTGCAAGGTGTCCATGCTTATCGGGGGACGGCCAGGGAAGGCGCCATTGTCCTACCGCGCGCTTATCCGATTGTTACCGGTACAGCAACTCTGGTTTCCCCTGACCCGCGTTAATGGGCGTTTATCGGACTTCTACAATCTGCGCCGCATCGTTCCGATTCGCCACGGCACGCCGGCCATCCCTCCTTGAACCGCCGCGCCTGCGCCCCACCAGCCTCTCGTCGCCTTGATGAAATCCGCATCCGCCTCCCCCCGTGCCGCCGCCGAAATCCGTCGCGCGCCGGCACGACTCGCGCCGCTCGGGCGCCTCGCGCGCGATTGGGCGCTCTCGGACGGCCTGGTCTGGCTGCACCTGGCCAAGACGGTGGGCGCCGCGCTGCTGGCGATGGGCATCGCGATGCGCTTCGAGCTGTCCCAGCCGCGCATCGCCATGACCACCGTGTTCGTGCTGATGCAGCCGATGAGCGGCATGGTGTTCGCCAAGGCCTTCTATCGCACGATCGGCACGGTGGTCGGCCTGGCGGCCGCGCTGGCGCTGGGCGGGCTGTTCGCCCAGCAGCCCGGGCTCTACATGGCCGGCATCACGCTGTGGATCGGCCTGTGCATCGCCTGCGCGGTGCGCAACCGGCACTTCCGCTGGTACGGCTACGTGCTGGCCGGCTACACCGCCGCGCTGATCGGCATCCCGGCCGTGATGACGCCCGACGCGCTGTTCCTGTCGGCGCTCACGCGCGCGGCCGAGGTCACGGTGGGCATCGTCTGCTCGGCGGCCGTCAGCGCGCTGGTGCTGCCGCTCAGTTCGAGCCGCGCGCTGATGCGCTCGCTGAACGCGCGGCACGCGCGCTTCGTGGCCTTCGCGGCGGCGGCGCTGGGCGGCCGGCTCGAACGCGGCGAGTTCGAGCGGCGTTTCGCCGACTTCGTCGATGACATCGTCGGCTTCGACGCGATCCGCGCCTACGCCTCCTTCGAGGATCCGCGCATCCGCGCGCGCAGCCGGCGCCTGGCGCGCCTGAACGGCGAGTTCGTCAGCACCTGCACGCGGCTGCATGCGCTGCGCCAGTTGCACAAGCGGCTGGTGCATCGGCGCGCGCAAGCCGTGCTGGCGGCGCTGGCCCCGCACCTGGAACGGCTGGCGGCCGCGCTCGGCGCGTTGCAGGCGGAAGGTGCGGAAGGCATGGGAGACGCCGCGCCTCGGCCGGCCGGCGCCCTGCTCGACCTGAGCCGCCAACTGGCCACGCTGCCGGCGCAGGCGCGCGAGTCGCGGCTCGCGATCGCCGCCGGCACGCCCGACGACCTGCTCGACTTCGATACCGCGATCGAACTGCTGTCGCGCTTCGCCGACGAGTTCCTCGGTTACGCGCAGACCCGCGCCTCGCTGGCCCACGACACGCACGTGCTCGAAACCGACGGCGACGTGCCGCGCTACACGCTGCGCACCAATGGGGTGTTCGTCGCCTTCACCTTCGTGCGCAGCGTGGTGGTGCTCGCCGTGGTGGGCGCCTTCTGGCTGGCGACGGCCTGGCCCAGCGGCGGCCTCGCCACCATCGCCGCGGCGATCGCCTGCGCGCTGAGCTCCACCTCGCCGCGCGCGCCGCGCTTCGTCGCGCAGATGGCGGCCGGCGCCGCGCTGGCGACGCTGGCCGGTTATCTCGTCACCTGCCATCTCTATCCGAACATCGACGGCTTCGCGCTGCTCTGCGCGACGCTCGCGCCGATCCTCGCCGCCAGCGTCTACCTGACGACGCGGCCCGCCCTGTCGGGCGTCGGCGTCGGCTTCATCGTGTTCTTCTGCCTGCTCGCCGGCCCCGACAACCTCATCGTCTACCAGCCCGAGCTGCTGCTCAACAACGGCATCGCGGTGGTCGCGGCGATGCTCACGGCCGCGCTGGTGTTCGCGGTGATCTTCCCGACCGAGATGCCCTGGCTGATCGCGCGCATCCAGCACGACCTGCGCGGCCGCGTCAGGCTGGCCTGCGAGGCGCCGCTCGACGGCCTGCACGCGCGCTTCCAGAGCGGCGCGCACGAGCTGGCCTCGCATCTGCGGCAACTGCTGATGAAGCGCTCGGCGCGGCATCGCCAGGCGCTGCGCTGGCTGTTCGTCACGCTCGAGATCGGCCATGCCGTGATCGACCTGCGCGGCGAACTGGCGCCGTTCGCGACGGCGCGCGCGGCCGGCGCGCTGCGCTGGCTCGCGCCGGTGCGTCGCGCGTTGCGCCTGCTGCCCGAGCTGTTCGAGGCACCCGACGCGCGGCGGCTGTTGCAGGCGCAACGATCGGTGGAGCTGGCGATCCGCGCGATCCTGCGCGCCCGACCTGCCTGGGACGCCGCCGACGGCGAACGACGGCGCATGCGCAGGCTGCTGGTCGGGCTGCACTTCATCCGCACCGCCCTGCTCGACCGCGACGCGCCGTTCGTGCGTGCGCGGCGGCGCTTCCGCGAACCGCGGCGCTGATCGCGCATCGATCTCTCCACGAAATGGAAAGATGCTCTCCAGGCGGACGGCTTAATCGCGCCAGGGCCCGCTTTTATAGTGACTTCACCGCCGCAACAACGGCATCTGTTCAGGAGAACACATCATGAAGTCGCTGCAATTCGCCCTCGCCTCGCTCGCCCTGTCCGCCGCCTGTGCCGCGCAGGCCCAGGCTCCCGCCGCCCCGAACGACAACGGCGCCGCGCCGGCCTCGCAGGCGCAGGCCCATCAAGCCCGCCACACGCGGCAGGTACCCGCGCGGACTCAGCCCGATTGCGTCGGCCCGGCCAGCTTCTGCAACATCTATTTCGGCAGCTGAGCATCGCCCGCCGGCAGCCGGCGCGGCCAGCTCGCGGCGCGCCATCGAAGCCAAGCTTTCCATTCGCCGACTTTCTGCTGTCAAAATCCTCTGCGACACTCGCGGCTCGATTTTTCCACCGCCGTCCCGCGCCGCCGCGCGGGACGGCCAGCAGCGAGCCCGCCCGCGAACATGATTGCCCTGACCTGCCGCGCGACCCTGATCGCCGCCGCCTGTTTCCTTGCCGCCTGCGGCTCCGATTCGACCGACACGCCGGCCAGCCCGGCCGCGCAGCAGCCATCATCGCCCGCCACCCCGCCGGCCACGCCGCCCGCGGCGGCCGCCGAGACCTTCTACCAGACCAAGACGCCCTACCAACCGCAGCAGGACGCCTCGACCTACGAGGCGCCGCCGGCAGGTTATGCGCCGATCTACGTGGAACTGGTGGCGCGGCACGGCTCGCGCGGCCTGTCGGGTTTCAAGTACGACGGCGCGATCTACGCGATGCTGCAGAAGGCCGAGGCCGATGGCGCGCTGACCGAGCTCGGCAAGCAACTGAAGGCCGATACCTTCGCGATGATGAAAGCCAATGCGCTGCTCGGTTACGGCGTGGCCGGTATCTCGACGCCCGGCTACGGCAACCTCACGCAAGCCGGCATCCGCGAGCACCAGCAGCTCGCCGCGCGCCTGCTGCAGCGGATGTCGCCGCTGTTCGACGGCTCGCGCAAGGTGGTGGTGGTCAATTCCGGCCAGGATCGCGCGGTCGACAGCTCCACCTATTTCTCCGGCGCGCTGGTGGCCGCGCGACCGGTGCTGGCGGCCAGCATCACGCTGCCGGCCGCGCCGGCGCCCTATCCGGAAGGCGCGCCCGTCGCGCAGCCGGCGGGCACCAACCGCTTCCTGCTCTATTTCCACTCGCTGAAGGCGGCCACCGACCTGGTCAGCACCACCAGCGACGCGAACTACGCCACCTACCGCGACAGCCTCGCCTACCAGGCCTATTCGAGCGACGCGACCGTCGCCGCCAAGCTCGCCGAGATCAATGCCTCGCCGCAGGCCGGCGAGGTCGCGCAGACGGTGATGTCGGCGCTCGTCACGCCGGCCTTCCTCGCCAGGCTCGGCACCAGCGGCTATACCTTCGCGAACACCGGCAGCTACAGCTTCGCGTCCGCCGACGCGCTGTTCAGCAACACGCTCAAGGGCGACGGCAAGACCACCATCAAGTCGGCCGTCGACGCCGCCAACGTGCTCTACAACCTGCTGCAGGTGGCGCCGGCGATGAAGACCGAAACCGGCGGCGTGAGCATGGAGAAATACATCGCGGCGCCGCAGGCGCGTTATCTCGCCTATCTGCAGGACGCGGCCGACTTCTACCAGAAAGGGCCGGGCGTGCAGGAGGCCAACCCGGTCACCTACCGGATGGCGACCATCCTGCGCGACGATTTCTTCGCCCAGGTGGACGCCGTGGCGCGCGGCGACCTGGGCAACGCCGCCAAGCTGCGCTTCACGCACGCCGAGGAGATCATCCCGTTCGCCTCGGCGATGAACCTGAAGAACGTGTTCGTGCCGGTGCCGGCCGCGCAGACCTACCGCTACGACAACAACCCCTGGCGCGGCGACCAGGTCTCGCCGATGGCGGCCAACGTGCAATGGGACGTGTACCGCAACGGCACCAGCCTGGCGGTGCGCATGCTCTACAACGAGCGCGAGACCGATTTCCAGGCCGCCTGCGACGGCGCCAAGCTCTCGGCCGGCAGCCATTTCTACGACTACGCCAGGCTCAAGGCCTGTTACGGCTACCTGTAAGCCACGCTCAGCGCCGTGGCCGGCGCGCCAACCCGGCTGCGGTGCGACCCCCGCCTTCCCCGTCCCGTCTTCCTTTCCCCTCCCGTGCCGGTGATCCGGCACGACATTTCCCATCGAGGCGTTTTCGCAACGCTTCGTCAATTCGAGTCAAGCCTCGCATCGTGACCGTTGACTTCGGCGCGCCCCAAGTCTATCGTCAGGGTTAACACCTAAGCAGTAACCCTAGTCACTCTTGCACATACGATCATCATGTCGAACGCCAAGCAATCCCAAACCCGTAAGCCTTCGTTCCTGTCCCAGGTCGGCGCGATGCTGCGCGACGCATGGGCCCTGTTCGAACTCCAGTCGCAACTCCAGCTGAAAGCCGCCACCAGCTACGCGCGCGGCCCGGTTCGCGCCACCGTGCGCAACGATCGCCGCGCCTGAATCGCCGCCAAGCTGCCCCGAAGCGGTCCGCAAGCCCCGCGCCAGGCTCTGCCTGGCGCGGGGCTTTGTCTTTTTCGTCCTGCCCGATGTCGATCAATCACTGCTGATTCTTGAGGAATCGGCGATGATATAACGTATCGAATTCGGTATCATGCGCTTGCCGGCGGTGCCCTGCCGCCGGCAACCGTAGTTCGTTTTGCTCAAACCTCTTGGCGGACGCGTGGCGTCCGCTTTTTTTATGCGGCGTTGGAACGCGGCAAGTCCTCACATCGACCAACGCTCCCGGCATATCCGCTCCCGACCTCCCCCCGGGACTGAAGGAAAGTCACTGCCATTCCATTGAATGGATTCCAATTAACTATCTCGCGAGCGCCTCGGCGCCGGCGGCCTCATCCTCCTTGGCCTCCCCGCCCGCCTCGGGCGGCGCGAACCGCGACAAGTCGCGATACGCCGCGCCGGGATGCGCCTCGCCAAGCCGCGGCCCCTCGCCGAACAGCTTCTCGCGCAGCGTGCCGGGCCGGTAGGCGTTCGGGTACACGCCGCGCCGCTGCAGTTCCGGCACCAGATAACCAACCACGTCCTCGAAACTCTCGTGGGCCAGCGCATAGGCAAGGTTGAAGCCGTCCACGCCGGTCTCCTCGACCCATTCCTGCAGGATGTCGGCCACCGTCGCGGGCGAGCCGACGAACACCGGCCCCAGCCCGCCGATGCCGCCGAAGCGCGCCAGTTCGTCGATGGTCCAGCTCTTGTCGCCGCCCGCCAGATGCTCGACGGCCGAGACGATGGCATTGGTCTCGACCCGCTTGACCAGATCGGTCGGCGCGTACTGGCCGAAGTCGATGCCGGTCCAGCCCGACATCAGCACCAGCGAGCCGTCGTAGGACACATAGCGCTGGTAGTCCTCGAACTTCGCCTGCGCCTTGGCGTCGGTCTCGTCGACCACGATCGTCACCAGCGTGTAGATCAGCAGCCTGGCCGGATCGCGGCCCGCCTCGATCGCGCGCCGCCGGATGTCGGCCACGTAGTCGCGCAGGGTCGCGCGGGTGGGCGCGGCCACGAACACGCATTCGGCGTGTTGCGCCGCGAAGGCCTTGCCCGAGCCCGAGGCGCCGGCCTGGTAGAGCACCGGCGTGCGCTGCGGCGAGGGCTCGCAGAGGTGGTAGCCGGGCACGTCGAAATGCTTGCCCCGGTGGCGGATCGGGTGGATCCTGGCGGGGTCGGCGAAGATGCGCCGCTCGCGGTCGCGCAGCACCGCGCCGTCCTCCCAGCTTCCCTCGAACAGCTTGTAGAGCACCTCCAGGTATTCGGCCGCGATCTCGTAGCGGTCGTTGTGCCCTTCCAGGCCGGTCTGGCCCAGGTTGCGCGCGCCGCTTTCCAGGTAGGAGGTGACGATGTTCCAGCCCACCCGCCCCTTGCTGTGATGGTCGGCCGTCGAGAGCCGGCGCGCGAAGGTATAGGGATGCTCGAACGAGGTCGAGGCGGTGATGCCGATGCCGAGGTGCTCGGTGGCCAGCGCGATCGGCGCGGCGAGCTGGATCGGATCGTTGACGGGGATCTGCACGCCCTGGTGCAGCGCGTGATGGTTGCTGCCCTGGTAGACGTCGTAATAGCCGATCACGTCGGCGATGAAGATGCCGTCGAAGATGCCCTTCTCCAGCGTCCTGGCCAGGTCGGTCCAGTATTCGAGGTCCTTGTACTGCCAGGAGCGGTCACGCGGATGGGCCCACAGCCCCGGCGACTGGTGCCCGACGCAGTTCATCTCGAAGGCGTTGAACCGGATGGGTTTGCTCATGATTCGATATCTCCGCTCGGAAAGACCGCGCCGGGCAGAGCCGCCGCGCGGTCGGACGACAATCCGTCGAATCTATCGAATGGCCTGGATCGCGACCAATATCGATTCCGGCAAACCTTATCGGCGCCGGCGGCAATTGCTTATCGCCGCCGGCGGATAGGCCGCCGCCATGAAAAAAGCGGCACCGGCCATGCATGACCGGTGCCGCTTCGTTTCTGCCCGGGCGAGCGCCGCATGGGCGGCGCCGGCCGGTGTCTCCTCGTGCCTCGAATCCTCTCGACGCCGGTTCAGGCCGTCGCGTTCAGCGCCTCGGCCAGCGCACCGACCAGGTTGTCGATCTCGCGCGGCTCCGAAATGAACGGCGGCGCGAGCTGGATCGTGTCGCCGCCGTAGCGCACGTAGAAACCCTTCTCCCAGCAGCGCATCGCCACCTCGAACGGGCGGCGGCCCGGCTCGCCAGGCGCGCCCTCGATGGTAATGCCGGCCGCCAGGCCGAAGTTGCGGATGTCGGCCACGTGGCGCACGCCCTGCAGGCCATGCACGGCGTTCTCGAAATGCGGCGCCAGCGCGCGCACGCGGCCCACGCCGTCTTCCTTGACCAGCAGGTCCAGCGCCGCGTTGCCGGCCGCGCAGGCCACCGGGTGCGCCGAATAGGTGTAGCCGTGCGGGAACTCCAGCATGTAGTCGGGGCCGCCCGCGGCCATGAAGGTGTCGTAGATCTCCTTGGTCGCCACCACGCCGCCCAGCGGCTGGGTGCCGTTGCTGACCTGCTTGGCGAAGTTCAGGATGTCGGGCGACACGCCGAAGGCGTCCGCGCCCGTCATCGCGCCGGCGCGGCCGAAGCCCGTGATCACCTCGTCGAAGATCAGCAGGATGTCGTGCGCGGTGCAGATCTCGCGCAGGCGCTTCAGGTAGCCCTTGGGCGGCACCACCACGCCGGCCGAGCCCGAGAACGGCTCGACGATCACCGCGGCGATGTTGGAGGCGTCGTGCAGCGCGATCAGCTCCAGCAGGCGATCGGCCAGCTCGGCGCCCTGCTCGGGCAGGCCGCGCGAGAACTTGTTCTGGGCCAGTTGCGTGTGCGGCAGGAAATCGGCCTCGATGCCCTGGCCGAACAGCTTGCGGTTCGGCCCGATCCCGCCCACCGAGATGCCGCCGAAGTTCACGCCGTGGTAGCCCTTCTCGCGGCCGATCAGGCGCGTCTTGCTGCCCTTGCCCTTGGCGCGCCAGTAGGCGCGCGCCATCTTCAGCGAGGTATCGGCGGCTTCCGAGCCCGAGCCGGTGAAGAACACGTAGTCGAGGCCGGCGGGCGTCAGGTCCTTGATCTTGTTGGCCAGTTCGAAGGATTGCGGATGGCCGAACTGGAAGGCAGGCGAATAATCGAGCTTGGCGATCTGGCGGCTGACCGCCTCGGTGATCTCGCTGCGGCCATGGCCCAGCCCGCAGCACCAGAGGCCGGACAGGCCGTCGAAGATCTTGCGGCCTTCGGCGTCGGTGTAATAGGCGCCCTTGCCCTCCACGATCAGGCGCGGGTCGCGCTTGAACTGGCGGTTGCCGGTAAACGGCATCCAGTGGGCCTCGAGCCAGGCGGCGTCGGTGCGGATCGCGTCCGCTTGCGGGGTGGTCACGGTGTCGGTCATGTCGGCAGGCGCGCGGCGCTCCTCGGTGGGTTCAGTGTGTTGCGCATTGTTGGGTCGCCAGATAGTCTTGTGAATATCGCAATATCAATGTTCACTTGAGCATTCATGCAAGTAAGAAACCCCAAGCATCGCGCCCTGCTCGGCCAGCTCAGCGACATGGACCTGCGCCTGCTGCGCGTCTTCAAGGTGGTGGTGCAATGCGGCGGGATGGCCGCCGCCGAACTGGAACTCAATATCGGCATCTCCACCATCAGCCGCCACGTCAAGGACCTGGAAACGCGGCTCGGCCTGGTGCTGTGCCGGCGCGGCCGCGCCGGCTTCACCCTGACGCCAGAGGGGCAGACCGTCTACGAGGAAACCCTGCGCCTGCTGGTCTCGCTGGAGGCGTTCCGCGCCCGCGTGGACGGCATCCACGACCGCATGGGCGGCGAGCTGCAGGTGGCCATGTTCGACAAGACCGCCACCAACCCGGCGGCGCGCGTGGCCGAGGCGATCCGCCGTTTCACCGAGGCCGCGCCCGAGGTGGTGCTGAACCTGCACGTGGCCTCGATCCAGGAGATCGAGCGCGGCGTGATCGACGGCAGCTACCAGATCGGCATCATCCCCGAGCATCGCAGCTCGGGCAGCCTGGTCTATACCGAGCTGTTCGAGGAACGCATGCTGCTCTACTGCGGCGCCGGCCATCCGCTGTTCGGCGCCGCGCACGACAAGCTGAACTGGGACGGCATCCGCGAACACGCCTTCGCCGGGCTCGGCTTCCATTCGCCCAACCTGAAGCTCACGCATCGCGCCAGGCTCACGCGCAGCGCGACCGCCTCGGACCAGGAATCGGTGGCCACCCTGGTCCTGTCGGGCAAGTTCCTCGGCTTCCTGCCCGACCATTACGCCGAGAGCTTCGAGCGCGCCGGGCGCATGCAGGCGATCGCGCCGCGGCGCTTCCACTATCGCTGCCGCTTCGTCAGCCTGTTCCGCCGCTCGCCGCAGCCGTCGCGGGCCGCGCTGCTGTTCCAGGAATGCCTGGGCGCGGCGCACGCGGGTGAAAAAAAAGCCGGCGCGAAGGCCGGCGGGGAGAGCCAGAAAGGCGGCGTGGCGTCGGGCGACACGGGCGCATCGGCCGCGCCGGCCAAACCGGCTCGCGGCGCATCCAGGCGCGCCGCGGCCGGGGCCTAGAGCGCGGGGGGCAGGCTCGTCGGGAACGCGGAGTGCCTCAGGCGCCCCGCTTGCCGCCCAGGTGCGTATCGAGGAAGGCGATCATCGCCTCGTAGAACTCGTACTGGTTCTCCTCGTTGGCGAAGCCGTGCCCCTCGTTCTCCTTGAGCATGTACTGCACGTCGATGCCGCGCGAGCGCAGCGCCTCGACGATCTGGTCGCTCTCGGCCTGCTTGACGCGCGGATCGTTGGCGCCCTGCGCGACGAACAACGGCGTGACGATGCGATCGGCGAAGAACAGCGGCGAGGCGTCGTGCAGTTGCTGGCGCCCGGCCTCGGTGGTGGGGTCGCCGATCTGCTCGTACATCATCTCCAGCAGCGGCTTCCAGTAAGGCGGCATCGACTCGAGCAGGGTGAACAGGTTCGACACGCCCACGTAGTCGATGGCCGCCGCGTAGCGCTCGGGCGTGAAGGTCACGCCGGCCAGCGTGGCGTAACCGCCGTAGCTGGCGCCGTAGATGCCGATCCGCTTCGGGTCGACGATGCCCTGCCCGACCAGCCAGTCCACGCCGTCGTCGATATCGTTCTGCATGGTGCGGCCCCACTGGCCGAAGCTCGCCTCCCAGAACGCGCGGCCATAACCGATCGAGCCGCGGAAATTCATCTGCAGCACCGCGTAGCCGTGGTTGGCCAGCATCTGCACCTCGGGGTTGAAGCCCCAGTGGTCGCGCGCCCAGGGGCCGCCGTGCGGATTGACGATCAGCGGCAGCTTGTCAGCGTCGGCGAGCGCCCCGCCGTCGAGCTCGTAGCCGACCGGCAGCGTCAGGTAGCCGTGGATCGTCAGCCCGTCGCGCGAGCGGTATTCGATCGGCCGCATCGGCGCCATGTCGGCCGCGTCGAGCCACGGCGTCAGGGTTGCCAGCTCGGTCAGCTCGCGCGAGGCGACGTCGTAGAGCCAGATCGAACCCGTCGATACGTCCGAGGCGTTGCGCACCAGCATGCGCGATTCGTCGCGCGTGTAGCTGACGATGCTGGCCTCGCCGCTCGGCACGCGCGCGTCGAGATCGGCATGCAGTTGCTCGGTGAACGAATCCAGGTGATGCCTGCCGATCTTGGCTTCCTCGTACCAGATGGTGGTCAGCACGCGGCGCTGGTACGAATAACCCATGCCCTTCACGTCGACCTTGTCGTGCTCGAACAGCAACGTGCCCTCCTCGCCCGTGACCGGATCGAACTCGTAGATCGCGACGCGGTCGCGGCCGCGATTCGACAGCACGTAGAGCTTGCGGTTGTCGAAGCTGAACATCAGCGGCGAGAGCGTCTCGCGGAAGTTGGTGGTGACGACCGGGCGGAACGGCTCGTCCTCGCGCTCGCGATACAGCAGGGTCTGGTTCACGCCGTCGCCGGCCACCGCCACGCGCAGCTTGCTGTCGTGGTCGGTCATCCAGCCGAGGATGTTGCCGGGGTTCTCGGCGATCAGCGTGGCCTCGCCGCTCGCCACGTCGACGCGGAACACGTCGAACACGCTGGCGTCGCGCTGGTTGTGCGAGATCAGCACGTGCCGCTCGTCCTCGATCAGCGCATCGATGATGCCGGCGCGCACGCGCTCGAACGGCGTCAGGTCGAGGATCTCGCCGCCGTCGATCGGCACCGACAGCACGTGGTAGTTCTCGTCGCCGCCGAAGTCCTTCACGAACAGCACGCGATCGTTGTTCTTCCACGCGTAGCCGCCGATGTCGCGCTGCGATTCATGGGTCAGCGCGCGCGCCTGGCCGAGCGGGCGGCCGCGCTCGTCGATGGCCTGCACGAACACGTTGAGCCGGCCCTCATGACGCGCCAGGAAGGACAGATGACGGCCGTCCGGCGAAAGCTGGAAGCCGGTGCGCTCGGGGCGGCGAAAGAAATCGCGGACGTCGTGGCGCCGGGCGGCGCGCTGCGGGGATCGCTGCATGGACTCTCCTGTTCCGGTGATGCCCGAGGCGCCGGACGCGCCTCGCTCGGGATCGCTCATTCTAGCGTCGCGGCGCGATCGGAACCTTTTTCCCCGGCCAGGCGCGCAGACGTCCTGCCCGGCTCGGGTCAGGGGCAGGTGGTGTGCAGCCGATGCCGCAACGCCTCGACCGCGCGCAGCATGCGCCCCGAAAGCGTCCATTCCGAGCGGTGGATCAGCCACAGCGTATCGACCACCGAGGCGCCGCACTCGATCACGCGGATCGCCTCCTGGCGCGCGAAGGCCTGGCGCGCGTAACGCGGGATCACGGTGAAGCCCAGGCCGCGCGCCACCGGCTCCAGGATCAGCCCCACCTGGTTGGTGAAGGCCCGGCGCGGCAGGCCGCGCACGCCGGGATTGTCGGGAAAGCGCCGGCTCAGCAGGCGGCTGGCCATCGCCAGGCCATCGGGATGATCGACGAAGCCGAGCCGTTCCAGGTCCGCCCAGTGGCTCACGTAGTCGTCGGCCGGCACCACCAGCTCGAGCGGCTCCTCGGCGAAGCGGCTCACGGCCAGCCGCTCGTCGTCGGGCTTGAGCGTGACCAGCCCGACCTCGTAGAGATTCGAGAGCACCGCGTCGAGCACCTCGCGATCGGGCGCAAAGCGATGGCGCACCACCAGGCCCGGCGTGGCGAGCTGCATGTCGAGCAGCCAGGGCGCCATCACCAGGCCGATGCTGCCCGGCGTGATCAGGCTGATCTCGCCGCAATCGGCGTCGGCCTCGGCGAGGCGGCTGCGCAGGCGCTGGTCGGCGCGCGCCAGCTCCGCGCAGTAGTCGAGCACCACGCGGCCGGTCGGCGTGATGTCGATGCCGCGCGGGCGCCGGATCACCAGCAGGCCGAGCTGGTCCTCCAGGTGTCGCAGGTGCTGGCTGACCGCCGCCTGGGTGAGCCCGAGCCGCTCGGCCGCGCGCGTGAAGTTGCCGGTCTCGACCAGCATCTCGAAGGTTCGCAGCCATTGCGGATTGAGCGGCGTGGCGCCGGCGAGGATGCCGGCTGGCGCGAGGGTCATGGCGCTTGAGGGGGAAATCGGGGCGGCTCAGTGTAGCAGGTCGCTCCGGGGCGCGCCGGCGGCCGGGCGGGAGCCGGAGGCGGTGAGCAGACCGCTCCGTCTCGCTTGCTCGCGTTTCGCGGCAGAATGCGCAAACCGGCTGCCGTGTCGGCGAGCCGACAGCCAGGCCGGGCGCGATTGCCGATGATCGCGGCATGGCCGCCGCGCGCGCCCTGCCGCGCCGGCCCCTCACGAGACGACGAACCCCAGGAGACACGGATGAACGCCATCATATCCGCCCGCCGTTCCGACATCAGCCCCGAGGAATGGGAGATGCGCGTCAACCTCGCGGCCTGCTACCGCCTGACGGCGCTGTTCGGCTGGGACGACCTGATCTTCACCCACATCTCGGCGCGCGTGCCGGGCCCCGAGCATCACTTCCTGATCAACCCCTACGGCATGGGTTTCGAGGAAATGACGGCCTCCTCGCTGGTGAAGGTCGACCTGGACGGGCGCAAGGTGTCGGATTCGCCCTACGAGATCAACCCGGCCGGCTTCGTGATCCACAGCGCCGTGCATGCCGCGCGCGAGGACGCGCACTGCGTGATGCACGTGCATTCGATCAACGGCACGGCGGTGTCGGCCCAGGAGGACGGGCTGCTGCCGCTGACCCAGCATTCGCTGATCGTGCTGCGCTCGCTCGGCTACCACGACTACGAGGGCATCGCGCTGGAGGACGAGGAGAAACCGCGCCTGGTGGCCGACCTCGGCCGCCACACGCACCTGATGCTGCGCAACCACGGCCTGCTGACGGTGGGCGCCTCGCCGGCCGAGGCCTTCGTCGCGATGTACTTCTTCGAGGCCGCCTGCATGATGCAGGTGCGCGCGCAGGCCGGCGGCGGCAAGCTGCGCACGATCGGCCAACCGATCCTCGACGGCATCACCCGCCAGATGGCCGCCGTCACCACCAACCAGGGCCCGGGCACCCTGGTCTGGCCGTCGCTGCTGCGCAAGCTCGACCGCCAGAATCCCGGCTACGCGCAATGATCCGTCGCGGCCCTTCGCAGGCAAGCTCGCGAGGGGCCGCAGCGGCTGCGCGGCAGGCATATCGATCGAAGAAATCGCGCTAAGCCGGCGCGACGGCGCTTCCTATAATCGTCGGGATCCCGAACCGACGAACCACCAGGAGGAGCCCGCATGACCACCGCCCGCGAACCCGCCGACTGGCATCTCGACACCATCGCCGTGCACGGCGGCTACCGCCCCGACCCGACCACGCGCGCCGCGGCCGTGCCGATCTACCAGACGGCGGCGTTCGCCTTCGACGACACGCAGCACGGCGCCGACCTGTTCGACCTGAAGGTGCCCGGCAACATCTACACGCGCATCATGAACCCGACCCAGGACGTGCTGGAGCAGCGCCTCGCCCTGCTCGAGGGCGGCGTCGGCGCGCTGGCGCTGGCCTCGGGCCAGGCCGCCGTGACCTACGCGATCCTGACCATCGCCGAGGCCGGCGACAACCTGGTCTCGTCGAGCACGCTCTACGGCGGCACCTACAACCTGCTGGCCCACACGCTGCCGCAATACGGCATCGGCACCCGCTTCGCCGATCCGCGCGAGCCGGACAGCTTCGCCGCCCTGATCGACGCCCGCACCAAGGCGATCTTCGTCGAATCGGTGGGCAACCCGCTCGGCAACATCACCGACATCGCCGCGCTGGCCGAGATCGCGCATCGCCACGGCGTGCCGCTGATCGTCGACAACACGGTGCCCTCGCCCTACCTGCTGCGGCCCTTCGAGCACGGCGCCGACATCGTGGTGCACTCGCTGACCAAGTACCTGGGCGGGCACGGCACCGCGATCGGCGGCGCGATCGTCGATTCGGGGCGCTTTCGCTGGGCCGAGCACGCCGAGCGCTTTCGCCGCCTCAACGAGCCCGACGTCAGCTATCACGGCGTGGTCTACACGGAAGCCTTCGGCGAGGCCGCCTATATCGGCCGCGCGCGCGTGGTGCCGCTGCGCAATACCGGCGCGGCGATCTCGCCCTTCAACGCCTTCCTGATCCTGCAGGGCATCGAGACGCTCGGCCTGCGCATCGACCGGATCAGCGCCAACGCGCTGGGCGTGGCGCGCTTCCTGCAAGGCCACGGCAAGGTGGAATGGGTCGACTACTCGGGACTGCCCGAGCATCGCGACCATGCTTTGGCGCAGCGCTACCTGTCGGGGCGCGGCCCCGGCATCCTGACCTTCGGCGTGCGCGGCGGCCGCGCCGGCGGCGCCCGCTTCCAGGACGCGCTGAAGCTGTTCACGCGGCTGGTCAATATCGGCGACGCGAAGTCGCTCGCCACCCACCCCGCCTCGACCACCCACCGCCAGCTCTCGCCCGAGGAACTGGCCAAGGCCGGCGTGCGCGAGGAAACCGTGCGGCTGTCGATCGGCATCGAGCATCTCGACGACCTGCTGGCCGATCTCGCGCAAGCGCTCGAAGCGGTGTAGAAAGGCGTCGCCACGGGGGCGCGCTCAGCGCTCCCAGCGCGAATTCAGCATCACGCTGCACAGGTTCACGCGCGCGAAGCCGGGATCCTTGTGCGCCAGGAAATCGTCGTTGAAGGTGCCGAAGGTGGTGGCCGGGCGGTGCCTGAGGCCCTGGTAGAACACCTCGATCATCCGCTCGGCGAAACCGCTCTCGCGCGGGTAGGCGGCCACCACGGCCTCGCGCTGCGCGTCGCTGAACTGATCGAAGCCGCGCCCCGCCACGTCCATGCCGGCGCCGGCCTGGATCAGCGCGATCTCCGGGTGCATGTGCTCGGGGATGCCGGGCGTGGTGTGCAGCGCGACGGCGGCCCAGACCTTGTCGATATCGTGCGCGTCGATGCCGTGGCCGCGCAGGAAATCGCGCGCCGCGTTCGCGCCGTCCACCTCGAAACGCAGCGGGCTGTGGTGGTAGTGCTCGCACAGGCCGATGTCGTGGAACATGGCGGCCACGTAGAGCAGTTCGCGGTCGAACACCAGGCCGCGCTGGGCGCCAAGCAGCGCGGCCCAGCAATACACGCGCGTCGAATGCCGGAACAGCAGCTCGCTCTCGGTATCGCGGATCAACTGCGTGGCCTCGCGCGCCAGTTGGCTGTCGGGAAGGTCGATGCCGAAGGCGGCATGGCTTGTCATGGTCGGATCCTGTCGGGTGATGGTGCCGCCCGCCGCGCGCGCCTGCTCGCGCGGGCATTGGCGCCGGCGTGCCAGATTACGTCCGGCCCGGACCAGAAAACAGACCCGAGAATGCGGATTCCGGCTGTACCATGGCGCCCATGACCCAGCTCCGCATCGGACTCGACCGCGCCGCCGGCGCCTCCCTGTCCACCCAGATCTACCGCGAGATCCGCCACGCCATCGAGACCGGCCAGCTCGCCGCCGGCGCGCGCCTGCCGTCCTGGCTCGACCTGGCGGCCCAGCTCGGCGTGGCGCGCGGCACGGTGCGGGTGGCCTACGAGCGGCTGGTCGACGAGCAGTTCGCGGTGGTGCTCGGCCCGGCCGGCACGCGCGTGGCCGAACGCCCGCCGCTGGCCCAGGCGCCGGCGCGATCGCCCGACGCGCTGCCGCTGGCGGGCCTGTTCCGCGACTTCGGCGCGGCGCCGCTGGCGTTCCAGATGGGCGTGCCCTCGCAGGCCGAGTTCCCGTTCAAGCTGTGGTCGCGCGTGCTGAGGCGCGGCGCGCGCCAGGCCGCGGCGGCGCCCGTCAGCTACCCGGATCCGCGCGGCGACCCGGCGCTGCGCAAGGAGATCGCGGCCTACCTAGGGGTGGCGCGCGGGCTGCGCTGCCAGCCCTCCCAGGTGCTGGTCACCACCGGCTTTTCCGGCGCGCTCGGGCTGGCGATCCGCGCGCTCGGCATCGAGGGCCGGCCGGCCTGGATCGAGGATCCCGGCTTTTCGCTCACGCGCATCGCGCTGGACCTGGCGGGGATGCAGACGCAGCCGGTGCCGGTGGATGCCGAGGGCATCGACGTGCAAGCCGGCATCGCGCTCGCGCCGCGCGCCGCCCTGGCGGTGGTCACGCCGGGCCAGCAGGCGCCGCTCGGCATGACGCTCTCGCTGCCGCGGCGGCTGGCCCTGCTCGCCTGGGCCCGGCGCAGCGGCGGCTGGATCGTCGAGGACGACTACCTGAGCGAGCTGCAGCTCACGGGGCGCGCCGCCCCCGCCCTGGCCTCGCTCGACGAGCACGGCCGCGTGCTGCATATCGGCAGCTTCAGCAAGACCATCAGCCCGGCCTTGCGCCTGGGCTTCCTGGTGGTGCCGCTCGAGCTGGCGGCCCGTTTCGGCGAGATCGCGGCCTGCCTGGCGCCGGCCCCGGCCGCCTCGATCCAGCACGCGGTGGCCGAATTCCTGCGCGACGGCCACTATCTGCGCCATCTGCGCCGCATGAAGCGCCTCTATGCCGCGCAGCGCGAGGCCTTGCTGCGCCAGTTGCGAGACGTGCCGGCGGACCTGATGTCGGTGCTGGCGGTGGCCGGCACGGCGGTGGTCACGCGACTGCCCGATTCCGTGGTCGATACCGAGCTGGCGCTGCAGGCGCTGCCCTTCGGCCTGGCACCCACGCCGCTGTCGCCCTGGTACGGCCGGGCGCCGCGGCCGCAGGGCCTGCTGCTGAGCGTGACCAACCTCGACGAGACGCGGCTGGCCAGGGATTGCCGGCGCCTCGTGCAACTGATCCGCGACGCGCGCTAGGCACGCGCGGCGCGTCCGATCCCGCGCCGCTCAGACCGCCCGCTTGCTGCGGCGGAACTGGTCGAACAGCACCGCCAGCAGCAGGATGCCGCCGCGGATCAGGTACTGGTAGAAGGTCGGCACGTTCATCAGGCTCATCGCGTCCTGCACCGCGCCCATGATCAGCACGCCCACCAGCACGCCGGCGATGGTGGCCACGCCGCCCGTCAGCGACACGCCGCCGAGCACGCAGGCCGAGATCACGCCGAGTTCGAGCCCGACCGAGGTCTTGGGGTCGCCCAGGCTCATGCGCGAGGCCAGCATCACGCCGGCGAAGCCGGTCACCAGGCCCTGCAGCACGAACACCGCGACCTTGATGCGGGTGACCGGCAGGCCGGCCAGCAGCGCGGCCTCGCTGTTGCCGCCCACCGCCAGCACGTTCTTGCCGAACACGGTCTTCTTGAGCAGGAAGCCGAACACCACGAAGCCGACGATGTTGCTCCAGATCGGGAACGAGATGCCGAGGAAGGCGCCGCTGCCGAGCTCGAAGAAACGCTCCTCGGAGATCATCACGGCATCGCCGTTCGAGGTCAGGAAGGCCAGGCCCCGCACCGCCTCCATCATGGCCAGCGTGGCGATCAGCGAATTGATCCGGAAGCGCGCGATCAGCACGCCGTTGACCAGGCCCACCGCGCCGCCGGCCAGGATGCCGGCCGCCACGCCGAGCAGCACGCTGTGCGAGGCGGTGATCACGGTGGAGGCCACCACGCCCGAGAAGGCGACGATCGAGGCCACCGACAGGTCGACCTCGCCGAGCGCGAGCACGAACATCATGGTCACCGCGATCGAGCCGATCAGCGTGACCGACAACAGCAGGCCCTGGATATTGCGGACCGTGAGGAAGTCCGGCACCGTCGCGGACAACACCGCGAACAGCACCACGAACACCACCACGATGCCCGACTTGTTGATCATGTCCCACATGCGCGCACGCGATGGCGTGATCGGCGCGGTGTCGTTGCTGGCGGGCGTTCCCTTCGGCATGGCTTGATTCATCTCGGGTCCATCGGTTCGGTGCGGCGGCGGGCGCGTCGGCGCTCGCCGGCCGCGGTGAGTCGGTTCAGCGCGGCAGCGCCAGCTTGATCAGTTGATCGGGGGTGGCCTCGGCCTTGGGCACGATGCCGGCGATGCGCCCCTCGCGCATCACCACGATGCGGTCGGCCACGCCGATCACCTCGGCCAGGTCGCTCGACACCATCAGCACGGTGCGCCCCGCCTCGGCCAGGCCGTACAGCAGCGCGTAGATCTCGGCGCGCGCGCCCACGTCGATGCCGCGGGTGGGCTCGTCCATCAGGAATACCTCGATGCGCTCGGCCAGCCAGCGCGACAGGATCACCTTCTGCTGGTTGCCGCCCGACAGCGTGCCGATCGCGGTATCGCCGTCGCGCGTCTTGATCGCCAGCTTCTCGATGTAGTCGCGCGCCAGCGTGCGCTCGCGCTTCTCGTCGAGCAGGAAGCGCGCCGGGCTGAAGTGGCGACGCGCGCTGATGTTGAGGTTGTCGGCCACCGAGGCGATCGCCACGATGCCTTCCTGCTTGCGGTCCTCGGGGCACAGCGCGACGCCGGCCCGCACCGCGTCGCGCGGGCTGGCGAAGGCCACGCGCCGGCCGGCCAGCTCGACGTGGCCGGCGCTGGCGCGGGTGGCGCCGTAGATCAGCTTCATCAGCTCGGAGCGGCCCGCGCCCACCAGGCCGAAGAAGCCCAGGATCTCGCCACGCCGCGCGGCGAACGAGATCGGCTCGGCCAGCCCCGGCCCCAGCAGTTGCTTGGCCTCGAGCAGCACCTCGCCGGCCTCGCGCGGCCGGTAGCCGTAGACGTCGGCGATCGAGCGGCCGACCATCGCCGCGATCAGGCGGTTGCGGTCGAGATCGGCCACCGACTCGAAGGTCTCGATATGCCGGCCGTCGCGAAACACGGTGACGCGATCGCACAGCGTGTAGACCTCGTCCATCCGGTGCGTGACGTAGATGATCGCGCGGCCGTCGGCGCGCAGCGCGTCGATGATGCGGAACAGGTTCTCGGTCTCGCGCGCGGACAGCGAGCTGGTGGGCTCGTCGAAGGCGATCACGCGCGCGTCGCGCATCAGCGCCTTGCCGATCTCGATCATCTGGCGCTGGCCGATCGACAGCGCCTTGACCGGCGTGCGCGGATCGATGCGCTCGCCCAGGCGCTGCAGCGCCTCGGTGGCGCGCCGCACCAGGCCGCGCTCGTCGAGCACGCCGAAGCGGTTCGGCAACTGGCCGAGCATCAGGTTGTCGGCCACCGTCAGCTCGGGCACCAAGTGCAGCTCCTGGTAGATGATCGCCACGCCCGCGTCGATCGCCGCGCGCGTGCCGGCGAAGCGCTGCTCGACGCCGCCCAGCCGCAGCCGGCCCTGCTGCGGCTGGTTCACGCCCGAGAGCACCTTCAGCAGGGTCGACTTGCCCGCGCCGTTCTCGCCCATCAGGCCGTGCACCTCGCCGGCGCGCACCGACAGCGACACGCCGTCGAGCGCGCGCACGCCCGGAAAGCTCATGCCGATGCCATCCAGCTCGAGCCAGGCGGCAGGCGCGCCGCCCGGTTCGGGCGGGCGCTCGAGGGTGCCCAGGGTATCGCTCATCGGTTCCGTCTCCCGCTCGCTCATGCCCGCCTCAGATACCCAGCTCGGCACGCACGGCCTTCCAGTTCTCGCGCGTCATCAGCTTGCCGGTGGTCTGCGTGTCGGCGGGCGGCTGCTTGCCGGTGCGAATCCAGTCGACCAGGTTCTGCGCGCTGTCCTTGCCGTGGTTGGTCGAGCTGACCGCGATGGTGCCGTAGAAGCCGGTCGGCTGCTTCTTCTGGAATTCGGCGAAGGCCTCGCCCGCGCCGTTGATGCCTACCCCGATCACGTCCGCCGACGGCAGGTGCAGTTGCTCGGTGGCACGCACCGCGCCCAGCACGCTTTCCTCGTTCAGCGCGAATATCACCCACTTCTTGATGTTGGGATGCTGGGCCAGCACCGGCGAGGCCGCGTTGAAGCCGCCTTCGTCGTCGGTGGTCTTCTGCGGCGCGTCGAAGATGTTCTCCTTCTTGAAGCCGCCGGCCAGCAGCGACTGCGTGGCGCCGTCGGTGCGCAGCTTGGCGGTCGGCAGCTCGTAATCGGTGATGCGCAGCGCGCCGACTTCCTCGGGCTTCCAGCCGCGCTTCTTCATCTCGTCGGTGATCGCCTGGCCGACCTGGTTGCCGATCTTGAAGGCCGACATGCCCAGGTGCGGCACGCCCGCCAGCGGCTTGCCGGAGGAATCCACCAACTGGTCGTCGACGGTCACGAACTTCATGTTGTAGTGCTTGGCGCGCTGCTGGATCGCCGGCCCCAGGCGCACGTCGGGCGCGCAGATCACGAAGCCCTGCGCGCCCTGCGCGCCGAGGTTGTCGATCGCGGCCAGCACCTTCTCGCCGTCGGGCGTGCCGATGTTGACCACCGAGAAGTTCTCCTTCTGGCCCAGCGCCGTGGCGGCCTTCTGCTCGTTGATGAACCAGGCCTGCTCGGGCATCTTCACCAGGAAGCCGATCTTGACGGGCGTGTCGGCGCCGGCCGGCAGCGCGGCGCCGAACGAGGCCAGGCACAGGCCGGCCAGGACGGCGCGCAGGGTGGTACGTCGGGTGAATCCGGTCATCTTGCTGTCTCCTCTGATATTGGCGATGGCCTCTTGATGGCGCTTGCCGGTATGGATCTCGTTCATCTCAGTGGCCGAAGGGCTCGACCTCGACATGGCGGCCGAGCAGGAAGGCGTCGGCGACCAGCCGCAGCGGGCTCAGGTCGACCTCGTCGGTGCCGTGCGCGATCAGCCAGTGGAAGCGCTCGTAGAGCGTCGCGTATTCGCGTTCGGGCGCGAGCGTCACGGGCCGGCCGGCGATGGTCAGGCGCTTGCCGCCCTCGGCGATCTGCAGCAGGCCGTCGTCGGTCTCGACCGCGATCTCCCATTGCTCGACCGGGCCGTGCCGCCAGTCGAACTCGGCGCGCACCGGAGCGCCGGCCGCGTCGATGCAGTCGAGCTCGGCCGCGATCGGGGTGGCGCAATCGGCGGGCACGTGCAGCGTGGCCGCGCGCAGCAGCAGCTCGTGCGGCAGGATCCGCGTGACGATCGACAGCGCGTTGATGCCGGGATCGAACACGCCGAGCCCGCCCGGCTCCCAGATCCATTGCTGCCCCGGATGCCAGTGCCGCACGTCCTCCTTCCAGCGCACCTGCACGGCGCGCACCACGCGCGTGGCGAGCCAGTCGCGCGCCGGCTCCACGGCGGCCGCGCAGCGCGAATGCCAGGTGGCGAACAACGTGCGGCCCTGGCGCTTCGCCAGCGCGTGCAGCGCCTCCACCTCGCTGATGCTCGCGCCGGGCGGCTTTTCCAGCATCACGTGCTTGCCGGCCAGCAGCGCCGCGCGCGCCTGCGCGTAGCGCACCTGCGGCGGCGCGCAGAGCGAGACGGCGTCGAGCTCGGGCTCGGCGGCCAGCAGCGCGTCGATATCGGGGTAGTTGCGGACCTGCTCGACCCGGGCGTTGCGGCTGGCGCTGGCGACCAGCGCGAAACCGTCGTTGCCGGCGATGGCGGGCAGGTGCTGGTCGCGCGCGATCTTGCCGACGCCGACGATGCCGAGGGTATAGATAGCGTTCATGCTTGCTCGATCTCCTCGCGGCTCAACGGCCCCAGCGCAGCACCAGCGGATCGAGCCGGCGCGCGATCGCGACCAGCTCGGCGCGGGTCTCGGGATGCATGGCGGGCAGCGGATGGCGCGGCAGCTCGCAGTCGATCACGCCGCCTTCCTTCATCAGCGCCTTGCAGGCCAGCAGGCCCGCCTGGCGGTTCTCGTGGTTGATCAGCGGCAGCCAGCGCTGGTAGGCGGCGAAGGCCTCGTCGAGGCGCCCCTCGCGATGCGCGTCGACGATGGTGCGGATGCCGTCGGGGAAACCGCCGCCCGTCATCGAGCCGGTCGCGCCGGCGTTCAGGTCGGCCAGCAGGGTGATGCCCTCCTCGCCGTCCCACGGGCCTTCCGCCGCGTCGCCGGCCAGGCGGATCAGCTCGCGCAGCTTGTTGGCGGCGCCCGGCGTCTCGATCTTGAAATAGGACACCTGCTCGATCTCGCGCGCCATGCGTGCCAGGAACGGCGCCGACAGCACGGTGCCGCTGGCCGGCGCGTCCTGGATCATGATGGGGATCTCGATCGCGTCGGACACGCGCGCGTAGAACTCGTGGATCTGCGTCTCGGGCACGCGGAAGGTGGCGCCGTGATACGGCGGCATGATCATCACCATCGCCGCGCCCAGCTCCTGCGCGCGCCGGCTGCGCGCCGCGCACAGCCGCGTGCCGTAATGCGTGGTGGTGACGATCACCGGCACGCGGCCGGCCACGTGCTCGAGCACGGTGCGCGTGAGGATCTCGCGCTCCTCGTCGGACAGCGAGAACTGCTCCGAGAAGTTGGCGAGGATGCACAGGCCGTCCGAGCCCGCGTCGATCATGAAGTCGACGGCGCGCTTCTGGCTGGCCAGGTCGAGTTCGCCGGTATCGCTGAAGGTGGTCGGCACCACGGGGAACACACCGCGGTAGCGAGGGGGACGGCTTGAAGTCATGGCATCGGTCCTGCTTCGGTTGTCGGTTGAGTCGCGCGGCACGCGCCGCGCGGGCACATCAGGATTCTTGATGGGCGAGCGCGTCTGCCGCCAGCGCCCCGGCCGGTGTGCTCGCGCGCAAGGCGGCACGCACCGCGAAGGCCATCAGCACGGCCACCAGCAGGGTGGCCGCGAGGAAGTACAGGCCGGCGGCCAGGCTGCCGGTGGCGTCCTTGATCAGGCCGACGCTGTAGGGGCCGAAGTAGCCGCCGAGGTTCGCGATCGAGTTGATGGTCGCGATCCCCACCGCCGCGCTCGGCCCGCTCAGGAACTGCCCCGGCAGCGCCCAGACCACGGCCTGGATCGAATAGACCGCGAAGGCCGTCAGGCTGATGAACAGCAATTGCAGCGCGGGGGCGCGGAACCAGGCGCTGGCCGCCATCGCCAGCGCGCCGAAGGCGGTCACCGCCACGATGTGCCAGTGGCGCTCGCGATGCCGATCGGAATGACGCGGCACGATCAGCAGCCCGATCACGGCGCAGATGTACGGCACGGCCGAGATCAGGCCCGCCGTCGAATCGCTCACGCCGAAGGCCTTGATGATGGTGGGCAGCCACAGCGACAGGCCGTAGATGCTGATCGGGAACGGCAGGTAGAGCAGCGCCATCAGCAGCACGCGGCGGTCCTTGAGCGCCGCGAACGGACTCAGGTGCGGGTCGAGCGCGTAGCGACCGCGATCGGCGGCCAGCGCCTGCTCGATCCAGCGCCGGTCGGGTTCGGCCAGCCAGCGCGCCTGGGCAGGCGTGTCGGGCAGCACGCGCAGGGTCGGCCAGCACAGCAGCACGGCCGGCAGCCCGCTGAGAATGAACAGCATCTGCCAGTTCGCGAGCCCGGCCACGCCGTGCATCTCCAGCACCAGGCCCGAGATCGGCCCGGTGATGATGCCGGCGATCGGCTGGGCCAGCACCAGCAGGCCGATCACGCGCGCGCGGTGGCGCATCGGGAACCAGTGGGTGAGGAAGTAAAGGATGCCGGGATAGAGCCCGGCCTCGGCCGCGCCGAGCAGGAAGCGCAGCGTGTAGAAGCCGTTCGGCCCCGTGACGAAGGCGGTCGCCATGGTGATGGCACCCCAGGTGAACAGGATCCGCGCGAACCAGACGCGCGCGCCGAAGCGCGACAGCGCCAGGTTGCTCGGCACCTCGCAGAGGAAGTAGCCGATGAAGAACAGGCCCGCGCCCAGGCCATAGGCGGCGTCGCTCAGGCCGATCGCGGCGTTCATGTGCAGCTTCGCGAAGCCGACCACGGTGCGATCGATATAGGCCACCACGTAGATCAGCGCGAGGAACGGCAGGAGCCGGCGCGCGACCAGGCCGACCACGCGTTTCTCCTCGCCGTCGGCCGCCGGATCGGTTGCGCGTGCACCGGTCTCGCCGGAACGCGCTGCCTGCGATTTCGTCATTGCGTCTCCTTCCACCATGTCGTCTGCCCGCGTCGTGCAGCGGCGCCCGGCGCTCGCGCGGATCTCGTCGGGCGCCGCTCGACGACGCCCCGTCCGCTGCCGCCGAACGTATTCGCGAAGCGGGCCCGGTGGCCCTGGCCGGCCTGCCGATCGCCTCGCGCCCTCACGGCCCCCTCATCCCTGTCGGCCGCCGGGCTGCCTCGTGGACGCGGCCCGGTCATGCGACGTGCCGGCCCGGGGGCCGGCCTCGCGACTTCAGTGCGAATGGCGCGGCACCTCGGCGCCTCGCATGCCGACCAGGAAGTCCAGGTCGCAACCCTCGTCGGCCTGCAGCACGTGGTCGACATAGAGCCGCGCATACCCGCCGCGCCCCTGCTGCTCGGCCACGCCCGGCGCGGCGGTCGGATCGACATCGGACAGGCGCCGCTGCAGTTCCTCGTCGCTGATGTCGAGATGCAGGCGGCCGGCCTCGCAATCGAGCTCGATCCAGTCGCCGTTGCGCACGGCCGCCAGCGGCCCGCCCGCGGCGGCCTCGGGCGCCACGTGCAGCACCACCGTGCCGTAGGCGGTGCCGCTCATGCGCGCGTCGGAGATCCGCACCATGTCCTTCACGCCCTGGCGCAGCAGCTTGGGCGGCAGGCCCATGTTGCCGACCTCGGCCATGCCCGGGTAACCGCGCGGCCCGCAGTTCTTCATCACCAGCACCGAGTCCTTGTCGACCTCCAGCGCCTCGTCGTTGATGGCGGCCTTGTAGTGATCGAAGTTCTCGAACACCACCGCGCGGCCGCGATGGCGCAGCAGCTCGGGGGTGGCCGCCGAGGGCTTCAGCACCGCGCCGCGCGGCGCGAGATTGCCGCGCAGGATGCAGATCCCGCCGTCGGCGATCAGCGGCCTGTCGAGCGGGCGGATCACTTCCTCGTCGTGGTTCGGCGCCTCGCGCACGTTGTCCCACAGCGAACGGCCGTTGACGGTCAGCGCATCCGGATGCGGCAGCAGCCCGGCCTCGCCGAGCCGGCGCAGCACCGCCGGCAGCCCGCCCGCGTAATAGAACTCCTCCATCAGGAAGCGCCCCGAGGGCTGCAGGTCGACCAGGGTCGGCGTATCGCGGCCGATCCGCATCCAGTCCTCGAGCTCGAGCGGCACGCCGATGCGGCCGGCGATCGCCTTCAGGTGGATCACCGCGTTGGTCGAGCCGCCGATCGCGGCATTGGTGCGGATCGCGTTCTCGAAGGCCTCACGCGTGAGTACCTTCGACAGCTTCAGGTCCTCCAGCGCCATCTGCACGATGCGGATGCCCGACATGTGGGCCAGCACGTAACGACGCGCGTCGACCGCGGGAATCGCCGCGTTGTGCGGCAGCGCCACGCCGAGCGCCTCGGCCATGCAGGCCATCGTCGAGGCGGTGCCCATGGTGTTGCAGGTGCCGGCCGAGCGCGACATGCCGGCCTCGGCCGAGAGGAAACGGTGCAGGTCGATCTCGCCGGCCTTGAGCGCCTCGTGCAGCCGCCAGACCGCCGTGCCCGAGCCGATGTCCTTGCCCTCCAGCTTGCCGTTGAGCATCGGCCCGCCGCTCACCACGATGGCCGGCACGTCGCAACTGGCCGCGCCCATCAGCAACGCCGGCGTGGTCTTGTCGCAACCGGCCAGCAGCACCACCGCGTCGATCGGGTTGCCGCGGATCGCCTCCTCCACGTCCATGCTGGCGAGGTTGCGCGTGAGCATCGCGGTGGGCCGCAGGTTCGACTCGCCGTTCGAGAACACCGGGAATTCCACCGGAAAGCCGCCCGCCTCGTAGATGCCGCGCTTGACGTGCTCGGCGAGCTTGCGGAAGTGCGCGTTGCAGGGCGTCAGCTCGGACCAGGTATTGCAGATGCCGATGATCGGCCGGCCGTCGAACTCGTGATCGGGAATACCCTGGTTCTTCATCCAGCTTCGGTACATGAAGCCGTTCTTGTCCGCGGGACCGAACCAGTGTTGGGAGCGCAGCTTGGGTTTGGAGTCCGACATGCTCGTTTATAGGTAGCAGGATTTGCGAGCAGTCTAGTCAGATCGTTGATAACCTACTAATGAAAAATCGGATGTCTCCGATACACGTTTCCATATCCTCGTAAACACTGAACGAATGCTCGACGCGAACCCCTGGTACGTGCGCACGCGACTGAAAACCAGGCAGTTGCTGCTGGTCGTCGCGCTCGCGGAGGAAGGCAATATTCATCGCGCCGCGGCGGTGCTGAACATGACCCAGCCGGCCGCCTCCAAGCTGCTGCGCGAGCTGGAGGACATGCTCGGCACGGTGCTGTTCGAGCGCATGCCGCGCGGCGTGAAACCCACGCTCTACGGCGACGCGCTGATCCGCCACGCGCGCGCCGTGCTCGGCAGCCTCGAGCAGGCGCAGGAGGAGCTCGACGCGCTCAAGGCCGGCCATCTCGGCCATGTCGCGATCGGCACCATCACCTCGCCCGGCGTGCGCCTGCTGCCGGCCGCGATCGCCGCGGTCAAGAAACAGCATCCGGCGATGCGGATCTCGGTCGAGATCGAGACCAGCAACGTGCTGCTGGAACGGCTCGCGCAGGACAAGCTCGATATCGTGGTCGGGCGGCTGTCCGCCGAGCACGACAAGCTGCCGCTGCGCTACGAGACGCTGGCCGACGAATTCGTCCACGCGGTGGTACGCCAGGGCCATCCGCTGCTGGGCGTGCCCGCGCTGACGCTGGCCGAGGTGCGCGAGGCCAACTGGGTGGTGCCGCCTGCCGGCAGCGTGCTGCGCCACCGCTTCGAGCGCATGTTCCAGCGCGCCAGCCTGGCGCCGCCGGCGCGCATCGTGGAGACCGCCGCCCTGCTGTTCATCACGCGGCTGCTGGAAGAGAGCGACATGATCGCGGTGCTGGCCGCCGACGTCGCGCAGTATTACGCGGCGCATCGCGTGGTCGAGATCCTGCCGCTGGCGATGCAATGCCAGATGGACGACTACGGGCTCATCACGCGCTCGGATCGGCTGCCCACGCCGGCCGCCGCGATCGTCACCGATGCCTTGCGCGCCGCGGGCGGCCTGTTGTCCGGGAATTGAGGGACAGGCGCGCAAGGGGCGGCGCCAAGCGGCCGCTTCGACGCATCGGGGGCTCGCGCGGCAAGCCCGTTACGCGCTAGGATCGTCGAATTCGTTCATGACAACCGCCGTCGCGCATGCCGCGCGCGCCGGGCCCCGCATGACGCCGGCCTGCCGCCTCGCGGCGCGAGGGCGCGGCGTGCCCGGGCCTCGCGCCGCCGGCCGTCGACCACGGCACTGAGAGAGCGCATCGATGACCCAGAACATCTACGACGATCCGACTTTCTTCGACAACTACGCGAAGCTCAGGCGCTCGGTGGAGGGCCTCGACGGCGCGCCGGAATGGCCGGCCCTGCGCGCGCTGCTGCCCGAGCCGCGCGGCTTGCGCATCGCCGATCTCGGCTGCGGCTATGGCTGGTTCTGCCGCTGGGCCGCCGAGCACGAGGCGGCCAGCGTGCTGGGCCTCGACGTTTCGGAGCGGATGCTCGAGCGCGCCCGGGCCGACACCGCCAACCCGCGCATCGCCTACCGGCGCGCCGACCTCGAACGGCTCGACCTGCCGGCCGCCGCCTTCGACCTGGTCTACAGCTCGCTGGCTTTCCACTACATCGAGAACCTGCCGGGACTGTTCACGGCCATCCATCGCGCGCTGGTGCCGGGGGGACGGCTGGTGTTCTCGATCGAGCACCCGATCCTGACCGCGCCGAGCCGGCAGGGCTTTCGCACCGATGCCGAGGGCTGGCGCCATTGGCCGCTGGACGGTTACCAGAACGAAGGCCCGCGCGTGACCGACTGGCTCGCCAAGGGCGTGGTCAAGCAGCATCGCACCATCGGCACCCTGCTCAACCTGCTGATCGAATCGGGCTTCGCGCTCGCGCACCTGGACGAATGGGGGCCGTCGCCGGCCCAGGTCGAGGCGCAGCCGGCGCTGGCCGAGGAACACGAGCGGCCGATGATGATGCTGGTGTCGGCGCGGCGCGGGGCACGCTGAGGCGCGTTCAGCGGATCGCCGCCAGCAGTTCCTCGGCATTGTCGGGGCGGGGGCCGCCCTCGCGCGCGCATCTGGATGGGAAGCTGCCGCGCCAGGCGCCGCCATGCAATCGCCGTCGGTTTCGACCGGCATGCGTATCGGCAAGCGCGCGGCGTGCCTCGATGGCGATCGTGGTCAGCGGGCCCTGCGCGGCAACCGGGACGGAAGCGGCGGCGTCGGCCCGTTCGTCCTCGAAACATCGGAATCCGGGCAGCGGAACGCATACCCGGAGTGAACAATGCCCGCCCCGGCATCAAAGCCAGGGCGGGCATCGTCCTTACATCTTCACTTCATCCACGAAGGACTTCTTGCCCGACTTGTAGCCATACAGCGAGATCACGCCGTGCTTCAGGTCGCCCTTCGAATCGAACACGGTCTCGCCGATCACGCCCTTGTAGTCGGTGGTGGGCATCTGCGCCAGGATCTTGGCCGGATCGACCGAGTTGGCGCGCTTCATCGCGTCGACGATGATGTACACCGAGTCATAGGCGAACGGCGCGTCGAACTTGATGATCTGGCCGAAACGCTTCTGGTACTTGGCCTGGAATTCGGCGCCGCCCGGCATCTTCTCGAGGGCCGCGCCCGGCTGCGAGCAGACCACGTTGTCGGCGGCGGCGCCGGCCAGGTCGGAAAGCTGCTCGGTGCACACGCCGTCGCCCGCGAACAGCTTGGCACGCAGGCCGAGCTGCTTGGCCTGCTTGGCCAGCGGGCCGCCGGTGGCATCCATGCCGCCGTACATGATCGCGTCCGGGTTTTCGCCCTTGATCTTGGTCAGGATCGCGCGGAAGTCGACGGCCTTGTCGTTGGTCGCGTCATGCGAGACCACCTTCAGGCCCAGCGCCTTCGCCTTCTTCTCGAACTCGTTGGCCAGGCCCTGGCCGTAGGCGGTCGAATCGTCGATCACCGCCACCGTCTTGACGCCGGCCTTCTGCGCGTAGGCGGCCAGCGCCGGGCCCTGCTGCGCGTCGGTCGCGACCACCCGGTAGGTGGTCTTGAAGCCCTGCTGCGTATAGGCCGGATTGGTGGCCGAGGGCGAGATCTGCAGGATGCCGGCGTCGCTGTAGATCTTCGAGGCCGGGATCGAGGTGCCCGAGTTCAGGTGGCCGACCACGGCGACCACCTTGTCGTCGACCAGCTTCTGCGCGACCTGGGTGGCGGTGCGCGGGTCGGCCGCGTCGTCCTGGCCGTCCAGTTGCAGCGTGATCTTCTGGCCGCCGACGGTCAGGCCCTTCGTGTTGATCTCCTCGATCGCCAGGCGGGCGCCGTTCTCGTTGTCCTTGCCGAGGTGCGAGATGCCGCCCGTCAGCGGCTCGACGCTGCCGATCTTCACGATCTGGTCCGCCATCGCGTTGCCGGCGGCCGCCAGGGCAAACAGCGCGGCGGCGCCGATCACGATTTTCTTGCGCGTGTCGATCGTGTGGTTCTGCTTCATGGATTTGCTCCTCCAGTGGAATAGGAATGAAACGCGGTGTCGCGCGCCGGGCGGCGGCGCCGGGCTCGGCCCGAGCCGATCGGCCAGCCGCTGCCGGAGCGCGCGACGGCACCCGCGAATCCGGCCGATGGGCGAGTCCATCGGGGACGGATCCACGGGGTTCGACAGTCTACTTTGATCAGACGAAAAGCGGCGCTGTATCTGCAGCGTTCTGCGCGGCGGGCGACGCGGATTCGCCCGGGCAGGCGCGCCGGATCGGCCTCAGTTGGAGCAGGAAATATCGCCTTCCTGGCAATGGAGATGGCTGTCGAGCAGCCTGGTCTGGGCCTGGGTGAGCTGGTCCAGGCACTGGCTCGTGACCATCGGCGCGGCGCTGCCGCCGTCCACGCTACTCGCCTCGAAGGCGCATTGGGCGTCGCGCCAGGCCAGCCAGCGGCGCTGCGCCTCCTTCAGCCGGGTCTTGCCCGGTTCGCCGAGCTTGGCGACCAGGGCGCGGTAGGTGCTGTTCAGCGCCGCGTCCGACTGCTTGTAGGCGCCGGCCGCGCAGGCGTTCATCGCCGCCTGCGTGGTGGCCTTGTCCATGCAGCCGGGCTGGGCGGCGAAAACCGACGAACTGGCCAGCAGCAGCGCGCATGCGCTCGTTTTCAGGATGTTCATGATCTACCCCGGAATTGAAATGGATTGAGATCGGAATCGTCTGGACGGCGCCATCGGCACGCCCGCTCCGCCAGCAAAGAACAGGCGGCCGCCATCGAATATTCCGGGACGGATGGGCCGGCGGCCCGATGTCCTGCACTGCCAGGCGAGCCGAATCCATCGGCACGCGAACCCGGCGTTCCGCCAGGCATTCAGGACCGGGATCCGCGCAACATTTCCGAGGCGCCCACAAATCGGTCGTATCCAGAGGAATACAAGCAATTCAGCTCCCGTCACGAGCCTGTAGAATCTCGCCTCGAGCCAATCCCGAGAAGGCGCCGGCTGCATCCGCGGATGCGCTCGACACGGCCTGGACGCCAAGAAACGCGGCTAAACGCCTCAAAATCCATCGGGCGCGTCCGGTTACCCAGGCGCGCCGGGCATTTTGGTCGAACCCGGTTTCGACATCCCCGTGTCAAAATTGAGCCTTGGAAAAAGCAAATCGTTACAAATCCGTATAACATCCGCCGATGGACCAAAGAAAACTCATCGCGCCACCGCCGCCCCGCACCTGGGATGCGCGGCTCGCGCGCCGGCTCGTCACGCCGCTCGTCGATACCCCCGTCACCCCGAACCACCTGACCACGCTGCGCCTGCTGATCGGCCTGGCGGGCGCCGTGTGCCTCGCGCAGGGCGGTTTCGGCTGGATCAACGCCGGGGCCTTGCTGATCGTGCTGTCGAACTTCGTCGACCACACCGACGGTGAGCTGGCACGCATCAGCGGCAAGACCAGCAAGATCGGCCATTTCTACGACCTGGCCAGCGACGCGGTGATCACCGTGGCGCTGTTCGTCTGCATGGGCGCGGGCATCGTCGCCCAGGGCGGCCACATGTTCGCCTCGCCGGTGCTGCTCGGCACCGTGGCGGGCGCGGCCGTCGCGCTGATCTTCTTCCTGCGCATGCGGATCGAATCCTTCGCCGGCAAGGCCGGCACCAAGCAGGCATCGGTGGGCGGCTTCGAGACCGAGGACGTGCTCTACCTGCTGCCGATCGTGACCCTGCTCGACGGCGTCGAGCGCTTCGTGCTGGCCGCCGCGATCGGCGCGCCGCTGTTCGCCGCCTGGGTCGTGATCGACTATTGGCGCATCGTGCGCCGCGGCAGCGCCCCGGCCGCCAACCCCACCCAGCCCCAGCCATGAGTACCCAGATCGATGCCGGCCTCGCGCCGCGCGCCCCGGCGGCGGCCCCGGCCGCGACTCCCGCGCCCGACGCCGAGCGCGCCGTCGCCTCGGTGGTCGCCCCGCTCGACACCGCCCGACTGCGCGGCGAATTCGACCGCCAGGGCGCCTTCATCTACCTCGACCAGTTCCTGCCGAAGGACGCCCACGCGCGCCTGGCCGAACTGGCGCGCGAACTGCTGCCCGAGCTGAACCGGAACTACCTGCCCGGCCACAAGCAGGGCGGCAGCGTGAGCCGTCACAAGATCGACGAGAAGGCGCCCTTCATCGCCGAGCTGTACCGCTCGAAGGCGCTGATCTCGTTCCTCGAGAAGCTCACCGGCGACACGCTGCAGGTCTCGCCGGCCGACGACCCGCACGCCTACGCGCTCTACTACTACACCAAGCCGGGCGACCATATCGGCTGGCACTACGACACCTCCTACTACGACGGCCGCCGCTACACGCTGCTGATCGGCGTGATCGACCAGTCCTCGTGCCGGCTCGACTACGAGCTGCACACGCGCAACCCGGCGGTGAAGGACGAACCGGGTTCGGTGCAGATCGCCGACGGCGGCATCGTGCTGTTCGACGGCGACAAGCTGCGCCACCGCATCACGCCTATGCTGGAAAACGAGCTGCGCGTATCGCTGACCTTCGAATACGTGACCGACCCCGGCATGCGGCCCTGGAAGCGTTTCATCTCGAACATGAAGGACGCGATCGCGTATTTCGGCTTCCGCCAGGTGTTCAAGCAACTCGCCACGCGCCGTCCGCCCCAGCAGAAATGACTCGCGCCGGCCTTATCCTGCTGTCCATCGGGACGGCTTTGTTCATTGCCCTGCTGTCCTGGCAGGGCTTCGGCGCGGTCGTGTCGACGCTCGCCACGGCCGGCTGGGGCCTGCTGCTGGTGGCCGCTTTCCATCTGATCCCGCTGGTGGTGGACGCGCGCGCGATCGCCGTGATGTTCCCGCGCGGCACGCCCGGCGTCTCGCTGCGCGACACGCTGTTCGCGCGCTGGGTGCTGGAATCGGTCAACAGCCTGCTGCCGGCCGGCCAGATCGGCGGCCCGGTGCTGATGGCGCGCTACCTGTCGCAAAAGGGCGTGCCGATGCCGCGCGCGGCGGCGGCCGTCACCGTCAGCACCACCATGCAGGCGCTCGCGCAGATCGTGTTCGCGCTGGCCGGCATCGCGATCTTCAGCTTCGGCGCCCAGAGCGCGGCCGCCACGCACCTGCGCACCCCGGCCCTGATCGCCACCGCCCTGCTGGCGGCCTGCGCGTTCGGCTTCTACCTCGCCCAGCGCCGCGGCCTGTTCGGCCGGGGCCTGCGCATCGTCTCGAAGGCGCTCGGCCCGCGCGACTGGCCCTCGCTGGCCACCCGCGCCGACGCGATCGACGCGGCGGTCGGCGAGCTGTACGGCAAGCGCGATCGCGTGATCTCGACCTTCTGGCTGAGCTTCGCCGGCTGGGTGCTCGGCACCGGCGAGGTGTGGCTCGCGCTGCATTTCCTGGGCCACCCGGTCAGCTGGGTCGACGCGCTGCTGCTGGAAAGCGTCGGCCAGGCGATCCGCGGCGCCGCCTTCATGATTCCCGGTTCACTCGGCGCGCAGGAGGGCGGCTACCTGCTGCTCGCCCCGCTCGTCGGGCTGCCGCCGGATGCCGCGCTCGCGCTCTCGCTCGCCAAGCGCGCGCGCGAGCTCGCGTTCGGCCTGCCCGGCATCCTGTACCTGCATTTCAGCGAAAGAAACTGGCAGCGGCGCCGTTCGCCGCAGCTCGCGGATTAGGAGCCGTTCGACCCGATATCGACGTCAGGCGGCCCCTCGGCCGGACCCGCTTCCGGCCATGTGACAATCATTGCGTGGAGTAATCAATGCGAGCCATCATTCTCGCCGCGGGCCTCGGCCTGCGTCTGCAACTGCCCCCCGAGGCGCAATATCCGAAGTGCCTGCTGCGCTTCGACGAGGTGAGCCTGCTCGAGCGCCACCTGCGCCTGCTCGAGACGCTCGGCGTGACCGAGATCGTGCTCGCGCTGGGCTTCCAGCACGAGAAGGTCGAGGCCGAGCTGGCCCGCCTCGGCCGCCAGGCCGAGATCGTCCTGAACCCGCGTTTCGACCTCGGCAGCGTGCTGACGGTGCATACCGCGGCCGAGGCGCTCACGCGCGGCGGCGACGTGCTGCTGATGGACGCCGACGTGCTCTATGACGACAGCATCATGCAGGCGCTGGTCGCGAACCCGGAGCAGGCCGTCGACCGCCTGCTGATCGACCGCGACTTCGAGGCCGGCGACGAGCCGGTCAAGCTCTGCGTGAAGGACGGCGTGCCGGTCGAGCTGCGCAAGCAGCTGGCCGTCGACCTCCAATACGACACCATCGGCGAATCGGTCGGTTTCTTCCGCTTCAGCGAAGGCACCGCCCGCCGTCTCGCCGAGATCGTGGCCGGCTACGTCGATTCCGGCCGCGCCAACCTGCCCCACGAGGAAGCCGTGCGCGACCTGCTGCTCGAAGGCGGCCGCGACTTCGACGTCGCCGACGTGACCGGCGCCCCGTGGATCGAAATCGACTTCCCCAACGACGTCGCGCGTGCCCGCGACGAAGTTCTGCCGCTGATTCAGCGCAATACCGTAGGAGCCGCACGATGAACGCACGCGAACCCAATTTCACCGAATCCCGCGCGGCGCGGCTGCGCCGCATGCTGACCAGCAGCAACCTCGAATTCCTGATGGAAGCGCACAACGGCCTGTCGGCGCGCATCGTGCGCGAGGCCGGCTTCAAGGGCATCTGGGGCTCGGGCCTGTCGATCTCGGCCGCGCTCGGCGTGCGCGACAACAACGAGGCGAGCTGGACCCAGGTGGTCGACGTGCTCGAGTTCATGGCCGACGCCAGCGACCTGCCGATCCTGCTCGACGGCGACACCGGCTACGGCAACTTCAACAACATGCGCCGCCTGGTGCGCAAGCTCGAGCAGCGCGGCATCGCCGGCGTGTGCATCGAGGACAAGCAGTTCCCCAAGACCAACAGCTTCATCGACGGCGAGCGCCAGCCGCTGGCCGAGATCGACGAGTTCGCGGGCAAGATCAAGGCCGGCAAGGATTCGCAGACCGATCCGGACTTCTCGATCGTGGCGCGCGTCGAGGCGCTGATCGCCGGCTGGGGCATGGACGAGGCGCTGCGCCGCGCGCATGCCTACGCCGATGCCGGCGCCGACGCGATCCTGATGCACAGCAAGCTGTCGCGTCCGGACGAGATCCTCGAATTCGCGCGCCAGTGGAACAACCGCGCGCCGATCGTGATCGTGCCGACCAAGTACTACAGCACGCCGACCGACGTGTTCCGCCAGGCCGGCATCAGCACCGTGATCTGGGCGAACCACCTGGTCCGCTCGGCGGCGGCCTCGATGCAGGCCACCGCGCGCGACATCTTCGAGAACCAGACCCTGGTCAACGTCGAGGACCGCGTCGCCACCGTCAACGAGATCTTCCGCCTGCAGGACGCCGACGAGTACTCGGCGGCCGAGCGCATCTACCTGTCCTCCTCCTCGCGTTCGTCGAACTCGGCGATCGTGCTGGCCGCCAGCCGCGGCAAGGGCCTGGAGGCCGTCACCGAGGACAAGCCGAAGGTGATGCTGCCGATCGCCGGCAAGCCGCTGCTGCGCTGGCTGGTGGACGGCTTCAAGAAGGAAGGCGTCAACGACATCACGGTGGTGGGCGGCTATCGCGCCGATGCGATCGACACCGCCGGCATCAAGCTGGTGGTCAACGAGCGCCACGCCGAAACCGGCGAACTGAGCTCGCTGGCCTGCGCGCTCGAGCGCATCAAGGGCGACACCATCGTCTCCTACGGCGACCTGCTGTTCCGCAGCTACATCGTGCGCGACCTGGCCGAGAGCGATGCCGAGTTCACGGTGGTGGTGGATTCCTCGCTGACCGATTCGCCGAACCAGAGCGTGCGCGACTTCGCGCTGTGCTCGGCGCCCGACGACCGCGGCCTGTTCGGCCAGAAGATCACGCTGCAGCGCGTGGCGGGCGACGCCGGCAACGGCGCGCCGCACGGCCGCTGGGTCGGCCTGCTGAACGTGCGCGGCGCCGGCGTGGAGCGCCTCAAGGCGACCATCGCGAAGCTGCAGGCACGCCCGGACTTCGACCAGCTCGACATCCCGGCCCTGCTCAATGCGCTGGTGGAAGCCGGCGAGCAGATCTCGGTGCAATACGTGCACGGCCACTGGCGCGGCGTGAACGACCTCGACGAATTCCGTCGCGCCGGCGACTTCGCCCACGGCCAGACGCCGCTGGCCAACGGCGCCGCCGCCGGGGACGCGCAATGATCGAGGCAGCGCAGTTCGTCGAGGCCGCGCGCGAGCGCGGTTTCGACTGGTACGCGGGCGTGCCCTGCTCGTACCTGACGCCGTTCATCAACTACGTGCTGCAGGATCCGACGCTGCACTACGTGTCGGCCGCCAACGAGGGCGACGCGGTCGCCCTGGTGGCGGGCGCCACGCTGGGCGGGCGGCGCGGCATCGCGATGATGCAGAACTCGGGCCTGGGCAACGCGGTCAGCCCGCTGACCTCGCTGACCTGGACCTTCAAGCTGCCGCAGTTGCTGATCGTCACCTGGCGCGGCAAGCCGGGCGAGCACGACGAGCCGCAGCACGCGCTGATGGGGCCGATCACGCCGCAGATGCTCGACACCATGGACATCCCGTGGGAGCTGTTCCCGACCGAGGCCGACCAGATCGCCCCGGCGCTGGACCGCGCGATCCGCCACATGGACGAGACCGGCCGGCCCTACGCGCTGGTGATGCAAAAAGGCAGCGTGGCCTCGTATCCGCTCAAGGATGCGCCGATGCCGGCGCCGCGCGCGCAGGCGGCGACGCCCGTCTCGGCCCTCGCCGCGGCCGCCGAGCGGCCGACGCGCCAGCAGGCGCTGGCCACCGTGATCGAGCGCACGCCGCTCGATTCCACCGTGGTGCTGGCCTCGACCGGTTTCTGCGGCCGCGAGCTCTATGCGCTCGACGATCGCGCCAACCAGCTCTACATGGTCGGCTCGATGGGCTGCGTGACGCCGCTCGCGCTGGGCCTGGCGCTGGCGCGCCCGGACCTGACCGTGGTGGCGGTGGACGGCGACGGCGCCGCGCTCATGCGCATGGGTGCGTTCGCCACGCTCGGCGCCTATGGCCCGGGCAATCTGGTCCACCTGCTGCTCGACAACGGCGCGCACGAATCGACCGGCGGCCAGTCGACGGTTTCGCCCTGCGTCTCGTTCGCGGGCGTGGCGGCGGCCTGCGGCTACGCCTCGGCGCGCGAAGGCGGCGACCTGGGCGTGATCGACGCGCTGTTCGCCGAGCCGGCCGACGGCGCGCGCTTCGCCAGCCTGTCGATCCGCGCCGGCGTGCCCGATGGCCTGCCGCGCCCGACCGTGACGCCGGTCGAAGTGAAGGAACGTCTGATGCGCCACATCGGCGCGGGAGCCCAATGATGCTGCTGCTCAACCCCGGCCCGGTCACGCTGACCGAGCGCGTGCGCCAAAGCCTGCTGCAGACCGATCTCTGTCACCGCGAAAGCGAATTCTTCGACCTGCAGGACGAGGCGCGCCGCCGCCTGGTGGCCGCCTACGATCTCGATCCCGCCGAATGGCAGGCGGTGCTGATGACGGGTTCGGGCACCGCCGCCGTCGAAAGCATGATCGCGGCCCTGGTACCCGAGGACGGCAAGCTGCTGGTGATCGAGAACGGCGTGTATGGCGAGCGCATCGCGCAGATCGCCAGGCAATACCGGATCGCCCACGAGGTGCTGAAGCACGAGTGGATGGAAGCGCCCGACCTCGGCCGCGTCGAGGCCGCGCTGGCCGCCGATCGCGCCATCACGCACGTCGCGGTGATCCATCACGAAACCACCACCGGGCGCCTCAACGCGCTGGGTCCGATCGCCGAGCTGTGCCGCCGGCATGGCGCGCGACTGCTGGTGGACGGCGTCAGCAGCTTCGGCGCCGAGGCGATCGACTTCGCCGACGGCGTGACCGACGCGGTGGCCGCCACCGCCAACAAGTGCCTGCACGGCGTGCCCGGCGCGGCCTTCGTGATCGTGCGCGGCGCGGCGCTGGCGCGGGCCGCCTCGCGCACCTACTACCTCGACCTGGGCCGGCTGGCCAAGCTGCAGGCGCAGCGCAACACGCCGTTCACGCCTTCGGTGCATGCCTATTACGCGCTGGTCGAGGCGCTGCGCGAGTTCGAGGACGAAGGCGGCTGGCAGGCGCGCCACGCGCGCTACCAGGCGCTGGCCGACCAGGTCCGAGACGGCCTGGCCGCGCGCGGCATGCCGCTGGTGCTGCCGGACGGCGAATCCTCGGTGGTGCTGCGCGCCTACAAGCTGCCCGCGGGCGTGGCTTACGAGGCGCTGCACGACGGTCTCAAGGAACGCGGCTTCGTGATCTACGCCGGCCAAGGCGGCCTGTCGGCCTCGTTGTTCCGCGTCTCGACCATGGGCGCGATCTCGCCGGCCGATGTCGACCGGCTGCTCGACGGGTTCGGCGCGCTCACGCGCTGAGGTCCGAACGGCGCGCGACGCCGGGCGCAAGCCACGATAAAACGGGTGCCGAACGGCACCCGTTTTGTTTTGCGGCACGCCGGTCACTACACGCATCGGTTCGCATCGACGCCCCCCGTCGCGTTTTCACGGGGGTGCGCCCCCGACACCATCCTTTAGAATCACGAAACGTGTGGTACCGGCCGCGGCCGGCGCCACGGCCATCCGCGCGAGCGCCCGCATCCCAGTCGTATCCCTGCCGCATCCCATGACCGCTTCCCCGACGCTCCGTCTGCCCGCCGCGCTGCGCACGCTGTTCCGCCCGCTGCTCGATCCCTATCGCCGCTACCGCCACGCCAAGCTGATCCATGCCGCGCGCGTGGCCCTCAGCGTGCTGGTGTCGATCGCGCTGTCCACCGGCCTCAACATCCCGCATGGCGAGTGGTCCTCGATCACCGTGCTGATCGTGATCGGCGGCCTCCAGCATCACGGCAATATCCGCAAGAAAGCCGCCGAGCGCGCGCTCGGCACCACCATCGGCGCGGTGGCCGGGCTCGCGCTGATCGTTCTGCAATCCACTCTGCAGTGGCCCCTGCTCACCTACCTGGTGATCAGCGTGCTGTGCGGGATCTGCGCCTACTACGCGATCGGCAAGGCCGGCTATATCGCCCTGCTGTCGGCGATCACGATCCTGATCGTGGCCGGCCACGGCGACAACGAGATCGTCGACGGCCTCTGGCGCGCCGTGAACGTGATCGTCGGGATCGGCATCGCGCTGGCCTTCTCGTTCGCGCTGCCGCTCTATGCCACCTATTCGTGGCGCTACAAGCTCGCCGACGCCCTGCGCGCCTGCGCCGTGGTGCATGCGCGGATCGTCGCCGACAAGACCGTCAGCGATACCGCCCACCTGAAGGAGATGGCCGCGTTGAACGCGTTGCTGGTGCAGATGCGCTCGCTGATGCCCTGGGTGTCGAAGGAGACCGACATCACCATGGCCCAGCTCGACGCGATCCAGCGTTCGCTGCGGCTGGTGATCAGCTCGCTCGAGATGCTGGCCAGCGTGAAGCCGGCCGACGGCGACGTGGATGGCCGCCGCTACGTGCAGACCACGCTGCGCGGCCTGAACCGCCGCATCCACGGGCTGCTGATCGGACCCAGCCGCGCGCTGAAGTTCGGCACGCTGGCGCGCCTGCATCCGCTGCCGGCGATCAGCGTGCCGCAAGGCGCCGAGGTGCCGGCCCAGCTTTCCGGCTTCGTCTCGATCGACGACAAGATCGCGCGCGAGTGCGACCTCATGCGCCAGCGGCTGCAGGACGTGTCGATGCAGTGGAATATCTGAGACGGTCGACCCCACCAGCGGGCGCGCCGGTTACCTGGAGGAACGCCATGAATCGAGCAGCGAAACCAGCCGAGGCGGCCCCGGCCGGCGCCTCCGACCTGATCGACGCGCGCATCGCCGAACTCGGCGACTGGCGCGGCCGAACCCTGGCGCGCATGCGCGAGCTGATCCGGCAGGCGCTGCCCGAGGTGGTCGAGGAATGGAAGTGGATGGGCACGCCGGTCTGGTCCAGCGACGGCATCGTCTGCACCGGCGAATCCTACCGGGCCGTGGTCAAGCTGACCTTCGCGAAAGGCGCCTCGCTGCCGGACCCGGCCGGGCTGTTCAACGCCAGCCTGGACGGCAAGGTGCGGCGCGCGATCGACCTGCATGAAGGCGCCGGCATCGACGAAGCGGCCTTCATCGCCCTGCTGCGCGAAGCGGCCAGGCTGAACGCCTCGGCCTCGGAGGCGAGGAAAGCCCGGCCGAAGCGCCCGCGTTAAGCGCCAACCATCATCGCCGCGGCGGCGCCCCGCCCCGCTCGATATCAATACCGCGACAGGCGATTCCCGCCGTCGATCCGCACGCGATCGCCGGGCTGCCAGTCGCCGGCACCGGGCACGTCGAAGCCGCGCATCGAGCCGTCGGAAAGCCGCACGTCGATCCGGTAGCCGCCCGGCGCATTCATCTGCTGGCCGACCTGGTTGCCGAGCGCCGCGCCGCCCAGCGCGCCGATCACGGTCGCCGCGCCGCGGCCGCGGCCATGGCCGATCTGGTTGCCGAGGACGCCCCCCACCAGCGCGCCGACCACCGTTCCCGCCACACCCGAAGGGCTGGTCGAGCCGCCGATCGGCCGGATCGCGGCCACGGTGCCGTATTGGGTGCCGTAGGCGGCTTGCGGATAGGCGGGCGGGCCGTAGCCGGGCTGGGCGCCCGACGCCGGTGCCGAAGGTGCGCCATAAGGCGGCTGCGCATAACCGGGCGGCGGGCTCGGCGGCGGATAGGCCTGCCCCTGCCCATCCGCGCCCGGCGGCTGCGCGCCATAACCGGGAGGCTGGGCACCATAGCCCGACTGCTGCCCGCCGTAACCGGGTTGCCGCGACGGATACGCGGGCTGCCCGCCATAACCGGGCTGGCCATCTTGCTGCCCCTGGTCATAGGCGCCGTCATCGGGCGGCGGATAACCGGTCGGCTGCCCATAAGGCGCCTGCTGCGCGCCGCCATAAGCCTGGTCGCCATCGGATTGCCGCGTGGCCGGCGGATAGGCCTGCCCGCCGTTTTGCCCATTCGGTTGCGCGTACAACGGATTCGCCTGGCCGCCGTAAGGCGGTCGCGGATAACCCGGCGCGTCGGCGCCGCGCTGCGGATAGGCCGGCTGCGCGGGATTCACCGGCTGGCCATAGACGGGCGGCTCATTGTCATCGTCCTGGCGATAAGCCGGCGGCGGATAGGCCGACGGATCGCTGCCGTAACCAGGCTGCCCATACGCCGATTGCGCCAGCAGCCACGACCCGTTCGTGCCGCCGTCGAGCCCGGCCGCCAGGGCCGATTGCATCGGCAGCAAGGCGGCCGCCGCGAGCGGCACGCAGCAGGCGGCACGGATCAGCGGTGGAGCGGGATGCAAGGCGAACACACGCGAGGCGCGGGAAAGACCGGAGAAACGGGAGACAAGCGAGGACATCGTCGTAACGGGCCTCGACGGCCCGCAATCGGGAAAACGGCATGAGTATAGGGAACCCGCGCACCCGGATCGGCATGGATTCGGGTAAGCATCTGTAAAGTCTGTTGCGGCCGCGAACGCGACGCGCGCGGGGCTTCGGCATAATGGCGCCACACCGGTCGCGCGGCCGCTTGCGCGCGCGATCGCCCTTCCTCCCTGCCTCGGAGCACGCCGCATGTACCCACCGATCGAACCCTACGCGCACGGCATCCTCGACACCGGCGACGGCCATCGTCTGTACTGGGAGCGCTGCGGCACGCCGGGAGCGAAGCCGGCCGTGTTCCTGCACGGCGGTCCCGGCGCCGGCTGCGGCGAGAATCATCGCCGCCTGTTCGACCCGGCGCGCTACGACGTGCTGCTGTTCGACCAGCGCGGCTGCGGCCGCTCCACGCCGCACGCGAGCCTGGAGAACAACACCACGCAGCACCTGGTGGCCGATATCGAGCGGCTGCGCGAGATGGTCGGCGTCGAGCGCTGGCTGGTGTTCGGCGGCTCCTGGGGCAGCGCGCTGTCGCTCGCCTATGCCGAAACCCATCCCGAGCGCGTCAGCGAGCTGGTGGTGCGCGGCATCTTCACGATGCGGCGCGCGGAACTGCTCTGGTACTACCAGGAAGGCGCCTCCTGGCTGTTCCCCGATCTGTGGGAAGCTTTCCTCGCGCCGATCCCCGAAGCCGAGCGCGGCGACCTGATGGCCGCCTACCATCGCCGCCTGACCGGCGACGACGAAGCCGCCAAGCTCGCGGCCGCGCGCGCCTGGAGCGTCTGGGAGGGCCGCACCATCACCCTGCTGCCGAACCCCGCCCTGGCCGCCCACTTCGACGATCCGCACTACGCGCTGGCCTTCGCGCGGATCGAGAACCATTACTTCGTCAATCACGGCTTCGTCGAGGAAGGCCAGTTGCTGCGCGACGCGCACCGGCTGGCGGGGATTCCCGGCGTGATCGTGCAGGGCCGCTACGACGTCGCGACCCCGGCCCGCACCGCCTGGGACCTGTCGCGCGCCTGGCCGGAAGCGAGCCTGGAAATCGTGCCAGATGCGGGCCACGCCTACGACGAACCGGGCATCCTGCGCGCCCTGCTGGCCGCCACCGACCGCTTCGCGCGAAGCTGACGCAGCGGCCGAACCGCCCCCGGCGCCTCGGCTCGCGTAAAATCGCAGGGTTGTTGTCCGCGCCGTGGCTTTCGCGCATCACGACGCGCCACGCTTTTTTTGACCGACGCAGGATGTGGTCAGGATCGAGCGCGTGGCGCCCCCTTCAGCCTTGCCTGCCCGTTGCCGACATCCCGGATATCGGCCCGGTCGGCACCGCGGCTGTTTTTGGTCTGCAAGCATTCAAGCAACAAGAGGTCATGCCGTGCTGGTCGGTGAACGTTTCAATAGCATCACGCATGGAGTCGGCGCGCTGATGTCGATGGCCGGACTGGCCACCCTGGTGACGATGGGCGCGCTCAAGGGCGACCCTTACCGCGTGGTCAGCGCCGCCGTGTACGGCGCGGCGCTGCTGGTGCTGTACGCCGTCTCGACGCTCTATCACAGCGTGCACCAGCCGCGCCTCAAGGCGATCCTGCAGAAGTGCGACCACTCGGCGATCTACCTGCTGATCGCCGGCAGCTACACGCCCTTCACGCTGATCACGCTGCGCGGCCCCTGGGGCTGGACGCTGTTCGGCGTGATCTGGGGGCTGGCGCTGTTCGGCATCGTCCAGGAACTCACGCTGGGACGCAGGACGCGCATCATCTCGATGGTGCTCTACGTGCTGATGGGCTGGCTCGGCGTGATCGCGCTGCGCCCGCTGGTGGTGGCAATGTCCTCGGAAGGCGTGGCCTGGCTGCTGGCCGGCGGTGTGCTCTACAGCGCCGGCATCTACTTCTTCATCAACGACGAGCGGATCCGCCACGGCCACGGCATCTGGCATCTGTTCGTGCTCGGCGGCAGCCTCTGCCAGTTCATCAGCGTCGCCGCCTACATCATGTAGCGCCGGCGGCCGGGCGCGCCGCGCTCAGTCCAGCCGCTGCACGCGCAGCAGCGAACAACACCAGGCATAGGTCGATTCGACGTGGGCCAGCATCGCGGCCCGCGCGCGTTCGCCGTCGCGGGCGCGCAGTGCCTGCAACAGCGGCGCGTGGTCCATCGAGGCGATATTGACGGGGTGCCGGACGATCGGCAGCGAGTCGTAGATCCGGCCGAAGGCCTCCTGGATCGCCCGCTCCTGTTCGATCAGATGCCGCGAGCCGGTGGTTTCGGCGATCAGCACGTGCAGCCGCGCATCGGCCAGGCGCCGCGCGTCGGTGTCGAGGATATCGTCGACGAAGCCCTGCGCGAGTGCCGCGAGTTGGGCCAGTTGCGCATCCGTGGCACGCAGCGCGGCCAGATGGCAGGCCTCGCCCGAGATCGCGCGCCGCCAGTCGGACAGGCTGCGCAGCTCCCCGGCGCTGAAGCGCGGCTCCAGCGCCATGCTGCGCAAGCGCTCGCGGATCTCGGTCGACACGAAGGTGCCGCCGAAACGCCCGCGCGTGGTGTTGACCAGCCCGAGGTCGCGCAGCACGCCCAGCGCCGTGCGCAGCGCCATGCGCGCCACGCCGAAGTGCTGCGCGAGTTCGACCTCGTCGGGCAGCTTGTCGCCGGCCTTCAATTCGCCTGCGCTCAGCGCCGCGAGAATCCGGTCGACGGCCGCCTCGGGCGCGTTCATGCTGCTCGCCGGCTTGCCGAATCTGGCGGTGAGACGCTCGGGCATACCTCGGGATCGATTGAGCTGACAAAAGAATCAGCGCGCAGTATGGCACGAGGGAATGCCCGAAAACATCTCCGGGCTGCGTTCGCGTCGCGATTTGCGAAGCCGGGCGCCGCTTCGCGGCGGCGGCCCGGCAGCTCAGCGCAGGTCGCTCAGCATCTGCTCGGCCAGGAAATCGCAGGGCGGGCGCGCCGACTTCGCGCTGCGCGCCAGCACCACCTCGACGTCCTCCAGCGGCGGCAGGCCCTCGGCCTCGCCCAGCTGCATCAGTTGCGCCGGCACGCTGCAACGCGCCAGCGGCGCGATCGCGAGCCCCGCCTCCACCATGCTGATCACGCCGAGCAGGCTCGGGCTCTCGTAGGACATGCGGTAGCGGATCCCGGCCTGGTTCAGCGCGCCGACCGCTCGCGCCCGCGCCGCGCTGGCATGCCCGAACACGGCGATCGGCAAAGGCCGCTCCTCCCAGATCGGGCGGTTGTCGGGCAGCGCCGCCCACACCACCGGCTCGTGGCGGATGAACTCGGCCGACACGCCGCGCGTGCGCGTCATGCAGGCCAGGTCCACCGTGTTGTCCTTGATCAGCGGCACCAGCGCGCTGCTGGGCAGGCCGATCACGCGGATCTCGACGCGTGGATGCGCGATCGCGAACTTGCGCAGCACCGAAGGCAGCAGCGTGGAGACATAGTCGTCGGGCACGCCGATCGTCACGCGGCCGCGCACCTCGGGCCGCACCACCGAGGCCCAGGCTTCCTCGCGCATCGCCAGCATGCGCCGCCCGTAGTCGACGATCGTCCTGCCCTCGTGCGTGATCGACAGCTTGCGCGTGCTGCGCGCGAACAGCGGCTTGCCGAGCGCCTCCTCCAGCGTCCTGATCTGCATGCTGAGCGCCGAGGACGAGCGATGCACGGCTTCGGCCGCGCGCACGAAGGAGCCCGTGTCGGCGATCGCCACCACCATTTCCAGTACATCGAGATCGAGCTGTTTCATATTCGTCAGAAAAGCTGAGTAATTTTTTCAGTTTAATCCGTTTTACGCGTCGAAACGACTGGCCGATACTGACCTCATCGACACCATGCAAGACAGCAGGGAAGGCGCAAATGGGAACCCTGATCGAATTCGTCGCGGTGGGCGGGATGCTGGCGGTCACGCCGGGGCCGAACATGGTCTACGTGATGTCGCGCTCGGTCTCGCAGGGCCCGCGCGCGGGCCTGACCTCGCTGGCCGGCGTGATGCTCGGCTACCTGACCTACATGTTCGGCGCCGCCTTCGGCCTCACCGCGATCTTCCTGACGATTCACGGCGCGGCGCGGGTGCTGGCGGCGGCCGGCGCGCTCTACCTGCTGTACCTGTCCTGGCAGGCGGTGCGCCCCGGCGCTCGCTCGCCGTTCGAGGTGGATGCGCGACAGGCCGAACGGCCGCGCCGCCTGTTCGCGATGGGCGCGGCCACCAGCCTGCTCAATCCGAAGCTCGCCATGCTGTTCCTGTCCCTGCTGCCGCAGTTCATCGATTACCAGGCCGGCGATGTGTTCCGCCAGTCGATGCTGCTCGGCGCCTCGCTGGTCGTTGCCTTCGCGGCGGTCAATGGCGCCGTCGCGATCGGCTCGGGTTCGCTGGCGGGCTTCCTGGCGAAGCGGCCGAACTGGCTGCGGGCGCAGCGCTGGGTGATGGGGCTGATGCTGTGCTCGCTGGCCGCGAAGATGGCGCTCGATATCTGGCGATAGGCGCCCGCCGCGCTCGGGCGAAACGACAATCGCTTGAAAAATCCACCGCCCCGCGCGGCCGCGCCGCCGGGCACGACGGCGGCATGCCGTTTGCTCTCCTTACCGGTTCCGGCATGTCGATGCCGCAACCCAGCAAGGAGAATGTCATGGCAGGCAAACTGAACGATTGCAGGATCGCGATTCTCGCCGTCGACGGCTTCGAACAGGTCGAGCTGACCGAGCCGCAACGCGCCTTGCAGGCCGAAGGCGCGAAAGTCGAGGTGATTTCGCAGAAAGCGGGCGAGATCCAGGGTTTCAAGCATGTCGACAAGGGCGATCCCACCAGGGTCGACCGCCTGTTCGACGAGGCGCGCGCCGACGACTACGACGCCGTGGTGCTGCCGGGCGGCGTGGTCAACGGCGATGCGATCCGGATGATTCCGGCCGCGCGCCGCTTCGTCAGCGAGGCGCATGCCGCCGACAAGCCGATCGCCGTGATCTGCCACGGCGGCTGGCTGCCGGTATCGGCGGGCATCGTCAAGGGTCACCGGATGACGAGCTGGCCGAGCCTGCAGGACGACATCCGCAACGCGGGCGGCGAATGGGTCGACGAGCGCGTGGTGCGCGACGGCAACCTGATCACCAGCCGCAAGCCCGACGATCTCGATGCCTTCGTCTCGACCCTGGTGGAGTGCCTGGTGGCCAGGCGCGACGGCAAGCAAGACAACGCGAGACGTCACGCCTGAACGCGGGCGTGCCTCAAGGCGCCGGGAACAGGTGCTCGCACATGAAGTCGACGAACACGCGCAGCTTGGGCGATAGCTGGCGGCTCGACGGCCACAGGATCGAGAACTGTCCCGGCGCGATCGAATGCGGCTCGAGCACCTCGACGAGCGAGCCGGCGGCCAGCGCGTCGCGCGCCAGGAAGTCGGGCATGAAGCCGATGCCGAAGCCGGCGATCACGGCGCCGCGCAAGGCTTCCATGTTGTTGCAGGTCATCGCGCAGCGCAGGTTCGGCGGCTCGCCGCCGTCGGGCAGCAGGCTCCAGGGCTGCAGCTTGCCGGTGGTCGGGAAGCGGTAGCGCACGCCCTCGTGCGCGGCGAGATCGGCCAGGCCGCGCGGCACGCCCGCGCGCGCCAGGTAGCCGGGCGAGGCGCACAGCACGAAGCGAAACGGGCCGAGCCGGCGCGACATCAGGCTCGAATCGCTGAGCTGGCCGCTGCGGATCACCGCGTCGAAGCCGCCTTCCACCACGTCCACCAGCCGGTCGTTGAAGTCGAGATCGAGTTCGATGTCGGGATAGCGCGCGCTGAAGGCCGGCAGCACCGGCAGCAGGAAGCGGTAGCCGATCACCGGCAGGCTCACGCGCAGGCGGCCGCGCGGCGTCTGCGCCGAGGCCGAGAGCGTCGCCTCGGCATCGCGCAACTCCTCCAGGATGCGATGGCAGCGCTCGTGGAAATGACGCCCCTCCTCGGTCAGCGTGACGCGGCGCGTGGTGCGATGGAACAGGCGCACGCCGAGCGAACGCTCCAGCCTGGCGATGGTCTTGCCGACCGCCGAGGCCGAGATGCCAAGCTTGCGGCCGGCCGCCACGAAGCTCAGGGTTTCCGCCGTGCGCACGAAGGCGACGATGCCGTTCAGATTGTCCATGTCGCTTCGACCCCGATCGCTTGATCACATTGCGGAATATAAATCCCTTATCTGTGGAATCCCAGCCTGTTTTTCGTCGATTGATTCCAGAATATCGTTGGTCGCTCCAGATGCCGGCCATGTCGACCGGCCGGCATCGCCCCTTCCAGGAGCGAACATGCCTTCCCCGACCTCTCCCGATTCCACCCGCCGGCTGGTGGTGCTCGGCGCCGTCTGCATGGCGGCGCTGGCCTTGCCGCTGGCCTTCTCCGGCGGCGCCGTCGCCACGCCGGCGATCGGCCGCGACCTGGGCGGCAGCCCCGCCGCGATCGCCTGGATCACCAATGCCTTCATGCTCAGCTTCGGCAGCCTGCTGATGGCGGCCGGCACGCTGGCCGACCGCTTCGGCCGCCGCCGGCTGTTCGCCTTCGGCGTGGCCGGCTTCACGCTCAGCTCGGCCGCGCTCGGCTTCGCCCCCTCGATCCTGGCCGTCGACCTGCTGCGCGCCGCGCAGGGCGTGGCCGCCGCCGCGGCGCTGGCCGGCGGCACCGCCGCGCTGGCCCAGGAATTCGACGGCCATGCCCGCACGCGCGCCTTCAGCGCGCTGGGCACCACCTTCGGGATCGGCCTCGCGTTCGGGCCGGTGATCGCCGGCGCGCTGATCGAGCGCTTCGGCTGGCGGGCGATCTTCGCCAGCGGCGCGCTCGCGGGCGCGCTGTCGCTGGGCTTCGGCGTGCCGCGCATGCGCGAATCGCGCGACCCGCAGGCGCGCCGGCTCGACCTGGGCGGCACGCTGAGCTTCACGGCCGCGCTCGGCGCCTTCACCTGCGGCGTGATCGAGGCGCCCTCGCTAGGCTGGACGTCGCCCGCCGTGGTCTCGCTGCTGGCGGGCTTCGTGGGGTTCGCGCTGCTGTTCGTGCTGATCGAAACGCGCAGCGAGCGGCCCATGCTCGACCTGACGCTGTTGCGCTACCCGCGCTTCGTCGGCGTGCAGTTGCTGCCGATCGCCACCTGCTACTGCTACATCGTGCTGCTGGTGCTGCTGCCGCTGCGCTTCATCGGCGTGGACGGCCACGACGAGATCCACGCGGCCTGGCTGATGCTGGCGATCTCGGCGCCGATGCTAGTGGTGCCCTTCGTCGCCGCGACGCTGACGCGCTGGATGTCGGCCGGCACCATCTCGGGGATCGGCCTGGCGCTTGCCGCGCTGGGCCTGCACCTGCTGAACGGCGCGCTGCGCGAGGGCGTCGCCGACAGCGCCGTGCTGCTGCCGATGCTGGTGATCGGCGCCGGCGCGGGGCTACCCTGGGGCTTGATGGATGGGCTGTCGGTCAGCGTGGTGCCGAAATCGCGCGCGGGCATGGCGGCCGGCATCTTCAGCACCACGCGCGTGGCTGGCGAAGGGATCGCGCTGGCGATCTCGGGCGCCGTGCTGGCCGCGTTCGCGCAGCGTGACCTGCTGAGCGCGATGCCGTCTGCGCCTTCCGCCGTGGCCGACGCGGCCGCCCGGCTGGCCACCGGCGATCTCGCGCAGGCGGCCTTGCGGCTGCCGGAGGTCGGCGCGGCCGGCCTACGTGCCGCGTATCACGCCGCGTTCGCGCACCTGCTCGACGGGCTCACGGCGATCACGCTGCTCTGCGCACTGGCGGCCTTCGCGTTCCTGAGCCGGATGCGCGTGGCCGAGGGCGCGGCCGAAGTCGCACCGCCCGAATCGCGCGCCGGGCACGCCGCCGAACCCGGCGATGCCGCCCGCCCCCTGGCTGACGTGGGTCAGTCCCGGGCCTGATGTCATTTGAATGGACAAAATGCGGCCCGCTTGGCAAGGGCTGCGTTTTTTCTTATGATGTGCGCTTGCATCCAGAGTCGGGTTCCCCGACGCCAACCTGCCTACCCGGGCAAGGTGGACGCCACCAGGCGATGCGGCCGATAGTCGGCAACGAAGCGGGAGCGGCCCAGCCGGCACCGGTTCGAATTCAGTCAGTCACCGGAGCTTGCATGCAGCAGAATCCTCGCCTTTCCCCCCTTGCCGACCTGATCGCCGATTCCTCGCCATGTCTGCCGGGCTCCCGCCTGATCCATCTGTTCCAGATCGTTTCCTCCGCCAGCCAGGATGCCGTCGCGCGCGTTTCCAGCTTCCTTTCGGAGCAAGGCGCGCCGCTTGGTGAACCGCGCGTGTCGCGCTGTCGCGAACTGCTGACCCAGACCATCGTGCTCGACGGCATCGGCGAGCGCCGCGCGCGGCTGCTGCGCGAGCAGTTGCTGGCGCTCGACGGCGTGCTGCGGATCCGCCTCGAGCACCGTTTCGTGCGCGCGGATGCGGGCGACGACGCGCCGGACTACGACGACTGCCGCCCGGCCTGCACGGCGGCCTGAGGCATCACACGCCCGAACGCGCCCCGCCCGCGGCCCTCGATTTCGGACTTCGACGATCGTGTTTCGGATCCGTCCGACATCCGCCGTCGCCTGATTTCCGTAAAACGACGTCGCGAATACCGCGAACCCGCCGCCAAAACCGAGTTCACGCTGAATAATCCCGCGCGGCCTTATCGAGGCCCTGATGCCTAATCGCGCGAGCCCAACCCGGCTGAACAATTGGGAATCCGGATTGCATCGGGATGCAAACTTCTTCCGGTACGATACGCGCTTTGCCAGAAGGCATCCGACCCAGCCGCGCGACCTTGCGTTGCGCCCAGTGCCTTCGGGGATCGCCCTCTTTCGTTACGTCGCCATGTCCATCCCGACCGCGCTTATCGGCATCGCGAGTCTGTCCTGCCTGATGAGCGTCGCCGTTCTCGGCTCGCTGTTCCATGCCCAGATACCGGGAATCCGCCATTGGTGCCTGGCCAGCGGCGTGCTGGCGGCGGTCACCGCGCTGCTCCTGCTGTTCCAGCGCTCGCCGAGCATCATCCTGGGCGCGAGCGCCTTGCTGGTGGTCGCCTCGCTGTCCGCGCTCCAGGGTTTCCGGCGCTTCTTTCACCTGCGCGCCTCCTTGAGCGGCGAATACCTCGCGGTCGGCGCGATCCTGGCCGGGCTGGTCTACTGGACCTACCTCTCGCCCGACATCGATGCCCGGGTCATGATCATCTCGGCCTTTCTCGGTTATGTGCGCTTCGTCATCGCCTGGCTGGTGCAACGACATCGGCCGGCGGGCCGGCCGCGATACGGCTATTACTTCGTCTCGGGTGTCGCGCTGCTGGGGGCCTTCGTCCATGTGATCCGATGTGCCGTCTATGGGCTGGGGCTGGCGCACGAAACCGATTTCCTGGAAGCGACGCCCGTCAACGTGGCGTTTCTCGGCATGGCCACCCTGACCTTGCCCTGCCTGTCGGTCGGCATGGTGATGCTGGCCCACGATCGACTGGCCGAGCGCATGGAACGCCTGGCCACCATCGACGACCTGACCGGCGTGTTCGGGCGGCGCGCCTTCATCGCGCGCGCCGAGGCGCTGCTGGGTTCGGCCAGGGGAGCGAAGTCGACGCTGTCGATCGCCCTGCTCGACATCGACAACTTCAAGAGCATCAACGATCGCCACGGGCACGCGGCAGGCGACCAGGCGCTCGCCAACGTCGCCGCGACGATCTCGCGGGAAATCCGGCAAGCCGATGTGCTGGGCCGCGTCGGCGGCGAGGAATTCGCGCTGCTGCTGCCGCGCACCGGCAAGGAGGACGCGCTGCGCCTGGTCGATCGACTGCGCGCGATCGTGGCGAGCTCGGTTTCCGAAGGGCCGGCCGCGTGCGTGGCCTGCACCCTCAGCGCCGGCGTCGACGAATTCCGCGCCTGCGATACCCTGGCCTCGGCGATGGCGAGAGCCGACGCGGCGCTCTATGCCGCCAAGGCGAAAGGCCGGAACTGCGTGGTGCTGGCGGGGGCGGAGCAGGGAAAGTGGATCGAGCCGGTGGAGACGGCCGTCCTGAATCGCCGCTGAAACGAGGCACCGAGCCCGTTCGGCAAACCGCGCCATCCGAACCGGAAGCCTCGGCCCTACCCCCGCTTGCGCAAGGGCTCGAGCATGTCCTTCAAACCGTTATGGTCGATCTCGTGCATCAGCGCGAGCAGCCGGCCGACTTCCCCACGCGGGAAACCCTCCCGGGCCATCCAGTTCAGGTAATGCCCGGGCAGGTCGGCGATCACCCTGCCCTTGTACTTGCCGAAGGGCATCACGAAGCTGACCAGGCGTTCGAGCTCGCTCGCGTCCATGGGCGGTGCGTCAGGCGTCCTTCAGCCAGGGCATCTCCACCGGCGACACCACCAGTTGCCGGCCCTCGCGCTTCAGGTCGAAGATGAAGCCCACCAGGATCATCGAATCGGCATAGGGAATCGGAAACACCTGCGGATTGTCCGGCGCGAGCAGCGGATGCGCCGGCTTGTCCGCCGTCTGCGCGGCATTCTCGCGGATGCTCTCCAGTTCGTCGGCCATCGCCTGGCCGCTGTCCTTCAGCACGCGGCTACGCAGGTCGCCGAAGGGTTCGATGCGTGCCGCATCTTCGTGGTACTCCGGCACTTCGTAAAGGAACCAGGACATGGGCGTCTCCCGAGAAAAAGGCTGCCATTCTAACGCCAGGCGCTCTCCCGACGACCGGCTCAATCTCGTCTGGCGCCGACGAGCCGGCTTGCGGCCCGGCCACCAGGGCAGCGAGCCGCATGCGGCCCGCCAATCGAGGCACCGGTGCTAAGTCGAGGCGCCCCGCGGGTCGCCGGTATGGCCGGCCGGCGACGGACCCGGGCCGCTATCAGCGCCCGGCGGTTTCCTCGATCGGCTCGACCGTCACGCCCACCGTCAGCACCTGGTCGGCGCCGCCGCCGCGGATCACGCCGCGCAGTGGCGTGACGTCGGCATAGTCGCGGCCCACCGACAGCATCACGTAGTCGTTGCCGGGGGCGCGGTCGTTGGTCGGGTCGAGCTGTAGCCAGCCGCCGTCCTCGGGCCAGGCCGGATCGTAGACCTCGACCCAGGCATGCGAGGCGTCCGCGCCAATCAGGCGCGGCTGCCCCGGCGGCGGCTGGGTCAGCAGGTAGCCGCTGACGTAACGCGCGGCCAGGCCCAGCGAGCGCATCGCGCCGATCATCACGTGCGCGAAGTCCTGGCAGACGCCCTTGCGCAAGGCCAGCGCGTCGAGCGCCGAGGTGTTCACGTCGGTGCTGTTCGGCGTGTAGGCGAAATCCGCATGAATGCGCCGCATCAATTCCCAGGCCGCCTGCACCAGCAGCCGCCCCGGCACGAAGCTCCTGGCCGCGTAGGCGGCCAGCTCGGGATGGCTGGCCACGTGCCGCGACGGAAACACGAACTCGCTGGCGGCGTCGTAGGGCTGGCCTGCCTGGTAGCTGAGCCGGTCGCGCACGACCTCCCAGGCGCTGGCGGTGCCCGGCGCGGGCATCGCGACCGCGGGCGGCGGCTCGCCGCGCGTGCCGGCCGAGCGTTCGGGCGGGCTCACGCGCACCACGCTGCGGCTGCGCACGAACAACTCCTCGTGCGGCTGGTTGAGGGCGAACGAGGTGCGCTGGTTGCCGAAGGCGTCGATCTCGACGCCCACGCCTTCCGGCAGGGGCTCGATGTGGAGCGAGAAATCGAGCAGTTGCTGGCGCGGCAGGTCGAGCGGCTTGAGCCGCGCCTGGTGCTGGGCGGATTCCACCCGCGCGGCGTAGCGGTAGCGCGTGTCGTGCGTGACACGCAGCGTGCGCGGCTCGATGGGCGATATCGCGGCGGCGGGCGCGGCTGCCGCCGGCACCGATGCCGGTGCTGCCGTGGCGGCGCAAGCGCCCGCCGGCGCCGGCGCGCACGGCTGCGTCGCCGCAGTGGCCAACGCGGTGGCCGCCTCGCGCGGCGTCGAGGCCGCGGCTTCGTTTGCCCTAACCGCCGCGTTCACGCCGCTTGCCTCGCGCCCCGCCAGCGCTGCGGCCTCGCCGGCCGCGGCCGGCTGCGCCGCACGCGGCGCCGAAGCCGCCGCCTCGCCCGGTTCGCGTCCCTGCACTTGACGCGCGCGCAACTCGCGCGCCGCCTCATCGGTGGGTTTTCCGCTCATCCCCATAGCGACCTGCCTGATTCCCGCACATGACTGAAATAACGTTCGCCGATCCGGTTCGACAGCTCCCTGGCGGCCCGGCTGACCGATTGCAGGCGCTCCAGCAGCACCGCGTGACGGCCGTCCTCGTCGGTCTCGCAGAGCGCGTGCAGCGACCAGGCGCCGATCTCGGGCATGGTCTCCGACAGCTCCGAGAGCGCATAACCCTCGCCGTGCTCGACCTTGGTCAGGCGCCCCTGCATCTTCTGCACCACCCAGGCCAGCGAGCGCGGATTGTCTCCGTTCAGCACCACCAGCGACAGCAGCGGCGCCACGTCGAAGCCGCGCTGGAACTGCGAGCGGAACGTGATGGTGCTGTCGAACAGCTCCAGCACCAGCTCGAAACCGTCCTGCTTGGTGACGGCGCCGTCCTCGAAGGCGAAGCGCAGCACGCTGGCGAGGAAATCGACGCGATCGATCTGGCGGCCGATCGACAGCAGGCGCCAGCCGTCGTCGCGCGTCATGTTGTCGGTCTGCGCGCCGGTGATCGCCGAGAGCAGCAGGTTGAGCCGGTCGAGCAGCTGCAGCGCGGCATTGCCGAGCTGTTCCTCGGGCTCGTCCTCGCCGTTGGTGGGCTCGTCGAACAACTGGGTGGCATCGTCGATCAGCCGCCACTGGTCGCGCGAGAGCCGCTCGCGGATCGCCGCGGCCGCGCCGCGCATGCCGAGCACGCAGGCCGCGATGCCCGAGCCGCGATCGGCGCGCCGCGACAGCGCGCGCGCCAGCGTCTGCTGGAACTCGCGCGGCGACACCGCGGCCGATTGCGTCTCGGCCGGGATCAGCCCGTTCTCGCGGCACAGCGCGTCGAGCAGTTCGAGATGCGCGGGACTGTCGACGTCGTCCTCGCCGCGCAGCCGCTCGAAGGCGGCACGCGCCAGGCGCGTCAGGTTGGCGGCGCGCTCGGTGTAGCGGCCCAGCCAGAACAGGTTCTCGGCGGCACGGCTGGAGATCGTGCGCGGCCGCGCCACCAGGTCGTCGGGGCCGAGATGCGTCTGCAGCAGCGTGGTCGGGTCGATCGCGCCTTCGGTGATAACCCAGGTGTCGACGCTGCTGCCGCCGCGCGGCATCGGCGCGTTGAACAGCTCGTCACGCGTGCCGACCCGCGAAAGCCCGCCCGGTAGCACGCGCCAGGAGCCGGTGCCGTCGGCCAGCGCGAACACGCGCAGCAGCAGCGGCTTGGGCACGATCCGCGCGCCGCCTTCGTAGCCCTGCGCGCTGCTCGGCCAGGTCGGCGCCTGCGAGGGCGGCAGGTCCGACTGCACCACGTAGTGGGCCGGATTGGCGAGGATCCGCGCGCGCCATTCGAGCAACTGCTGGTGGCTCAGCCGCGCGCCGATGACCGGGTCGAAACGCCCGCCCGCCTGCGCCAGCGGCGGATAGGCGGGCTTGATGATGGAGCGCGCCAGGAGCGGCAACGCGTCGGCGCAGGCGGCCGCCTCGCCGCACCACCAGGTGGGCAGCGCCGGCAGCTCCAGCGTCTCGCCGAGCAGGCTCTCGGCCAGCTTGGGCAGGAAGCCGAGCACGCCCGGCGATTCGAGGAAGCCCGAACCCGGCGCATTGGCCAGCAGCACGTTGCCGGCGCGCACCGCCTGCAGCAGGCCCGGCACGCCGAGCATCGAATCGGGGCGAAGCTCGAGCGGGTCCAGCCATTCGTCGTCGACGCGGCACAGGATGCCGTGCACCGGCTCCAGCCCGCTCAGCGTCTTCAGGTAGACGTGCTGGTCGCGCGCGGTCAGGTCGCCGCCTTCCACCAGGGTCAGGCCGAGATAGCGCGCCAGGTAGGCGTGCTCGAAATAGGTCGGCGCGTGGCGGCCCGGCGTGAGCAGCACGATGCGCGAGTTCTTCTTGGCCGGGCTCAGGTCCTGCATGCTGTGCAGCAGCGCGCGATAGCTGGCGGCCAGGCGCTGCACGCGCAGGCCGCGGAACGCGCGCGGGAACAGCCGCGAGACGATCACGCGGTTCTCGAGCAGGTAGCCGAGCCCGGTGGGCCCTTGCGTGTGCTGCGCGACCAGCCGCCAGCGCCCGTCGGGGCCGCGCATCAGGTCGAAGGCGGCCAGGTGCAGCCACATGCCGCCCGGCACGGTGGCGCCGCGCATCGGCCGCAGGTAGCCGGGGTGCCCCGTCACCAGGGCCGGCGGCAGCAGGCCCTGCCTGAGGATAGTCTGCTCGCCATAGACGTCGGCCGTCATGGCGTTGAGCAGGCGCATGCGCTGCAGCACGCCGCGCTCGATGCTGGCCCAGTCGTCGGGCGCGACGATCATCGGCAGCAGGTCGAGCGACCAGGGCCGCGCGGCGCTGCCGCCGGCGTTCTGGTCGTGCAACTGGTAGGCCAGCCCGTTTTCGCGCATGCGGCGCTCGAGCGCCTCGGCGCGGCGGTCGAGGTCGGCGAAGCCAACGCTGCCGAGCTGGGTGAAGAAGTCGCGCCAGACCGGCGCCAGCGCGGCCGTCTGCAGCGCCGCCGCGCCGCCGCGCAGCTCGTCGTAGCGGCCGGTCACGGCCGGCGCGGCCAGCGCCGCGCCGAGCTCGGCGGCGTCCTGGATCGATCCTGTGTCGAAGAGCGTATGCATGGCGTCGTCGGCGCTCAGATCGTCGATAAATTGGGGAAGCACGATGTCGTTTCGTCAGCCTGGGCCTGGCGCGAGCAGCGTCGCGGACACCTCGTCCGCGACGCGCGCCGCCCGTCGAGCCCGAATCCTATCATTGCGGACCGACGGGTCCGACCACCTGGGCGGCCGGCTGTCTCCTCCGGTCTTGCCTGCGCATTGTTTTCAATCCCGGCGCAGGTCGAGGGTGAACGGGAATTCTCGGCTCGGCGCGGCCGGCGCCACCTCCATGCGTCCCGGCGTGTGGCCGATCGAGACGAAGCGCGCCAGGCGCCGGCTCTCCGCCTCGTAGGCATTGACCGGGAAGGTCGCGTAGTTGCGCCCGCCCGGATGCGCGACGTGGTAGCGGCAGCCGCCCAGCGACCGGCTCATCCAGGTATCGACGATGTCGAAGGTCAGCGGCGCGTGCACGCCGAGCGTCGGATGCAGGGCCGAGGGCGGCGCCCAGGCCTTGTAGCGCACCCCCGCCACGTATTCGCCGGCCGTGCCGGTGGGCTGCAGCGGCAGCGCCCGGCCGTTCACGGTGATCACGTGACGGTTGTCGTTCAGGCCGCTCACGCGCACCTCGAGCCGCTCCAGCGAGGAATCGACATAGCGCACCGTGCCGCCGACCGCGCCCTCCTCGCCCATCACGTGCCAGGGTTCGAGCGCGCCGCGCAGGCTCAGCTCGATGCCCTTCACCGCCACCTGGCCGAACAGCGGGAAGCGGAATTCGAAATGCGGCGCGAACCAGGCCGCGTCGAACGGGAAACCGGCCTCGCGCATCTCGGCCATCACGTCGTCGAAATCCATCTTCACGAAGGCCGGCAGCATGAAGCGATCGTGCAGCGCGGTGCCCCAGCGCGTCAGCGAGGTCGTGTAGGGACGATCCCAGAAACGCGCCACCAGCGCGCGCAGCAGCAGTTGCTGCACCAGGCTCATGCGCGCGTGCGGCGGCATCTCGAAGGCGCGCAATTCCAGCAGGCCGAGCCGGCCGGTGGAGGAATCGGGCGAGTAGAGCTTGTCGATGCAGAACTCGGAGCGATGGGTGTTGCCGCTCACGTCGATCAAGAGGTTGCGCAGCACCCGGTCGACCAGCCAGGGCGGCATGTCCTGCCCGTAAAGCAGCTTGTTGCGTTCGATCTCCTTGAAGGCGATGTCGAGCTCGTAGACCTGGTCGTTGCGTGCCTCGTCCACCCGCGGCGCCTGGCTGGTCGGCCCGATGAACAGGCCAGAGAACAGGTAGGACAGCGAGGGATGGTTGTGCCAGTAGGCGATCAGGCTGGCCAGCAGGTCGGGCCGGCGCAGGAACGGGCTGTCGGCCGGCGTCGCGCCGCCCAGCACGAAGTGGTTGCCGCCGCCGGTGCCGACATGGCGGCCGTCGATCATGAACTTCTCCGACGACAGGCGCGTGCGCCAGGCCGCGTCGTAGAGGAATTCGGTCTGCTGCACCAGTTGCCGGAAATCGTGCGCCGGGTGGATGTTCACCTCGATCACGCCCGGGTCGGGCGTGACCTGCAGCACCGCCAGACGCGCGTCGCGCGGCGGGGCATAACCTTCCAGCACCAGCTTCACGCCGAGCGAGCGGGCGGTCAGCTCGACCGCGGAAAGCAGGTCGAGATAATCCTCCAGCGCGGCCAGCGGCGGCATGAACAGGTAGAGCACGCCGTGGCGGACCTCGGCGCACAGCGCGGTGCGCGTGATCCAGGCGGCCGATTCGAAGCGATCGGGGTAGCGGTTCGCGGCGGCCTCGTGCGGGGCGCGGGCGGCGCCCTCGCCGGCCGCCGAGCCGGCCGGTTCGCCGAACTCGCCTCGGCCGGCCTGATCCCGTGCATCCAGCGGCGACTGCAGCGCCGTGCGCGGCGCGGCGGCCATGCGCTGGGCGCCGTAGCCGCCCTGCCCGGCCAGGTAGCGCGGCGCGTCGGCGGCGCCGAGGTAACGCGCGCGCAGCGCCTCGGCGGTCGGCAGCGGCACGGCCGGCGCGAACGGATCCTGGTCGATCAGGTAGGGGAAGTCGGTGGCGCTGACCCAGGGCAGCGAATCGAGCGGCAGGCGATAACCCATCGGCGAATCGCCGGGGATCAGGTACATGCGCTCGTCGCGGAAGAACCACGGGCCGGTTTCCCAGCGCGGGCCGGCCAGCCCGGGCGATTGCGGCAGCGGCTTCAGAGGCAGCACGTAGCCGATCACCGTGTCGAGCTTCTGGTCGAACACCTTGCGCAGCCGCGCGCGCTCCAGTTCGTCGTCCAGGCGCGAGTCGAACGGGTCGACGTTGACCGGCAGCCGGCGTTCGCGCCACAGGTAGTACCAGACGTCCTCGAAACCGGGACGCATATGCTCGTCGCTCAGGCCGAGCCGCCCGGCCAGCGCGCGCAGGAAGCGCTGCGCGTCCTCGGTGGTGTAGGAGGACGGCTCGCGCTCGTCGGCGAACAGCGCCGGGTCCTGCCAGACCGGCTCGCCGTCCTTGCGCCAGAACACCGACAACGCCCAGCGCGGCAACTGCTCGCCCGGGTACCACTTGCCCTGGCCGAAATGCAGGAAGCCGCCCTCGCCGTATTCGGCGCGCAGCTTCTGGATCAGCGAGGTGGCGTAGCCGCGCTTGGTGGGCCCGAGCGCGTCGGTATTCCATTCGGCGCCGTCGCGATCGTCGATCGAGACGAAGGTGGGCTCGCCGCCCTGGGTCAGCCGCACGTCGCCGGCCGCCAGTTGCGCGTCGACCGCCGCGCCCAGCTCCAGCACGTCGCCCCATTGCGATTCGGTATAAGGCTTGGTCACGCGCGGCGATTCGTAGATGCGCGTGACGACCATCTCGTGCTCGAACTCCACCTCGCATTCGTCGATCAGCCCCTCGACCGGCGCGGCGCTGGTCGGCTGCGGCGTGCAGGCGAGCGGGATGTGGCCTTCGCCGGCCAGCAGGCCCGAGGTCGGATCGAAGCCGATCCAGCCGGCGCCGGGCAGGTAGACCTCGCACCAGGCATGCAGGTCGGTGAAGTCGACCTCGGTGCCGCTGGGGCCGTCGAGCGATTTCACGTCGGGTGTCAACTGGATCAGGTAGCCCGACACGAAACGCGCGGCCAGGCCCAGGTGGCGGCACAGCTGCACCAGCAGCCAGCCGCTGTCGCGGCACGAGCCCGAGGCCAGCTTCAGCGTTTCCTCGGGCGTCTGCACGCCGGGCTCCAGGCGCACCAGGTAGCGGATGTCCTTCTGCAGCTGCTGGTTCAGCGCCACCAGGAAGTCGATGGTGCCCTGCGGCGCGCGATCGATGCCGGCCAGGTAGTCGCGGAACAGCGGCGAGGCGCCGGTGGCCGCGTCGCAGACCAGGTAGGGCGCGAGCTCGTCGCGCAGCGCGGCGTCGTAGCTGAACGGAAAGGTCTCCGCCGCCTCCTCCAGGAAGAAGTCGAACGGGTTGTAGACCGACATCTCGGCCACCAGGTCGATGGTGATTTCGAAGCCGCGCGTGCGCTCGGGAAACACGAGGCGCCCGAGGTAGTTCGCGAACGGGTCCTGCTGCCAGTTCACGAAATGCTGCGCGGGCTCGACCTTCATCGAGTACGACAGGATCGGCGTGCGGCAATGCGGAGCCGGACGCAGCCGCACGATCTGCGGGCCGAGCCCGACCAGCCGGTCGTAGCGGTAGCGGGTGGTGTGGTGAAGCGCGACGTGGATGGACATGTCAGGGTCGGTCGGTTCGGGTCAGGTCGGGACGACAGGCGCTACGGTTCAGGGTTTCGGTGCTGCTTCGAGGGTGGTTCGCGGTGTTGCGCGCGGGGGTTCGGTCAGGTGCCGCGCTTCGGGCCGGGGATCCGGCAACCACGCGGCGCTCGCGGCGCCACATGCCCCGCCCGAGGACGAAGCGCGCGGCTGCCACGCTCGCGACGGGCGCAGCCGGCGATCGAGGCGACAGCGGCCGCGCGGAAAGCCCGCGCGCCGGTTCCGGCAGCCGCGCCAGGCCACGCCAACTCGCCGCGCTCAGACCAGCTCGGGCGACTGGATCACGCTGATCTCGACGCCCACCGCGCGCGCGCCGATCCCCGTCACGGCCCGCGCATCGCGGCAGTCCAGGCCGGTGGCGACGCGCACGTAGCGCTCGTCCGGGCAGCGGTTCATGAACGGATCGAAGCCGACCCAGCCGAGCCCTTCCACGTAGGCCTCGGCCCAGGCGTGGCCCGATTGCGGGAAGGTGGCCACCGCGCTCTGCTGCAGGCGCGCGACCGGCTCGACCTCGGCCGCGCCCTGCACCGCGTGGAGCGTGCCGTCGGCGTCCATCTGCATGCGCTGCGACTGCTGCGCGCCGCCCGAGGCCTGCATGGTTTCGGCGATGCGCTGCAGCGCGCCGTCGGTCAGCAGGTAGCCGCTCACGTAGCGCGCCGGGATCTTCAGCGAGCGCGCCGCGGCGATGAAGGCCTGCGCGTGGTCGCGGCTGGTGCCCTGGCCCGCTTCCAGCGCGGCTTCCGCATCGGCATCCGAGTCGGTCAGCTCGGGCGCGTAGCGGATCCGCGCATGCACCTCGGTCATCAGCCAGTGCAGCGCGTCGAGGCTGCGGTGCTCGAGCGGCAGCGCCTCGGCCAGCTCGCGCACGCGCTCGCCGGCCTGGGTCTGCTCGGTGGCACGCTCGAAGATCCAGGGCGCGGCGTAATCGTCCGCGCTGCCGACGATGCCGGCCCGGTCCTGGGTCTCGACCACGCCGGCGGCCACCACCACCACCTCGGCCTTGTCGCCGCGGTCGTGGCGCACCAGGTCGATGCGGTTGCCCAGGCCGTCGGCATAACCGACGGTGGGCTCGACGCCGTCGATCGTCACCTGCCAGGCGCGCACGGTCTGGCCGGGCCCGCTGGGCGGGCGCAGGCGCAGGCGCTGCAGGGCATGGCTCGCGTGCTCGTCGAACTGGAAGCGCGAAATATGTCGGATGGCGAGTCGCATGGCGGATCTCTCAGTCGAAGTTGTAAGCCTGGGCGATTTCCGCGCCGAGGCTGTTGTTGCGCCCGATGAAATCGGTCAGGAATTCGTGCAGCCCGCTCTTGAAGAGCCGCTCGACCGAATTGTCGGACAGCATCTGCAGGATTTTGGCGGCGGTTTCGTGACATTCGTGCGTGACGCCGTAATCTTTCCCGAGCCGGTTCAGGCTCGACATCACGCGTCCGTAGCAATAGCGCAACGAGCGCGGCATGCGCCCGTTGAGGATCAGGTAGTCGGCGATGTTGATCGGCTTGTACTGCACGTCGTAGACCCAGCGATACGAGCGGTGCGCGGCCACCGAGCGCAGGATCGACTCCCATTGGTAGTTGTCGATCATGGTGCCGACGTGCGAGACCGAGGGCAGCAGCAGGTGGTACTTCACGTCGAGGATCCGCGCGGTGTTGTCGGCGCGCTCGATGAAGGCGCCCAGCTCGGCGAAATCGAAGATCTCGTTGCGCAGCATGGTGCCGTAGAAGCTGCCCAGCATCAGCGCGGTCTCGCGCTTGATGTGGTCGAGGATGGCCGGCAACTGGCTGGAGCTGACCGGCTGCGCCAGCACCCGCTTCACCGATTGCCAGGCGTCGTTGACGGTCTCCCACAGCTCGCGCGTCAGCGCGATGCGCACCATGCGCGCGTTCGAGCGCGCGTACTCGATGCAGGACAGCACGCTGGAGGGGTTGTCGCGGTCGCGCAGCAGGTAGTCGGCGACGTTGTCGACCGTGTATTCCTCGTACTTCTGGCGGAAGCCCTCGTCGGCGCCCGAGCTGACCAGCACCGAGGACCATTCCGCCGGCGCGTCCGCGGTGCGCGTGAGCGCCATGCGCAGGCCCGCGTCGACGATGCGCGCGGTGTTCTCCGCGCGCTCGATATAGCGATACATCCAGTAAAGACCGCTTGCAGTGCGTCCAAGAAGCATGTCCTGTTCTCCGATCCTTGTTTCTCTGTCGCGCGGCGCGAGGCGCGGCGCGTGCCGGTAGCGCGGGCCTCAGTCGGCCAGCACCCAGGTGTCCTTGGTTCCGCCGCCCTGGCTCGAATTGACCACCAGCGAGCCTTCCTTGAGCGCCACGCGCGTCAGGCCGCCCGGCGTGATGCGGATCCGGTCCGAGACCAGCACGAATGGGCGCAGGTCGACGTGGCGCGGCGCGAGGCCCGCCTCGGTCAGGATCGGCGTGGTCGACAGCGCGAGCGTGGGTTGCGCGATGTAGTTCGAGGGCCGCGCACGCAGCTTGGCGGAGAAGGCCTCGCGTTCGGCGCGCGTCGAGGCCGGGCCGACCAACATCCCGTAGCCGCCCGAGCCGTGCACTTCCTTGACGACCAGTTCCTCCAGGTGGTCGAGCACGTACTGCAGGCTGTCGGCCTCGCCGCAGCGCCAGGTCGGCACGTTCTCCAGCAGCGCCTTGCGGCCGGTGTAGAACTCGACGATCTCGGGCATGTAGGAATAGATCGCCTTGTCATCGGCGATGCCGGTGCCGGGCGCGTTGGCGATCGTGATGTTGCCGGCGCGGTAGACGTCCATGATGCCGGCCACGCCGAGCACCGAATCGGGGCGGAACGTGAGCGGATCGAGGAAGGCGTCGTCCAGGCGCCGGTAGAGCACGTCGATCGGCCGGAAGCCTTCCGTGGTGCGCATCGCCACCCGGCCGTCGATCACCTGCAGGTCGCTGCCCTCCACCAGGTGCACGCCCATCTGGTCGGCCAGGAAGGCGTGCTCGTAGTAGGCCGAGTTGTGGATGCCCGGCGTGAGCACCGCCACGGTCGGGTTGTCGGCATTGCCGCCCGGCGGGCAGACCGCGGCCAGCGACTGGCGCAGCAGCTGCGGGTAGGTCTCGACCGGCCGCACCTTGACGCGCTGGAACAGCTCGGGGAACAGCTGCATCATGGTTTCGCGGTTCTCGAGCATGTACGACACGCCCGACGGCGTGCGCGCGTTGTCCTCGAGCACGTAGAACTGGTTCTCGGCGGTGCGCACGATGTCGACGCCGATGATGTGGGTGTAGACGTTCCCGGGCGGCCGGAAGCCGATCATCTCGGGCAGGAAGGCCTCGTTGTGCGCGATCAGGTGCTTGGGCACGATGCCCGCGCGCACGATCTCCTGGCGGTGGTAGATGTCGTCGAGGAAGGCATTGAGCGCCATCACGCGCTGCTCGATGCCTTGCGACAGGCGCGTCCACTCCTGGCCGGAAATGATGCGCGGCACGATGTCGAACGGAATCAACCGCTCGGCGGCCTCGGCATCGCCGTAGACGGCGAAGGTGATGCCGGTGCGCCGGAACACGCCCTCGGCGTCGTGGGCCTTCTGCGCCAGGCTCGCAGGGTCCTGCTTGTCGAGCCATTGCTTGAGGCGCTCGTAAGGTGCGCGTACCGCGTCGCCGGATAACAGCATTTCATCGAATGGCTTCATTCAGGATTCTCTCCATCTTCTTGTGTTCGGCATCGGGTGCCGGACCGGCGTGGACCTGATATTGCAAGTCCCGTGCCTTCCGCCAGCCTGATTCTTCCGTGGATATGGCACCGTTTGATGACATAACGCACCATGCCGGTGCCGACCCGGCCGACTCGCGCGCCGGCGATGCGCCGAGACGAGGCAGGCACCCCGCGACGCATCCTCTGCCGCGCATCGAGCCGGCCGACATGCGCCGGCGCTGTGCATCGAAGCCGGAATCGATCATGCGCCGGTTTTGCTGCATTGCCTATCGGCGCACGAGGGGATTGATCGCGGCACGAAGAAAGCGCAGGCAAGCGTGTGCGGAGCCGTGCCGAAGGTGCGGATTGCCCGGCGCATCGGAAACGATGCGAGGCGCCGACGCAGGATTTGCGAACCGGAGAAAGGTGATCGGGCCGCATGCGTCGCTTCGGGCATTTGTCAAACAGTATCAAGTGGCCCGCCGCGCCGCCGCGGGCACCCGCCTCGGCAGCGCAGGCAGCGGCCCGGCACTCCCATTTCCCGCCATGTTTTGCCGCCCCGCAGCATGACGATCCACCAATCGCAAATGAGAATTATTTGCATTTAATCTCGATTTGTTCGATGATTCGTCCATTCACCGAACGGATGTGTCCGAGATGACTGCCCTGCTCTCCCCGGCCGCGCCGCAAGCCGGCCTCGCCCCAGCCTCCACCGCCCCCGCCCCCGCCGATCGCCTGGCGGGCCTGCTGTCGCGTCAATCGCGCTGGCCGCTCACCGAGCCGGGCCCGAGCGACGCCGAACTCGACGCGATCCTGGACGCCGCCCTGCGCGCGCCCGATCACGGCAACCTGCGCCCATGGCGCTTCGTGCTGATCCGCGGCGAGGCGCGCCGCGCGCTCGGCGAGGTGCTGGTGCGCCTGGCCGATGCGCGCGAGCCCGGCGCCGCGCCCGGCTCGAACGCGCATCGCGCCGCCAAGGCCCAGGCCGCGCCGGTGCTGATCGCGCTCGGCGCGGCGCGCGTGCCGCATCGCAAGGTGCCCGAGGTCGAGCAGTTGCTGGCGGTGGGCGCGGCCGCGATGAACCTGCTCAACGCGATCCACCAGCTCGGCTACGGCGGCTTCTGGGCCACCGGCATCGATTCGCGCGAGCCGGCGCTGCACGACGCGCTGGGCTTCGCGCCGAACGAGCAGTTGCTCGGCTTCATCTACGTGGGCACGCCCGCCGAGCGCGCCGCGCCGGCCTCGCGCCCCTCGCGCGAGGCCTTCGTGCGCGAATGGCGGCCGGCACCGCGCGCCGCCGCGCAAGGCGGCGAGCGCTGAGGCGCGCCGCCGTCCCCGACCTGCGCCGCGTCCCGAGACGCGGCGCCCAGCGGCGGCGGGCCGTGCCCGATGCCGCCTACCCCGAACCCCTGGAAGCTTCTGGAGGTGCCATGAGTGATACCCGACTTGCCGCGGGCCGCCCATCGCTGTTCGACGACCCGCTCGCGGGCGAAACCGATACCGCCGAACGCGTCGTGCTGAGCGCGGTCCGAACCTGGCTGCATCCCGGCTGCGGCTCGAATGCCAATGCCGGCGCGCGCGCCGCCCACACCTGGCGCGACGTGCTGCTCGAGGCCGGCCTGCATGCCGACGGCCTCGACCACTTCGACCTGATGATGAACACGCTGGCCTGCTCGGCCTCGCGCCCGCTCGACATGCGCTGCCGCTGCGCGCAGGACCTCGCCTATGACGAAGCCTCGCTGCTGCAGGCCATCGCGCACCTGCAGTCGACGCGCGGCGAGGCCGCGATGCGGGTGCTGAACGACTGGCTGCCGGCGTTCTCGGTCAGCGGCGTGCTCAAGCTCACGCGCTGGTTCTCGATCTCGCTGCTCGACGCCGGGCTCGAGATCCGCGCCCGCGAGCGCAACGTCACCTACATGCATTGAATCGATGCCCCGCCGGCGGCGATGACGATCGCCGCCGCGCGAGCGCCTTTCTCTTCGCTTTCAGCCTCGCGCCGTGCCTGCCTGTGTCATGGGCCAAGCCATAAGCAAAGTCGAATAAGTCATTTCCGCGCGTTCGCGCGGGCTTCCATACTCGATCGTTGGGCGTACCCGCCGGCCGACCGGCCCAGGGACGCGCGGCCCCGCATCGGGCGCGCCCTCGCGCGCGTTCCGGCGACGCGGGGCAGACCAATCGATCAGGGGAATGCGATGAGCGACACATCGATCACGCGCGGCAGCCAGGACGGCGCGCGCGCGGCGGGCACTACCGGCGGCAGGCCGTTCGGCACGGAGGACTGGTGGGCAGTCGGAATCGGCCTGTTCGCGATCCTGGCGGCCTGGTTGCTGTTCGCCACCGGCGGCAGCATCAAGGGCCTGGCGGTCGCGCCGGCCAGGTGGTCCAGCCTCGCGCAACTGGCCGCCGACCTCGGCAGGCACGCGGGAGCTTATGTCGCCCTGTTCGTCGCCTTCGCGCTGGTGTTCTCGATCGCGATCGCCGCGCTGAAGCTGCCGCTGGCGCGCTTGCTGCCCGGCTTCCTGGTGCTGTTCCTGGCCTCGGGCGTGATCTTCGCGATCGGCGCCTGGGCCCAGGCCAGCACCTACAACCTCGAACCCCCGTTGATCGCGCTGCTGCTCGGGCTGCTCGTCTCCAATCTGTTCACGGTGCCGGCCTGGCTCGCGCCGGCGCTGCGCGTCGAGTTCTACATCAAGGTGGGGATCGTGCTGCTGGGCGCCACGCTGCCGCTCACGCTGATCGCCTGGGCCGGCCCGGTGGCGGTCGGCCAGGCCACCATCGTCTCGCTGGCCACCTTCTTCGTGATCTACGCGGTGGCGCGCGCGCTCAAGCTCGACCGGCGCTTCGCCGCCGTGCTCGGGGTGGGCGGCGCGGTATGCGGCGTGTCGGCCGCGATCGCGATCGCCGGCGCGGTGCGCGCCAGGCGCGAGCAGGCCTCGGTGGCCATCACCCTGGTGGTGGTCTGGGCGATCGTGATGGTGTTCGCCCTGCCCGGCATCTCGCGTGCGCTCGGGCTGCCGACCGGCATCGCCGGCGCCTGGATCGGCACCTCCGAATTCGCCGACGCGGCCGGCATCGCCGCCGCCCAGGCCTATGGCGATTTCGCCCGGCACGCGCCGGGCGCGGTGGCCGGCGCGCCGGATGCCTCGCTGCAGGCCTTCGTGCTGATGAAGGTGGTCGGCCGCGACATCTGGATCGGCATCTGGGCCTTCGTGCTGGCGATCGTCGCGACCACCCGCTGGGATCGCGAGGACGGCGGCGCGGAAGTCAGCACGCGGGCCCGCGCCGGCGAGATCTGGACGCGCTTTCCCAAGTTCGTGATCGGCTTCGTGCTGGCTTCGGCGCTGGTTACCTGGGTCGCCTCGCACTACTCGCTGGCCGACTACCGCAGCGTCGTCACGCCGGCCTTCGTCGCGCCGATCACGGCGCTGCGCACCTGGGCCTTCACCTTCTGCTTCCTCAGCATCGGGCTGACCACGCGCTTCGGCGCGCTGTCGGCGGCCGGCAGCCGGCCGCTGATCGCCTTCACGGCCGGCGTCGCCGTCAATATCGTGATCGGCTACCTGTTGTCGGTGCATGTGTTCGCGCCTTACTGGGCGACGCTGGGCCAATGAGCGTCGCCGCCTTGATCGGCCGCCTCAAGGGCGCCCCGGCGCCGGCAGGCGCGGCGCGCGCCGACTGCGCGCGCTGCGCGCACTGGGCCGACGACCGCGCGCTGCTGGAGGCGCGCATCGGCGGGCTGGCCTCGTTCGGCTCGGGCTACGGCGCCAGCGTCGGGCGCAGCCGGCTGTGCCTGAAGCTCGACCGGCTGGTCTCGCCGGGCGACCGCTGCGGCGGCTTCGTCGAGCGCGAGGCGGAGCACGACGCGAGCTGACGGCCCGCTGACGCCAAGCTGTCGAGGCGCGGCGCCCACGCGGCGCGCCTCGGCAAAGCTCGGCCATCTCGCATACCATGGCGGCTTTTTCACCGACGTACTGGAGATGCACCCGGTCATGAACGATATCGCCACGGCCCTCGACGAGACCCAGGCCACCGCCTCCCGCCACGCCCTGCTGCGCGAGCGCTACGGCGCCGCCTGGAGCCCGGCGCAGGGCGCGCACGACGCGGCCGTCAACGAGGTCATCGCGACCCTGCTGCGCCACCGCTCGGTGCGCGCCTACGCCGATCGCGCGCTGCCCGACGACATCCTCGAAACCATCGCCGCCGCCGCGCAATCGGCGCCGACCTCGTCGAACCTGCAGGCCTGGAGCGTGGTGGCCGTGCGCGACGCCGAGCGCCGCGCTCGCCTGGCCAGCTTCGCCGGCAACCAGCGCCACGTCGCCAAGGCGCCGCTGCTGCTGGTGTTCATCGCCGACCTGTCGCGCCTGCGCCGCGTGTCCGACGTCGAGCAGATGCCCGGCGACGGCCTCGAGTTCCTGGAAGCGTTCCTGGTCGGCGTGGCCGACGCGGCCTTCGCCGCGCAGAACACGGTGGTCGCGCTCGAATCGCTGGGGCTGGGCTGCTGCTATATCGGCGGGATGCGCAACCAGCCCGAGGCGGTCGCGCAGGAACTGGGGCTGCCCAAGGAAGCGTTCGCGGTGTTCGGGCTGACCATCGGCTATCCCGATCCGGACGTCGTCACCGACGTGAAGCCGCGCCTGCCGGCCCCGCTGGTGCTGCACGAGGAACGTTACCAGGCCGAGACGGCCGAGGCGCTGGCCGACTACAACGCGTCGATGAGCGCGTTCCAGCAGATGCAGCAGATGCCGGAATCGGGATGGACCGGGCAGGCGTCGCGCCGCGTGCGCGGGGCGGAAGCGCTGTCCGGGCGCGATCGGCTGGCGAGCGCGCTGGCGGAGTTGGGATTCGGGTTGAAGTAAGGCGATCGAGGTTAGCGGTATCGTCGACGAAGATACCGACGATACCGGAAGCGATCAGGGACGGGCTCGACGCAAACGCTCTCCGGCGTCTCGAGCGTCGCGCGCGACGCTCAATCCGGCTGCCCGTCGTCGGTGCCGCAGCACTTCTTGTGCTTCTTGCCGCTGCCGCACGGGCAGGGATCGTTGCGGCCGACCTTCGGCGTGTCGCGCTGGATGGTCTGCGCGAGCAGGCGCGCCTGCGTCGGCGCGCGATGCGGCAGCCAGAACTCGTGGATCTTCAGCACCGAGGGCGGCACCTGCTCCGACAGCTTCTCGCGCTCGGCCGGCACGGCCACCAGCTCGCGTTCCTCGTCGGACAGCTCGTCGCCGCCGAGCAGGCGCAGCGGGCGCAGCCATGCGTCGGCCTCGGGATGCTCGAGCAGCGGCTGCCAGTCGTCCCAGCGCAGGCCCATGCCCTGGAAGAAGCCGTTGGCCCAGGCTTCGGCGTCGATGTACTCGTGCGCGTCGTCGTCCTCGCCCACCTCGTTGACGCTGAACAGCGGCGCGATCGACGAGGGATCCTTGTCGAAGGTCTGCAGGATCGCATTGTAGTGACGCATCATCAGGTTGAAGACGTGCTCGGCCTGCTCGTAGCTCTCGAAATCGGGCGCGTCGTCCTCGCTCGGGCCCCAGACATCGGCCAGCCATTCGGTCGGCGCGATGGTGGCCGGGCCGATCGCGATCGCGGTCAGGTAGCCGTCGAGCATTTCGATCGTCATGGTGTTTTCCGACATGATGTCGGACATCAGGAACTGGTCGAGCTCGTCGAGGGTCTTGTCGTCGGTATGGGTCATTGCGGGGCACCGCGCCGCGGGCGGGCGACGCGGCTGGATCGGGGTCGATCCGGCTGCGCGCGCCATGCGGCGGAAAATGGAAAACCGGCATTCTACCGCCGCTCGGGGCGCGCGCCGCGACGATTGCGTGAAGGGGAGGCGAGACGATTGCCGGCTGGTGGTGGCGAAAGCGATGCGGCCGTGTTTCGCAAGCATCTCGTCTCCCGTCGCGCGGCGGCCAAGCTAGCTTTGCTCCCGCTTCGCCTCGGCCTGCCCCTGCCACGTCCGCGGCGGACTCACCAGCGTGACGATCACATAACTCATGTTGCTCAGCATGAACCACGAGCCGAGCTTGCTCGGCGAGACCATCGTCCAGCCGTCTCGCTGGGCCGGATAGAGCCAGGCATGGCTGAAGGTGCCGAGGTTCTCGGCCAGCCAGATGAATAGCGCGATCAGCAGGAGACCGAGCAGCATCGGCATGCGGTGATAGCGCGTGCTGACGCGGTAATGCACCTGGCAGCGCCGGAACGCGACGGCGACCAGGGCGATCAGCACGTAACGCAGGTCGATCCAGTAGTGATGCGTGAATAAATTCGCGTAGAGGGCCGCCGACAGCGCGGCTGTGACCGCCGGCGACGGATGCCCGGTGAAACGCAGGTCGAATTCGCGGATCGCGCGCGCCAGGTAGCTGCCGACCGAGGCGTACATGAATCCCGTGAACAGCGGCACCCCGCCGATCCGCAGCACGGCGGCCTCGGGATAGAGCCAGGAGCCGACCGCCGTCTTGAACACCTCCATCGCCGTGCCCGCGACGTGGAACAGCAGGATCACCTTGAGCTCGTCCCAGGTTTCGAGGCGCAGCGCGACGAGCGCGATCTGGATCGCGACGGCCGCGAGCGTCAGCAGGTCGTAGTGCGACAAAGCCGCATGAGACGGATAGACGAAATGCGTGGCGATCAGCAATCCAACCATCAAGCTGCCGAACAGACAGACCCAGGCCTGCCGGAAGCCGAACACGAGCAAGGCATGGAGGGCCTCGGCGGGACGGCCCCGCAGCGGCACCAACCTGGTGCCGTGCGCGGCCAGCGCCTCGATCACCGCGTCGGCGCGCGAGCGGATCGCGAGCAAGGGGGGGATTGGCCGTCATCGAGCGGCGCCAGGCATGCGCGATGCGCGCTCACGTCGCGACGACATGCCGATGACAAGCCATCGCCCCAACCACGTTTTTCCATCATCGCCGCGCCCCGTTTCATTTCGTTTTGTAGAAGGATGGGCGCAGTGTATGGACGCAATCGTCGGGATATTGACGCGGGCCGTCACAAGCGCGTCAAACAGTGCAGGATGCGCGCCGTCCTGCCCGAAAACGGGACTGGACGAGCCCGCGCGAATCGGCGAAAATTCCGCCATTCGTGTCATTTCGACGCGGTACTGCGTCGCGCTCGCTGTTGCTCCCGGGGTCAGCTCGCCAAGGCCACGCGGAATTGCCCGAAAGCCCGCGCGGCAAGGTTTCCAGCCCCAGCCCATCGCAGCTTCACCCGCCACGGCGCCCGGCTTTCCAGCCCGGCCCGCGCAGTGCGCCGTCCTGAAATCGGGACACATAGAAAATCCCGATCCGTCTCATTGAAACAAGCAATTTCCCAAGCTCGGCGGCAATCGTCATACTGTCGCTTCTTGATCATCCCGATCACCTTTTCACTCAAAGGACACCGCAAATGCCGATCATCAACAGCCAGATCAAACCGTTCAAGGCAACCGCATATCACAACGGCGATTTCGTTCCCGTCAGCGAAGAATCGCTGAAGGGCAAGTGGTCGGTCATCGTGTTCTACCCGGCCGACTTCACGTTCGTGTGCCCGACCGAACTGGGCGACCTGGCAGATCGCTACGCAGAATTCCAGAAGCTGGGCGTGGAAATCTACGGCGTGTCGACCGATACGCACTTCACGCACAAGGCATGGCACGACACCTCGGAAACCATCGCCAAGATCCAGTACCCGCTGGTCGGCGATCCGACGGCAACGCTGGCACGCGCTTTCGACGTGCTGATCGAAGAAGAAGGCCTGGCACTGCGCGGCACCTTCGTGATCAACCCGGAAGGCGAAATCAAGATCGCCGAAATCCACGACAACGGCATCGGCCGTGACGCAGGCGAGCTGCTGCGCAAGGTGCAGGCTGCCCAATACGTCGCGTCGCACCCGGGTGAAGTCTGCCCCGCCAAGTGGACGCCGGGCGCTGAAACGCTGACCCCGTCGCTGGACCTGGTCGGCAAGATCTAAGTTTCGCGGGCATCAGCGGTACACGGGCGCCATCAGGCGCTCGATGATCGTGCGGCTTCCCCGCCGCACGTCTCCTCGCCTCCGGCGAGGTGCCAAAAACACTACGGAATCCGAATCATCATGCTCGACGCCAATCTCAAGAACCAGCTGAAGTCGTACCTCGACAAGCTCACCCGCCCGATCGAACTCGTCGCCTCGCTCGACGACGGCGCGAAGTCGCAGGAGCTGATCGCGCTGCTGAAGGAGATCGGCGAGCTGTCGCCGCGCGTGAGCGTGATCGAACGCCGCGACGACGCCGAGCGCAAGCCCTCGTTCAGCATCGGCGAACCGGGCAAGGCCACCGGGATCCGCTTTGCCGGCATCCCGATGGGCCATGAATTCACCTCGCTCGTGCTGGCGCTGCTGCAGGTCGGTGGCCACCCGCTCAAGCTCGACGAGGACACCATCGAACAGATTCGCAATCTCGACGGCGATTTTTCCTTCGAGACGTATTTCTCGCTGTCCTGCCAGAACTGCCCGGAAGTGGTCCAGGCGCTGAACGTGATGGCGCTGCTCAACCCGCGCATCCGCCACGTGGCGATCGACGGCGCGCTGTTCCAGAACGAAGTCGAGGCACGCCAGATCATGGCGGTGCCGACCATGTTCCTGAACGGCGAGAGCTTCGGCCAGGGCCGCAGCAGCGTGAAGGAAATCCTCGCGAAGATCGACACGGGCGCCAGCGCCCGTGCCGCCAAGGCACTCGCCAACAAGGACGTGTTCGACGTGCTGGTGGTGGGCGGTGGCCCGGCCGGCGCGGCGGCCGCGATCTACGCGGCACGCAAGGGCATTCGCACCGGGGTGGTGGCCGAGCGCTTCGGCGGCCAGGTGCTGGACACCATGGCCATCGAGAACTTCATCTCCGTGCAGGAAACCGAAGGACCGAAGTTCGCGGTCGCGCTCGAACAGCACGTCAAGCAATACGACGTGGACGTGATGGACGTGCAGCGCGCCACGGCCCTGATCCCGGGCAAGGTCAACGAGATCCACCTGGAAAACGGCGCGGTGCTAAAGGGCAAGACCATCGTGCTGTCGACCGGCGCACGCTGGCGCGAGCTGAACGTGCCGGGTGAACGCGAATACCGCAACAAGGGCGTGGCCTACTGCCCGCATTGCGACGGCCCGCTGTTCAAGGGCAAGCGCGTGGCCGTGGTGGGCGGCGGCAACTCGGGTGTCGAGGCCGCGATCGACCTGGCCGGCATCGTGCGCGAAGTCACGCTGATCGAATTCGGCCAGACGCTGCGCGCCGACGAAGTGCTGCAACGCAAGCTGCGCAGCCTGAAGAACGTGACGGTGATCACCAGCGCGCAAACCACCGAACTGCTCGGCGACGGGCAGAAGCTGGGCAGCCTGGTCTACCTCGAACGTGAAACGGGCGAAACCAAGCGCATCGACCTCGAAGGCGTGTTCGTGCAGATCGGCCTGGTGCCGAACACGGAATGGCTGAAGGGCACGATCGAGCTGTCGAAGCACGGCGAGATCGTGGTGGATGCACGCGGCGCGACGTCGATTCCCGGCGTGTTCGCGGCCGGCGACGTGACCACGGTGCCCTACAAGCAGATCGTGATCGCGGTCGGCGAAGGCGCGAAGGCTTCGTTGTCGGCCTTCGACTACCTGATCCGCCAGGACGTGGAAGTACCGGTTGCCGCTGGCGAGGCCGTCACCGCCTGAGTGTCGAAGCCGGGCCTGCCCGGCTCCACGCAGTATCGATTCAACGGTTCTACCCTTGACCCTCGCCCGTCATGCCCCCCATGCGGCGAGGGTGTTTTTTCCCGACCCGCGCAAGCGGGCATCGGTGTTTGACGGGGCCGTGGCGCACGAGTCACGGCCCTTGTTGATACATGCTGCGAGCTCGGTCAGGACATGTCATGAAGGCCCCGCCAGCGATGGACGGGGCCTTTTGTGCTATCTGGTGCTGGCGTCCAGCTTATCGATATGGTTTGCGAGAGGATTCAAGCCCCGAACGACCGTCTCCCACACAATCCGAAGGCTGATTGTAATCGTAGCCCTGGATGTGCCATGCGCGATCATATGGATCGAATCGGCAATGAACGCGCAAAGCTCTCGCCTCGACTTTGCAACCACCATCAGACGGCCTTCAGTTCCCGCACCAGATGGCGGTTCTCCTGGCCGAGCACGTCCGGCGTCACCCACTGAACACGTTTGCCCCAGCGTGCCTCGAACTCGAGAGCGATCGCGGCCATATCCAGCCGCGTCGGCTGGCCAGCCGGCTGAATCAGGATCGTCAGGTCAAACGAGGTGTCGCCATCGTCGACATAAGCGGGCGAGGTGAAATGACGAGCGCGCACGATCTCGTCGATCTCGCGAGCATGCCTGCGGGCGAACTGATAGGAATCACGCACAGCGAACCTCCCATCCGACATCAAATTCGCAAAGCCCTCAATCGTTGGCACCGGAAGCGTGTTGCCGTCATAAAGAGCCGCACTAAAACAGACAGCCTGGATCGTGATCGACTGATCCCACATCCTTGTCCTTACACAAGGGCCGGGTTTACCAACGATTGCACCTCAGCGCCCTCCCCCGATTCGTCCTGAATCCCGACGCTCGTTCTTCAGCTACGCCATGAACACGCGCCGGTGACCAGCGGGGCCGGTTGGCAGCCCTCATCGGCCAGAACGCCCTGTGCCGCATCGCCGACACGGCGCACCCTTCCCGTCCAACACGCCCCACATCGCCGGTGCTACGCTACGCGCACAATACCGCGCAGTTCTCCCTAACCCGATGAGCCAAGTTCAACAATGTTGCGTGCCGGTCTTTCCGAATTGACGGCCTTCGTCGCGATCGCCGAGCAGCGCAGTTTCCGCGCCGCCGCGCGCTCGCTCGCGGTCTCGCCGTCGGCGCTCAGCCATTCGATGCGCAGCCTGGAGGCGCGCCTGGGCGTGCGCCTGTTCAATCGCACCACGCGCTCGGTGGCGCTGACCGAGGCCGGCGAGCATCTGCTGCGCCGGGTCGGGCCGGCCCTCAGCGACCTGGAGAACGCGGTGGACGAAGTGGCCACCGCGCAGAACCGCCCGACCGGCTCGGTGCGGATCAATGCCTCGGAAACCTCGACGCGGATCCTGATCCGCGATGTGCTGCCCGAGTTCCTGCAGCGCTACCCCGACATCCACGTCGAGTTCGTGACCGAGACGCGCCTGATCGACATCGTCGCCGAAGGCTTCGATGCCGGCATTCGCGTGTTCGACGACGTGCCGCGCGACATGATCGCGGTGCGCTTCGGGCCCGACATGCGCTTCATCGCACTCGCCTCGCCCGACTACCTGGCGCGCCACCCGGCACCCACGCGGCCGGCCGACCTGATGCAGCATCGTTGCATCCGCTACCGTTTCGAGAGCGGCGCGATGTTCCGCTGGGATTTCCAGTCGAACGGCAAGACCAGCAGCCTCGACGTGGAAGGACCGATGACGCTGGGCAACCTGAATTCGATGATCGAGGCGGCGCTGGCCGGAATCGGCGTGGCCTGGGCGCCGGAAAGCCTGGTAAGCGAGCATCTCGCCAGCGGCCGGCTGGTGGCGCTGCTGCGCGACTGGAGCGTGTCGCTGCCGGGGCTTGCGCTCTACTACCCGGCGAACCGGCATCCGCCCGCGCCGCTGCGTCTGTTCGTGCAGGCCGTGCGCGACTGGGTGGCGAGCGGCGCGGATCGGGAGACGGCCTGAGCGCAAACGGCTCGTCGGCGCTTGACGGCAACAGTCGGAATCCGCTCCAATCCGGCAGCGGCCTGAGCACACCCCAGGCTCAAGGCGCGACCAAAAACAGCCAGACGACGCAGATCATCCCCGCGAACCACACCAGCGAACGCAAGGCCGCCCAGTTCGCCACATAAACCAGCCCGTGCAACACGCGCAGCACCACGAAGGCCGTGGCGAGCTGGTCGACCCGCACGGCGTTCGCGCCGTTGTGCCAGGCCACCGCCAGCGCCGCCGTGAACAGCACCAGCGCCTCGAAGGCATTCTGGTGCGCGGCGAAGGCGCGCCCGCGCCAGCCTTCGAGCTTGGCCAGATAGGCACGCGGCGCGCGATTGTCATAACCCTTGCGGCCCTTCGCGCAGACGGTCCAGACGAAGGGCAGCAGCGCGACGATCAACAGGCAGAGTTGCGAACGGATCATCTCCAGTCTCCATTATTTACATTGGCCAATGACAAGATCCGGCGAAGCTTAGCATCGCGGCACGCGGCGCAGGCACAGGAAATCTAGACGGCTTCCTCTGCCGCGCCGCACGATCGGCGCGTCGAGGCCCGGCCCGCCGGCTTATCAGCAAGGCGCATAAGCATCGCGCCAAAGCTTCCTTGGTGCGGCCGAAGCCAGGCGCTAAGCTGGTTTCCCTTTTTGTTCGCGCTTCGCCGTTGCACCGATCATGTCGACGTCTCCCGTTGAACGCGCCGCCGACTGGCTGCTGTCCGGCCTGGAACTGCGCAGCACCCTGTTTCATGCCGGCCGGTATTGCGGCGCCTATCGGGCATCGACGGCGGGACACCAGCGCGCGAGCTTCCATCTGGTGCTGCAGGGCGAATGCTGGCTGCATCTGCGCGCGACGGCCGCGCGCGCGCCGCGCAGCACGCGCCTGCTTGCCGGCGACGCGGTATTCCTGCTGCACGACGTGGCGCACTGCCTGTCGCCCGAGGCCACCGCGCCCGACGATCCGCAATTCGGCATGCGCCAGGGCGCGATGACGGCGCTCGAGGCGGACGCCTCGGCGGGCAGCGTGGGCCTGGCCTGCGGCTTCTTCGAGTTCCGCTCCGACCTGGGCGACGCGCTGCATGGCCTGCTGCCCGACCACCTCATCGCGCGCCACGACGATGCGCGGCTGGCCGGCGCGCGCGTGGTGTTCGACCTGATCCGCGAGGAGGCGCGGCGCACGCCCGAAGCGCCCTCGCCGCTGGTCGACCGGCTCACCGACGTGCTGTTCTTCTATGCGCTGCGCACCGTCGCCAGCGCCGACGATTTCGCGCCGGGCCTGTGGGCCGTGATGCGCCGCGCCGAATTCGCGCCGCTGGTCAACGCGATCATCGCCGAGCCCGGCCAGGCCTGGACCACCACCTCGATGGCCGAGTTCTGCCACATGTCGCGCGCGCGTTTCTGCAAGCAATTCGCCGATGCCTGCGGCCAGCCGCCCGCGCAATTCCTCGCGCTGCTGCGCATGAAGGTGGCCGCCGAGCTGCTGCGCCACGGCGCGTCGACCTGGGATGCCGCCGAGCAGGTCGGCTATCGCTCCGAATCGGCCTTCGCGCAGGCCTTCAAGCGCGTGACCGGCATGCAGCCCGGCGCCTGCCGCCGCGAGCGGATGCAGGACGCCTCGGTCTACGCGCCGGTTCACTGACGGCCACGCAGCTTCGTCCCGGCAGCGAGACGAATCCGCAGGAAGCGCAGACGGCCGCGCATTGTCCGCCGCCCTGCCGCGCCGCCACAATGGCTGCTCCGAACGATTCCGCCTTTCCAGAGGACACCATGGCCCGCCTGCCGCTGCACACCGTCGACACCGCTCCCGAAGCGAGCCGCCCGTTTCTCGAGAAGGCGCTGGCCGCCAACGGCTATTTGCCGAACCTGGTGGCCTCGCTGGCGAACGCGCCGGCCGCTCTCGAAACCTACCTGACCGTGGCCGGCATCAACGGCCGCAGCGGCCTGTCACTGGCCGAGCGCGAGACCGTGCAGATCACCGCCGCCGCGATCCATGGCTGCGGCTTCTGCGTGGCCGGCCACACGGCCGTCGCGCTGAAGAAGGCGCAATTGCCGGGCGAGGTGGTCGACGCGATCCGCGATCAATCGACCATCGCCGACACGCGCCTCGCCGCGGTGGCCGACTTCACGCGCGCCGTGATCGCCACGCGCGGCGCGGTGGCCGACGACGCGCTGGCCGCCTTCCACACGGCGGGCTTCGACGACGCGAACGCGCTGGAAGTCATCCTCGGCGTGAGCCTCGCCACGCTCTGCAACTTCGCGAACAATTTCGCGCGCAACGAGTTGAACCCGCAACTCGAAGCCTATCGCTGGGAACCGAAGGCGCGGGCCGCATGAACGCAAGCACGCCCCGCCCCCTCTCGACCGAGGCCGAGCTCGGCGATTGGCTCGACCAGCACGCCGAGTCGCTCGATACCGAAGCGACGCTTGCCGCCCAGGTGCTGCCGCGGCTCGCGCGCGCCGGGGTGGCCGCGATCGGCGTGCCAACCTCCTCGGGCGGCGCGGGCGGCGATATCGCCGAAGCCATCGACGCGCTCGCGCAGGTCGCCACGCATTCGCTGACGGCCGCCTTCGTGCTGTGGGGACATCGCACCTTCATCGAATACCTGTTGCATGCCGACGGCGAGGCGCTGCGCGAGCGCTGGCTGCCGTCCCTGCTCGGCGGCGAGACGGCCGGCGCCACCGGGCTCTCGAACGCGATGAAGTACCTGTCGTCGATCGAGTCGCTGCAGATGCGCGCCTCGCGCGATGCATCGGGCGCTTACCGGCTCGACGGCAGCCTGCCCTGGATCACCAACCTGCGCCGCGAGGGTTTTCTCGCCGCCGCCGCGTTCGAGCACGACGACGGCAGCGCGCCGTCGATCTTCGCGCTGCCGCACGACGCGCCCGGCCTGCAACGCAGCGAGGATCTCGACCTGGTGGCGATGCGCGGCAGCAATACCGCCGCGCTCGGCGTCCAGGGCACGGTGCTCGACGCCTCGTGGCGCATCGCGGCCGACGCGCCGGCGTTTCTCGCGCGCGTGCGCCCCGCCTTCCTCGGCCTGCAATGCGGGATGTCGCTGGGGCTCGCGCGCCGCGCGCTGGCCGCCGCCGGCGAAGCCGGTCATGCCTCGCGCGGCGCCATCGCCAGCGAGATCGAAACGGTGCGCGCGCAACTTTCCCGGCAGCGCGACCAGTTGCTGAACGGCGTGCTCGACGGCAGCTTCCTGGCCCGCCCGGCCACGCTGTTCGAGCTGCGCATCGCGCTGGTCGAGACCGTCGAGGCCGCCGTCGCACTCGAGGTGCAGGCCGTCGGCGGCCGCGGCTACCTGCGCGGCGCCGATGGCGCGAACGGCACCGCGCGACGCGTGCGCGAAGCCTCCTTCGTGCCGATCGTCACGCCGAGCCTGGTGCAGTTGAAGACCCAGCTCGCCCGGCATCGCCAGGCCGACGCGGCATGAGCGGCGCCCGTCTCACGATCGACGGCCTCGCGCTGCGCTATCCGAATCGCGCGGTGCTGCAGGCGCTCAGCCTGCGCGTCGAGCCCGGCGAGAGCGTCGCGCTGCTGGGGCCCAGCGGCTGCGGCAAGTCCTCGCTGCTACGCACGATCGCCGGCCTCACCGCGCCCAGCGCCGGGCGCATCGAACTCGACGGCGAGGCCGTCAAGGGCCCGCGCGCCGACATCGCGCTCGCCTTCCAGCACCCTGCCCTGCTGCCCTGGCTCGACGTCGAGCGCAATGTCGCCTTCGGCCTCGATTTCAAGCATCAACCGCGGCTGACGCGCGCCGCGCGCGAAGCCCGCGTGACGGCCGCGCTACGCGCGGTCGGCCTCGAACACGCGCGCCACTGGCGCCCGGCCCAACTCTCGGGCGGCATGGCGCAACGCGCCGCGTTGGCTCGCAGCCTCGCGCGCGAGCCGCGCGTGCTGCTGCTCGACGAGCCCTTCGGCGCGCTCGACGAGGTCACCCGCGCCGGCATGCAGGACCTGTTCGTCGAGGTGGCGCGCCGCACCGGCGCGACCGCCCTGCTCGTCACGCACGACATCGACGAGGCGCTGCGCGTGGCCGACCGCGTGCTGCTGCTCGGCAACGGCGGGCGCCTGGCCGGCGACTGGCCGGTGGACGTGCCCGCGCCGCGCGACGCGCAACTGCCGGCGCTCGGCGCGCTGCGCATCCCGATCCTGGCGGCGCTGCACGCGACGATGCAGCCGGCAGCCGCCACGCCCGCCTATACGATGGACGCCTGACGATGTGCGATACCCCGATGTCCCGCCGCGAGTGGCTCAAGCTCGCCACGCTGTTCTCCGTGGCCGGCGCCGCGCCGCTGCTGCACTCGCTGTCCGCGCGCGCGGCCGCCGAGCCCGACGCGCCGGTGCGGATCGGCTACCTGCCGATCGCCGATGCCACGCCCCTGCTGGTGGCGCATGCGAACGGCTATTTCGAGGCGGCCGGCGTGCATGCCGAGAAGCCGACCTTGCTGCGCAGCTGGGCCCAGTTGGTGGAGGCCTTCCTGTCCGGGCAGGTCAACGTGGTCCATCTGCTCTCGCCGATGACGCTGTGGGCGCGCTACGGCAGCCGCGCGCCGGCCAAGGTGGTGGCCTGGAACCACGTGAACGGCTCGGCGATCACGGTCGCGCCCGACGTGAACTCGCTGGCCGACCTGGGCGGCAAGACCGTGGCGGTGCCGTTCTGGTATTCGATCCACAACGTGATCCTGCAGGACATGCTGCGCGCGCAGGGCCTGCAGCCGGTGCTGAAGAAAGGTGCCGCGCCGGGCCCCAGGGAAGTTGCGCTGATCGTGATGGCGCCGTCCGACATGCCGCCCGCGCTGGCCGCCAGGCAGATCGCCGGCTTCACGGTGGCCGAGCCGTTCAACGCGGCGGCCGAGCAGCTCGGCATCGGCAAGGTCCTTCGCTTCACGGGCGACGTCTGGCGCAATCACGCCTGCTGCACGATCTTCATGCACGAGCAGGACCTCACGCAGCGCGCGGGCTGGTCGCAGAAGGTGGTGGACGCGATCGTCAAGGCCCAGCTCTGGACCCGCGCGCATCCGCAGGACGCGGCGAAGCTGCTGTCCAGGGAAGGCGTCAACCACTACACGCCGCATGCCTCGGCCCTGCTCGGGCGGGTGCTCGCGCCGCCGCCCGGCGACGCGGGCCGTTACCTCGGCGATCGCGCGATCCAGCACGCCGACTGGCACGAGAAGCGCATCGACTTCCAGCCCTATCCGTTCCCGAGCTACACGGAGGAACTGGTGCGCCGCCTGAAGACCACGCAGACCGAAGGCGCGAACGGCTTCCTGGCCCAGCTCGATCCCGCCTTCGCGGCGCGCGATCTGGTGGACGATCGATTCGTGAAGAAGAGCATCGAGGCCGCCGGCGGCATGGCCGCGTTCGGCCTGCCGGCCGGTTATGCGCGCAAGGAGACGATTCTTGTCTAGCGTGCTGCCCGCCAGGCGCGAGGAAGGCGCCTTGCCGGCGGCGCAGGGCGGCGCCGTCGCGCCACGCTCCGGCGCCGCCTCGCGCCTGCGCGGCGCGCTGCTCGGCGCGGCCGGCCTGCTCGCCGCGCTCGGCATCTGGTGGCTGGCGGTGGCCCTGCTCGCGGGCAACAACGCGATGGTCGCGCAGTTCTCGCCGCTGCGCGCCTGGCAGGTGCTGCCGGCGCTGATCCGCGAGGACCAGTTGCTCACGCACGTCGCCACCAGCCTGCGTCGCATCGCGGCGGGCCTGGGCTGCGCGCTGCTGGTGGGCGTACCTGCCGGTTTCGCGATCGGCCGGCTGCGCTGGCTGGAACACGCGCTGTCGCCGACGCTGCAGTTCCTGCGCATGATCTCGCCGCTGTCCTGGATGCCGGTCGCGGTGATGTCGCTCGGGGTGGGCGACCGCGCCGTGATCTTCCTGCTGGCCTTCGCCGCCGTCTGGCCGCTGATCCTAAGCACGTCGGCCGGCGTCGCCCAGCTCGACCGGCGCTGGATCGAGCTGGGCCGCAGCCTGGCCGCGACCCGCGCCGAAATGCTGTGGCACATCTACGTGCCCGGCATCGCCGCCCATGTGCTGACCGGCGTTCGGCTCGCGATCGGGATTCTGTGGATCGTGCTGGTGCCCGCCGAGATGATCGGCGTGAGCTCCGGGCTCGGCTACCTGATCCTCGACACGCGCGACCGGCTCGCCTACTCGGAGCTGGCGGCCGTGATCCTGGTGATCGGCGTGCTCGGTTTCGCGCTCGACATGGCGGCGCGTTCGCTGGCCGCGCGGCTCAATGGCGGCGGCTCGGCGGAGGAAGGTCGATAAGCGGGCCGCTGCCCGGCGGTTTTCTCAGGTTCCGCACGGCGTGCTGGACGGCCGCCATGCGGAACTTTCACGGGCGCCTCATGCGAAGCCGCCCATCCCGTCGTTCAGGCTTCGGCGACGGCTTCCTCGAAGTCGATCAGCACCTTCATCGCGCGCCGACGATCGCCGGCCAGCGCGAAGGCCTCGTTGGCCTCGCGTGCCGGGAACACGCGCGTGATGGCCGGCGCGAGATCGACCCGGCCTTCGTTGATCAACTGCACCGCCAGCGCGAATTCCGAGTGGAAACGGAACGAGCCGCAGATCGTCAGTTCCTTGGCCACCACCACGTTCTGCGGAATCGCCACGTCGCCGCCCAGGCCGAGTTGCACCACCACGCCGCGCGGACGCAGCACCTCGAGCCCGTCGCGCAGCGCGCGCTCGTTGCCCGAGCATTCGAGCATCACGTCGAAGCTGCCCTTGTCGGCCGCGTAGGCCCGGGCCCATTCCGGATCGGCGGCGACGTTGACGACCTTGTCGGCGCCCAGCGCCTTCGCCACCGCCAGCGGCTCGTCCACCACGTCGGTGGCCACCACCTCGCGCGCGCCATGCGCCTTGGCGGCGGCCACGGCCAGCGCGCCGATCGGCCCGCAGCCCGACACCAGCACGCGCCGCCCGATCAGCGGGCCCGCGCGCGACACCGCGTGCAGGCCGACCGCGAACGGCTCGGCCATCGCGGCCAGCGAGAAGGGCACATGGTCGGCCACCTTCACGCACTGCACGGCCTCGCACACCAGCGCGCCGCGAAACGCACCCTGGATATGCGGCATGCGCATCGCGCTGCCGTAGAAGCGCATGTCGAGACACTGGTTCGGCAGGCCTTCGAGGCAGTACTTGCACTTGCCGCAAGGCCGGCTCGGATTGACGGCGACGCGATCGCCGACGCTCACCGCCGTCACGCCCTCGCCCACCTCGACCACCGTGCCGGCCACTTCATGACCGAGCACCATCGGCTGCTGCAGCCGGATCGCGCCGAAGCCGCCATGACGGAAATAATGCAGGTCCGAGCCGCAGATGCCGCCCATCGCAACCTGCACGCGCACCTGGCCCGCGCCCGGCGCCTCGACCTCGCCCTCCTCGTAGCGCAGATCGTTCGGTGCGTAAATGACGAGACACATGCAACGCAGTCTCATGGTGTTTCCTCCTGCTCCTGGATTCGGGATGTGTTCTTGTACCGGGCCGCCGGCTCAGACCGTGCTGGTGAGGCCGCCGTCGACGAACAGCGTCTGGCCGTTGATGAAGTCGGCCGCCGACGAGGCGAGGAACACGGCCGCGCCGCACAGCTCCTCGACGCGCCCCCAGCGGCCCGCCGGCGTGCGCTTGCAGATCCAGTCGTTGAAGGCCGGATCGTTGACCAGTGCCTGGTTCAGCTCGGTTTCGAAATAGCCGGGCGCGAGGCCGTTGGCCTGGATGCCGTAGCGGGCCCAGTCGGCGCACATACCCTTGGTGAGCATGCGCAGCGCGCCCTTGGAGGCAGCATAGGGGGCGATCGAGGGCCGCGCCAGCTCGCTCTGCACGGAACAGATATTGACGATCTTGCCGCGGCCGCGCTTGATCATGTGGCGCGAGACCGCGCGCGAGACGATGAAGGCGCCGTCCAGGTTGACGCGCATCAGCGCGTGCCAGTCGGCGTCCTCGAACTGGTCGAGCGGCGCGCGGCGCTGGATGCCGGCATTGTTGACGAGGATGTCGATCGCGCCGATGCCCGCCTCGAAGGCGTCGATGGCGGCCGTGGCCTGCTCCGAGTCGGCCACGTCGAACACCGCGTGCGAGGCCTCGAAGCCCTGCTCGCGGAAGCCGGCCGCGAGCGTGGCCGCCTTGTCCGGATTGCGATCGTTGATCACGATGCTGGCGCCTGCCTGCGCGAGTCCGCGCGCGAGCGCGAGTCCGATGCCGCGTCCCGACCCGGTCACGAGCGCGCGGCGCCCGTCGAGCCGGAACAGGCTGTTGACGTCTGCCATGCCTGTCTCCGAAAGTGCTCGCCGCGCGCGGCCGGGAATCGACGCGCTGCGGCGGGCGCTCAGTAAACCGCAGGCTGGCGGACGCCGCCAATGCTCTTTGCTGATCGTGTGATCACGGATCGTGATCAAGCGGCGCGGGAGGCGCCGCCGCCGGTTCAACCCTCGCGGAACAGGTAGCTGTAGGCGCTCAGCGCCGGCACGCCGCCCAGGTGCGCATAGAGCACCTTGGAGCCGGCCGGGAACTCGCCGAGCCGCACCTTCTCGATCATGCCGTGCATCGACTTGCCCTCGTAGACGGGATCGGTCAGCATGCCCTCGAACCTGGCCGACAGCCGGATCGCCTCCAGCGTGCCCTCGCTGGGCAGGCCGTATTCGGGGCCGCCGAAGCGTTCGTCGAGCACCACGTCGGCTTCGGTGATATCGCGGCCCAGCTCGACGCGATCGGCGGTGCCGCGCGCGATGCGCAGGATCTGTTCGCGCGTCTGCGCCGGCTTGGCCGAGGCGTCGATGCCGATCACGCGATCGGCGCGGCCGTCGGCGGCGAAGCCCACCACCATGCCGGCCTGCGTGCTGCCCGTGACCGAACAGACCACGATGTAGTCGAAGCGGATGCCCATCTCGGCTTCCTGCGCGCGCACTTCCTCGGCGAAGCCGACGAAGCCCAGGCCGCCCAGCGGGTGCTCGGAGCAGCCGGCCGGGATCGGATAGGGCTTGCCGCCCTTGGCGCGCACGTCGGCCATCGCCTCCTCCCAGCTCCTGCGGATGCCGATATCGAAGCCGTCCGGCACCAGCCGCACGTCCGCGCCCATCATGCGCGACATCTGGATATTGCCGACCCGGTCATATACCGCGTCCGAGTAGTTGACCCAGTTCTCCTGCACCAGCACGCACTTCATGCCGAGGTGCGCGGCCACCGCCGCCACCTGGCGCGTCTGGTTCGACTGCACGCCGCCGATCGAGACCAGCGTATCGGCGCCCTGCGCGATCACGTCGGGAATCAGGTATTCGAGCTTGCGGGTCTTGTTGCCGCCGAAGGCCAGGCCGCTGTTGCAATCCTCGCGCTTGGCGAACAGTTCGACCTTGCCGCCGAGATGGGCGCTCAGGCGCTTGAGCGGCTGGATCGGCGTCGGGCCGAAGGTCAGGGGGTAACGCGGGAATTTCTGAAGGTTCATGCCTCGCTCCTGGCTTGATGGGATGGATGCGTGCTCGCGACGTGGACGGTGCCGGCCTCCGTGCCTGTCATCGAAGCGACGCAAATATCGTAGAAGCGATCGAACGAATCAGGGTTGTGAAATTGTCGCCCATTTCCTTTTTTTCTGAAGTCATTAGATAATCAAGCCGAATTTCATTAGGAAATCAACGCCATGTGTGCAACAAAAAAAACATCACCGATCGCCAGGGCCGCCACCGCCGTGGCTGCCGGCGCCGAACTCGATCGCGTCGATCGCGCGATCCTGCGCGCGCTGCAACGCGATGCCTCGATCTCGAACGTGGCGCTGGCCGAGCGCGTGAACCTGAGCCCGCCCGCCTGCCTGCGGCGCGTGGAGAAGCTCAAGGAAGCGGGGCTGATCCGCGGCATCGTCGCGTTGCTCGAACCGAAGGCGCTCAATGCCGGCATGCTGGTGATGATCGGCGTGGTGCTCGACCGCTCGACGCCGGAGTCGTTCGCGGCATTCGAGAAGGCGGCGCAGAAGGTATCGGGCTGCATGGAATGCCACGTGGTGACCGGCGAATTCGACGCCGTCATGCTGGTGCGCACGCGCGACAGCGAGACCTTCAACCGGCTGCACGCGGAGCAGTTGCTCTACCTGCCCGGCGTGCGCCAGATCCGCACCTTCGTCGTGCTCAAGGAAATCCTCTCGACCACGCAATTTCCCGTGTGAGCCGGGAACCGTCCTTGCGTGCCCGCGCAAACCTGCAAGGGGCTTGCCTTCGGCCGACGTTACGCGGTTCGCGATGGATGCCGGCGGACGCGATTGCAAGCCATTTGAATGCTGAATTAAATGCGCGGTTACAAACCGTTGCACCTGAAATAGAGCCTGTTCGTATGATCGTGAGCGCTCCACGACGAACCCGAAACGCCGCGTCGAAAAGGCCTCGAGCCTGGCCGGCAAGGCGGGTTTCCGGTCATCAAAACCACACCACTCCGCTCAGGACACACCCATGAAAACTCTGCTCGCTTCGGCCCTGGCCGTGACGCTCGCCCTCCTCGTGACGAACGCGGAAGCCCGCCCGCACAAGGTCTGCCATTTCGACCATCATCATCACCGCAGCTGCCACTGGGTCCACTAAGTCTCGCGGATTCGGCGGGCCGGCGCGGATGCGCTGGCCCGGCAAGATCGTCATCCCCCTTCCCGCTCCTCCTGATTCACTCGGCAATACAGCTTGCCATTCGATTTTCCGCGAGAATTACCGCGCAACCTTGCCCAGTCCTGGCCGCAAGCAGACCGCACTCGCTTATCCTCGATTTAACTCCCCTATCCATTCCGCATCGAGAAGATACTTGTCATATTGACAAGTACGACGTCGGCATTTAACAGACAGCGCTCAAAATTCAGAATCACGTTGTCGAGCCGAAAAGATACCCATAAGAAAAAGCATTTATTGTCGCAGGGTGTACTCAGGCACCCGCTCGCCATGCTAGCGTGTAGCGCAATCACTCATGGCTAGCGGGCCATCTCTTCAATATCAATCAAGCATGAAGAACTGGAATCGATTTGAAACGAAAACGAGAGAGTCCATGGCCGGATTGCCGCGACTGATTCAGCCCTTGCTCACCTGGCTCACCGGGAAACCATTGACCGCGAAGGAATCGCAATTTCATCTACCACGATGGCTGGATGTGATCGGGACATTGCTCCTGGCGGGCTTGGCCGAACTGGCTCTCCTGTCTCTCTCAAGGCAAGATTCCCTGCCGGCATGGTGTGGAATCAACGCACTCTGGATTCTTCTCGTCGGCTTGCTAAGAAAAATTCAGGTTACTCACCTGCATCATGCCATTCATAATCGACTCTTCAACCGCGCCGCGATCAACCTGGTCTACTCGCATCTCGCCCCCGCGCTCCTGTTTATCCAGAATCGAGACGAATATCGAAAAGAACATCTCGAGCATCACAACTCCACGTTCTTCACGACCAGGAAAGATGCCGATGCGGCCTTCCTCGCCCTTCTCGGTTTCATCCCTGGCCGAACGAAGCGGGAACTCTGGACGAATCTCTGGGTGATAATCTTCAGTCCTACATTCCATTTCCTGTTTGCCAGGAATCGACTCAAATCGACCTTCATCACGGCAAAACCCTCGGCCATTGTCTTTTCTGTCATGGTGGCATGTGGATACGCGGTTCTATTCAATGCAGCGGGATGGAAAGCATTCACCGTCGCGATCATCATTCCGCTATTCCCGCTCTACCACATCAGTGCCTTGCTCCAGTTCCTCACCGAACACGCCTGGAATGTATCAGCGGGTCCGGTCGAAAACCGGGAGCAATACAAGGAACGCTGCTGGGGGCGATTCTGCGGAGAAAAATTCCCCATCAGGCGCCAGGGTTTCATTCCATCCTTGACGTTCACCGGACAGGTTTTCCTATGGAGCGTGAAGATGAGCTTCCTGCACTTGCCCACGCGCCTTGCCTGCCTCGTATCGGATCTCCCCGCTCACGACTGGCATCACCTTGCGCATATGGCTGGCCAAGATGCCCGAGATTGGCATCGCAGCCTCCATCTTCGTGAAATCGCCATCGCCGACGGCGACAAACCAGGATTCTCTCGTCGCGAACTGTGGGGTATGCCACACATGCTCGCGCATCAGTTCGGCTGGCTGGAAAGCATCAGTTGCCGATACGAACTGCCCACCGAGCAATCCATGGGTAACGAAACAATCGAAGTGAGTGAACAATGGCCTACGAAAACAATTCCCGTAAAACCATCCTCGTCCTCAACACCGAATTCACGGCCCCTGTCCTGATGAATGCAATGGGCCATGTCGCCATTGGCCTGATCGGGGCGCGAAATGCCGGCGACTGGAATCTGTTGGACTATCCGAGCCCCGGCTTCGAGGTCGAGAGCCGGATCAGCGAATATCCCGTGGTCGTGCTGCGCGCAAAAAAATCACCTCACCTGGAAAAACTCGTTCTCGGCCTGAAGCAGGCCGGGATCGCGCATAACGTATTCATCGACACCATGCTGGGCCGCACCGCAGATGAACAACGCGCGGCAACGCTCCATGCCGTGCGGGGTGTGGCCCGAATCGTCTGCGTCGGCCTTTTCGGCGACGAAGCCTCGATTCGATCATTGATCAAGGCATTCTCCGTGTACAAGATGTCGGACGCCATGTCTTCCACTGAGAGCGCATCGTGAAGGATGCCGCCTGGAGGGATGTGTTTCGGCTGACGCTGCCGGTCGGCATGGGTTATCTGCCTACGGGATTCGCATTTGGCGTGCTCGCGGTGCAGGCCGGCTTGTCACAAACGATAAGCATCGGCATGAGCGTCTTCGTCTTCGCGGGGGCACTGCAGTTTGCCGCAGTTCCGATGTTGGCTGGCGCATCCGGGATTGCTGCCGTGGCGCTGACGACCCTGCTTGTCAATCTTCGCCATATTCTCTATGCCATACCGCTCATCGACCACCTGCCAAGGAAAATGCTGCCAAAGACCTATGTCATCGCGGCATTGACTGACGAAAACTATTCGGTATTGGCGACAACCCCCGACAAAGCCAAATCAGCCCTGATGCTGAAAATCAGCCTCGTCAACCATGTCTACTGGATCGCCGGAACAGCGCTGGGCGCGATCCTGGGCTCGCGCATCGCGCACTGGATTCCGAACCTCGATTTCGCGCTTCCGGCCTTGTTCACCATCCTCGCCATCGAACAATACCTGTCCCGGCGCAATTGGCTACCGATCGCCTTGGGGCCTGTAGCCTATTGCGTCGCCAGAATGGCGTTCCCCGATTACGCATTGATCTCGGCACTCGCTCTTGGCTTGGGTGCACTGCTATCGATCGGAGCCGTCCAGAAAAACACCGTGGAAAAGCCCTTTTGAGCATCGCACACCATGCAAATGTTGAATCAATGGCTTTCCATCGCTGTCATGAGCGGAATCACCATCATGCTGCGCGCAGCCCCGCTGGTCTTGAGCAAATCACGGCTCCGCTCCCCCTGGGTGCTCCGGCTCAACCGCGACTTGCCGCTCTGCGTCATGGTCGTACTCATCTCCCATTCGATCAGTGGAAACGCCTCGCCGGCTTGGTTCCTGCTGACTCAGAAAATCGGAGCACTCTGCGTCGTTGCCGCCAGCTATCTGAAGTGGAGGAATGCACTTTTGAGCGTGGTAGCCGGAATTGCGACACTATCCGCCATCACCCGCATTTTTTGACCTGCCGGCGTACATGGGATACCGCCGGCGCTCGTGTCGGCACCCAAGACTGGATGTCCGCCTTTACCCGAGCCGGACATCCAGCGCTCAAAGATCCCCCCGCACCTCGCCGGTTCCCAGCGCGTTGCGTTGCCGGTTGACCTCCGCCCACAGCGCGTCGCTGTCGTCTTCGCGCAGCAGGATCACCCAGTCCAGTTGTTCGTCGGTCACGCCGAAGTACTCGAGGATTTCCTTGCGCGCGGCATCGATGAACTGCATGAACTCCGGCGTGGTCTGGGCTTCCTCGTGCAGGGCATCGTATTCGTCGTCGTCCTCGCCGCCGCCCTGTTCGTCGATATAGCGCGTGATCCACAGGTCGCGCTCGTGATCGTAGTCGGCTTCGGCGCGCATCGCCTGCGCCGCGGTGTGGAAATCCAGTTGGGCAAACGCGGCGATCGCCGCCGCGGTTGCTTCATCGAAAGTCGTTGCCATGTTCCATCCCATCGTAGTCTTGGCGCATCATCTCACGACTCGCATCCTGGGTTGGCGACGAGCTTGATATCCTGCATCATCCGCAGCCATTCCACCGACGACATTAGCCACCATGCCGAACCACCGGATTGCGATGAAGCACGCTGTTCTCTGCGCCGCGATGCTTGCCTCGGGCGCTGCATTCGCCCATGCCTCGCCCGAAGTCTGCAGCGGCGAGCTGAGCGCCTTGATCCTGCCCCCGCTCGAGCGCAGTTCGATGAAGAAGCAGGATATCCAGGTGGGTATCGCCGATGAATCCGACGGCGTCTACAGTGTGAGACTGTCCCTGTCCGCCAAGGGCGCGGACAATCCCGACGACCAGGTGACGATCGGCTGGGTCAACCTGGATACCAGGGCGATGAAGGCACTCGATATGACGCGCGATCCCGATCACCCGGACCTGCTCGCGGTGGATCAGGCAAAGTACCGGAAATTCGTTTCGGATTGTCTTCGTGAGACGCCCAGCATGACGCAACGCTGTGACGCTCTCGACGAGCAAGCCTCGCAGGCCTCGACTCGTCTGCCGCCAACCCTAAGCAGGATGATCGTGGTCGGAAACGGGCGACTACCGTTCCACTCGGCGCCCGACGATGCATGCAGGACGCCCGGCGTGTTCATCCTGAGCGGCGAATCCGTCCAGGCCGATCGAACGTATCGGGGCTTTACCTCCGTCGTTTACCTGAGCGCGAGAAAAAATGGACCGATCAAGGGCTGGGTGAGAAGAGATCGCTTGAAGGCGGCGGATTCGGAGCCGGCCGCACGATAACAGCGTCAGCACGCGCGACACGATTCGGCATGGAGTGAAACGAGGCAATATCACCGCACGGATACCTCGCAGTCGAGCCGGTAAAAGGAGAATCAAGATTGAATCCCTTTTTCTATCACTTCCGCACCGATGCCTACTCGGCAGAGCAACGATTCGAGGTCTGGCGAGACGAAGTCAACGCGATCTTCGATGTCGAGATCGAACGATCGCTGGCCCATCGTTTCAACTACGATCTGAGCACCGGTTATGTCGGCTCGCTGTTGATGGGATGCGGCAAGTGGATCGGCCAGCACGAGCCGGTGCATTACGGCGTCAAGCGATCGCCGGCCATGATCCGTCGCGACGGCCTCGATCACTTCTACCTCTGCCTAGGCATCACCCACTCCCTGTCGGGATACGCGGCGCGCACGCCGATTCACGCCGAGGCGTCGAATCTCTACGTGCTGGATCTGGCCTACGAGCTCGATTCGGAAATCGTCGCGGGCGACACGCTGATCCTGACGATCGCGCGGGACTTGCTGCCCGCGCCCATCCGATCCGCCAACCTGCACGGCGCCGTCCTGCAGGGGCCCTTGAGCGCCTTGCTGGGTGATCACCTGTTCGCGCTGCAACGTCAATTGCCGCATCTCGCGCCCGCCGACATGCCCAACGTCGAACGCGCGACCCTGGCGCTGGTCTCGGCCGCGCTGACACCGACGGCACGCACGCTCGGCGAAGCCGAGGTGGAAATCGACCAGGCCGTGATGTTGCGGGTGCGTGCCTATATCGATGCGCATCTGAAGTCGGCGGATCTCACGCCATCGCGGATCTGCCGCGACATCGGCATCTCGCGCGCGCATCTGTATCGGCTGTTTTCGCACGAGACAGGCGTTGCCGCCTATATCCGGCATCGCCGCCTGGTGAAGATCCGCAAGCTTCTCGAGGAAGCCGGATCGAGCCGGCAGCGCCTGTCGACGCTGGCATTCCAGTACGGCTTCAAGAGCGAATCCCACTTCAGCCGAAGCTTCCGAAATGCTTTCGGCTGCTCGCCCAGCGAGGCTCGCGAACGCGCCGCCTCGCGCGAGGCTCGCCTGCCCGCTTCGTCACTCGCGAAACATTCCGCGGCATCGCTGCGCGACATGCTCGATCGCCTGGATTCCTGATCCTTCGTCGAAACGCAGCGTCAAGCTTTGGAGACGCTGGGGCAAAAATCCCCGCGGCGTAGCTGCTACCATTTTTACGTCCGAGAGGATTTTTTCCGCGTGAAAGGACGGTCGCCGTTCGTATCATGCACGTGCCGGCGCCCTGCAGGACCCAAAATCAAATATCGAATGAACGCGATCCGGATGCGCGAGAGACCGCTTCTTTGTTACGCACAACACATTATCAACTGCATCTCAATGGGGGATTGAGATTCCAAAATCGACAAGTGGTCGTCTATTACTTCCGGAGAAGAATATGCGTCATGTTCCTTGTGCAAATCATGTGGCCGCGGTGCTGGCCGCCGTGTCGCTGCTGTCCGCCCCGCTGGCGATGGCTTCGGTGAATGCGTCCCTCTCGCCGGCTCACGCGGCCGCGGCCCTCGTGCCGGCGGGCGCCACGCCCCTGCAAGGCGCCGTCGCCTTCACGGCACCGCCGAGCCCGGCGGTTTCCGAACCGGCGCGATTCCAGACCGCGCTCGTCAACTCCTGCTCCGATTCGTGGTGGTGGCGCAGCGGCATCGAAGAACTGGCCTGCGGACTTTCCGGGCAAGGCTGGTGGAATTGACGATCGCGACGCGGGTTTGAACGGAGCCCGCCGCCATGCAAGACAGGCCGCAGCAATGCGGCCTTTTTCATGCCCGCCCGAAAACAAGACGGCGGACGCGGATTGCTCCGCGCCCGCCGTCGGTCCATCCATTGCAGCCGGATCGGATCAGAACACCGGATGTCCGCTGATCACGCTCGGCAGCCAGGTCGAGAAGAACGGCCAGTACGTGACGATATTGATCGCGCTGAAGATCGCCAGGTAATACGGCCAGGCGGTCTTGGTGGTCTCGCCGATCGACACCTCGCCGATCGCGCAGCCGACGAACTGCACCGAGCCGATCGGCGGATGCACCAGGCCGAGCGAGCAGTTCAGCAGCAGCATGATCCCGAACTGCACCGGGCCGACGCCGCAGGCCATCGCGATCGGCAGGAACAGCGGCGTGGTGATCAGGATGTGCGCCGCCATGTCCACGAAGGTGCCGAGGAACACCTGGAGGATGTTGATGTACAGCAGCATCAACCAGGGCTGGGCGTTCGACTGCAGCAGCAGGTGCTCGATCGCGTCCGGGATCTCCAGGTAGGACATCTGGAAGCGCAGCATGTTGGACACGGCGATCAGCAGCAGCACCACGCCGGTGGTGCGAGCCGCGTGCGACAGCGCGCGCCACAGCTTCTTCATGGTCAGCGTGCGATACACGAAGATGGTCAGCACCAGCGAGTAGACCACCGCGATCGCGGCCGCCTCGGTGGCGGTGGCGATGCCCTTGGCCACGCACACCAGGATGATCGCGATCACGCCGAGGCCCGGCAATGCGCCCACGAAGGAGCGTGCCACCGCGTACCAGCCCGGAAACTTCAGCAGCGCCGTGCTGCCGTCCTCGCGGCGCGGGAAGCCGTAGCGGCGCGCCTGCCAGTAGGCGGCGATCAGCACGAAGCCCATCACCCACAGCACCGGCAGCAGGCCCGAGAACAGCAGGTCGCCGATCGACACGCCGCTCACCGGATGACCGTTGAGCATGCCCGTGATCCCCTGCGCGGCGAACGCGTAGATGATCATGTTGGTCGAGGTCGGCATCAGCGCGCCGGCCAGCGAGGCGTGGGTGGTCACGTTGACCGCGTAGGCGGCGCTGTAGCCTTCGCGCTTCATCAGCGGGATCACCACGCCGCCCATCGCCGAGGTATCGGCGGTGGGCGAGCCGGACACGCCGCCGAACAGCGTGCACGCCACCACGTTGGCCATGCCCAGGCCGCCGCGGAAGTGGCCGACGATCGCCTGCGCGAACTTCAGGATGCGGTCCGCGATGCCGCCATGCAGCATCAGCTCGCCGGAGAAGATGAAGAACGGCACCGCCAGGAACGAGAACGCGTTCATCCCGGAGATCACCGACTGCATCGAGGTGGCGATCGGCAGGCCCTCGGCCAGGTAGGTGGCCACGCACGCTAGCCCGAGCGCGAACGAGACGGGCACCCCGAGGAAAAGCAGCAGCAGGAAGCTGATGGAGAGGATTGCGAGTTCCATGTGTGGATCAGGTTCGGTTGCGCTTGCACAGCGCAAGCAGGTGCTCGAGCGAGAACAGGATGATGGCGATACCGGCCGGCAGCGGGATCAGGTAGCGCACCGATTCGGGCAGGCCGATGATCGGAATCCGGTCCTCGAAGGTGGTTTCGGCCATCTCCAGGCAGCCGAGGATCAGCGCCACCGCGAACGCCATCAGGCAGAGATGCTGGAACCCGTGGATGATCGACTGGCCCTTGGGCGAGAGCCGGCGCACGAACGAGTCGAGGCCGATATGGCCGCCGTCGCGCACCTTCATCGCGGCGCCGAACATCGCGATCACGATCACCAGCAGCAGCGCGATCGGCTCGACGAAATCAGGGGCGTTGTTGAACACATAGCGCATCACGACCGCGTAGAACACGAGCGCCGTCAGCACGACGAGACTCGCCGACGCGATGACGGCCAGCGCCATGAACAGCACGTCGTTCGAGTGCTTGATGAACCTCATTTTCGAACCTCATCGGACAGAAAAGGCGGCCGGCGAAACCTCGCGCGGCCGCCGGGGCGCTGGCGCGGCCCCTTCCAGGGCCGCGCGCCGCGTATTACTTGATCGCCTGGATCTCGTCGACGATCTGCTTCATCTGCGGGGTCTTCTCGTACTTGGTCCAGAGCGGCTGCATCGCCTTCACGAACGCGGCACGGTCGATCTGCGCGGCCGGCACGATGGTCGCGCCGCCCTTGAGCACGGCCTTGCGCGCATCGGCCTCACGCGCCGTCCAGAGCTGCACGTAGTACGGCACCGAATCGGCGGCCGCCTTCTTGATGATGGCCTGCTCCTGCGGGCTCAGCGTGTCCCACACCTTCTTGGAGAACACCAGCACTTCCGGCGTCATCGCGTGCTGCGTTTCCGAGAACACGTTGGCCACTTCGTAGTGCTTGGTTTCGTCGTAGGACGGCAGGTTGTTCTCGGCGGCATCCACCAGGCCCGTCTTCAGGCCCGTGTAGACCTCGGAGAACGGCATCGGCGTGGGCGTGCCGCCCATCGCCTTGATCTCGTCGACCATCAGGTCCGAAGGTTGCACGCGCACCTTGAGGCCCTTCATGTCGGCCGGCGACTTGACCGGGCGCTTGGCGTAGATCGAGCGCGCGCCGCTTTCATAGAAGGTCAGCGCGATCATGCCCTTGGCCTTGAACGCGTCGAGGATCTTCTGGCCTTCCGGGCCGTACATCACGTTGCGGAAGTGCTCGATGTCGCGGAACAGGAACGGAAACGACGGGATCATCGATTCCGGCACGATCTCGTTGAAGGCGGCGCCGTTGGCGCGAACCATGTCGATCGCGCCCAGGCGCACCTGGTCGACCGTCTCGTTTTCCGAACCGAGCGCGCTGTTGCCGTAAACCTTGATCGAATCCTTGCCGTCCGTCGCCTTCTTGATCTCGTCGCTCATGAACTTGACAGCCATGTTCGTCGGGAAGTTGTCGCTGTGGACATCGGCGGAGCGGAAGACGCGGGCCTCGGCCGACAGCGTCGTGACGGCGGCGAGTGCCGCCACGATCGCTACGGTGACGCGCTTGCGCGTGAAGATCGTTTTCATGGTCAAGTCTCCTCTGGGTATATCGCGTGTTGGATGTGCCGGCCTGCCCGCCCGGGCGGCACCGCCTCGGGCCCGGCAAGATCGGTCCGGAGCTCACCCCGCGGACCGGCTCGGCCGGCATCTTGCATCGTTGTCGTCTGACCACCGTCAGGCAGCCCACCCGCTGTCTCACGTCGTACAACTAGGGAGCGAGTCTATCGGGGCGGAACCACGCTTGTACACTTGGTGCATACCCGCAGAGGGTTGATGCCGCAGGTCCATCACAAAAAGCTATTTTTCTTATATTTCAGTTATTTGCGATATTTTTCGATGGCCGAGACACAACCGCCGCCGAGCCTCGAAGACAAATTCTTTTGCGTGTTGGGACGCTTCGGGATATGTCATTAGACAACTGATCATTCCGGGTTAACCTCGTTTCGTTTCCGCCCCTGAAACGAAATCGGGCGCCTTGGCGGCGCCCGATGCGGATGAATGACGTCCCATCAATGACTCATGACGTCCGATTGCCGGCTTACCGGAAGCCGTCGATTCGATTTCAAATTCGATTCAAACCACTGCCGACAAGGGGTGCCAGCACGATCTCGATGCGCTCCTTGCCCTTGCCCGTGTTACGGCGCTTGAGCGTGAGCGCGCCGACTTCGGCCGTGGTGCGCGGATGCGTGCCGCCGCACGGCATCGAGGCGAAGCCTTCGACCCGCCAGTAGCGACGCTCGGCGCCGATGTCGCTGAAGGCGGTGTGGATCGGCAAGGCACGGGCCACCAGGCTGGCCGCTTCCTGTTCCAGTTCCGGCAGCAGCGGGCTCAGGCTGGTGTCGCTGGCGAAATCGATGCGGGCCTTGTCTGCCGCGATGTGCGCGCCAATCCGCTCGATGCCCGGGCGCGCCCGGTAGACCAGTTGCAGGATCATTTCCGCCGCGAAGTGGTGGCGCATCAGGCCGAGCCGGCGCGCGCCGTCGATCCAGATCGCCACGCCGTCGCCGGCGCGGAGCTGGTGATCGGGCGGCAGCGTGTAGACCAGGTCGAGCCCTTCCTTGTCGGCATGCAGCACGGGGTAGCCGCCGAGCGTGCCGGCGTCGCTCTCCTGCCCTCCCGAGAACGCGAAGAAGATGGTTTCCCTGACGTGGACGCGCTGGCCGTCGACGGCGAGCACGGTGGTATCGAGGTGGGTCAGGTAGGGGTCGTCCCAGAAGCGTTTACGGGTGGGCATGGCTGGCGCGGCGGCGGGGAGGCTGGATAAGGAGCCGTGAGATTAGCCGGGCCAAAACGCGTGGTCTTGTATATTCCTGCTGAAATCTTGCTTTCCGGATCGCGGCCGTTCACCCCCCGCCGCCCAGGAAACGCAGCAGCCAGAGCAGGAAGTGGAACACCAGCACCAGGAATTCCCAGAGGCGCTCGAGCAAATCCCACAAGCCGGTCCGCCAGGCCGCGGCCGCTGCGCCGGTCCACCATTCGTTCATCGAGTCTCCGTGCTGGCGCCCGGTCGGCGGGCGTGGTGCGGGTTAGGCGAAGGGGCATCTTCGCATGGTTTGGTGGGGGGATCCGATGGCAAGACGAGGGAGTGTTTCGTCTCAATGGCGCGCGTGTCTGCCATGAGCTCGATTCGAGTGGGTGGATTGCGGGCTCGTTTTGCCGCGGGAAATACGGTGCCGGGCCAGCGAGCTTGCTCACTTCGATGCGGCCTTGCTGCCTATGCACTTTCGATCACTTGATGCGGTGGTTCAAGTCGATGGCAGGATCGCTGATCGGTCCAAGTCTCGACGATAAAAAAACGCCTCGACCCGGGTATCCGGAGTCGAGGCCAACCGCGTTTCGATAACACTCTTTGGGGAAAGAGTGCACGTCACTGTATGAATTTGCGGGCGCGGATGCAATTTCCGTGTCTTACCGGATCTTTCGCGATGTACAACCGGCCCTGGCGAAACCTGCGCATCCCAAGCCGGGCGGCGCTTGCGTCACGTTACAGCCGTAACAGGCCAACGCCCGCGAACGCCCCCCTCAAGCCGCCGCGGCCTTGTCGCGCCGGGCTCGGCCCGAAAGAACCGTAAGCCTGCCCCCTCAAGCCGCCCCTCAAGCCGCCCCTCAAGCCGCCCCTCAAGCCGCCCCTCAAGCCGCCCCGTCCAGCGCACTCGGGCTCGCGTCATGAAACAGCCGATAAACGAGCGTCCGCAACCATCGATGCCCCTCGTCGCGATGAAACCGTTCATGCCAGAACTGCGCGATATCGGTCGGCGCGATATCGAACGGCAGCGCCAGCGCGCGCACGTCCGGCCGGGTCAGCACCCGCGCCAGCCTGCTCGGCACGCAGGCCACCAAATCGCTCGACGCCACGATCCGCTCGATCCCGAACGAATGCGCGAGCCGCAGCGCCACCCGCCTCGCCCTGCCACCCGGTCCCGAGAGCGCGTCGAGCGCCGCCTCGAAGCGCGCATGGCTCCCCGCCGTCGGCGTGTACACCACATGCTCCGCCGCGAAGAAGCGCTCCGCCGAGAGCCGCGCCCCGATCGCCGGATGATCATGCCGGACCAGCGCCACGTAGCTCTCGTGAAACAGCCGCTGCTGGTGAAAGTCGTCGTGCAGCCCCTGGAACATCCCGATCGCCAGGTCGATCTGCCCGAGCTTCATCATCTGCTGCGCATCGTCCAGCGAAGGATCGCTGGTCACGATCCTCAGCCCCGGCGCCACCTCGCGCAGGTGCGCCACCAGCCGCGGCATGAAGATCGCCTGCCCCAGGTCGCTGACGTAGAGATGGAAGGTGCGATCCGCCGCCTCGGGCTCGAACGGCTTGCCGGCCTGCATCGCCAGCCGCAGCGAAGCCAGCCCCGGATCCACCAGCGCCGCGATCTGGTCGGCGCGCGCCGTCGGCTGCATACCCTCGGCCGTCTTCACGAACAGCACGTCGTCGAACAGCGTGCGCAGCCGCTTGAGCGCGTTGCTCACCGAAGGCTGGGTCAGGTGCAGCGCCTGCGCCGCGCGCGTGGTGCTGCGCGTGCGATACAGCACGTCGAACACGAGCAGCAGATTGAGATCGATATTGCGCAGCGCGGTGTCGTGCGTCATTGGCGTGGCGGGGAGGGCGAGGGTCATTGATGCGCTGAATGCCGGCATTCAGACGATCAATTTAACAGAGCCCCCTGCGATCCCTAAGCTGGTATCGACCCGGCCCGGACGCCCCAGCGGCGCGGCCCCGTGGTTTACCCTCAACCCTCCCGGATCTCACATGGACAACAAGATTGCTCTCGAGGAACACTTCGCGTCGCCGGACACGATCGGCGATTCCGAACGCTTCTTCACCCACGACCTCTGGCAGGTGCGCCGCCGCCAGTTGCTCGACTTCCAGGAGGAGCGCATCGAGCGCATGGACGCCTGCGGGATCGGCTACGCGATCCTCTCGCTGAACGCGCCGGCCGTGCAGGCGATCACCGATCGCCAGCGCGCGATCGACGTGGCGCGCCGCGCCAACGACCTGCTCGCCGAACAGGTGGCGCGCCGCCCCGCGCGCTTCGGCGCCTTCGCCGCGCTGCCGCTGCAGGACCCGGAGGCGGCCGCGCGCGAGCTCGAGCGCGCGGTCGGCGAACTGGGCTTCCAGGGCGCGCTGGTCAACGGCTTCTCGCAGGTCGGTAGCGAGGACGACTCGACCTACTACGACCTGCCGCAATACTGGCCGTTCTGGGCCGAGGTCGAGCGGCTCGGCGTGCCCTTCTACCTGCATCCGCGCAATCCGCTGCCGAGCCAGCAGCGCTCGATCGAGGGCCATCCCTGGCTGATGGGCCCGGCCTGGGCCTTCTCGCCCGAAACCGGCGTGCATGCGCTGCGCCTGATCGGCAGCGGCCTGTTCGATGCGCATCCGAAGCTGCAGATCATCCTCGGCCACCTCGGCGAGCTGGTGCAGAACAACATCTGGCGCACCTCGCACTGGGCCTCGGCGAACGGCAAGAACCCGCTGGGCGTGAAGGCCAGGCGGCCCTTCATCGACTACTTCCGCGAGAATTTCAACCTCACCACCAGCGGCAACTTCCGCACCATCGCGATGCGCAACGCGATGGACGAGATCGGCAGCGACCGCGTGCTGTTCTCCTCCGACTACCCGTTCGAGACCATGGAGGAAGCGGCGCAGTGGTTCGATCGCGCGGAAATCAACGACAACGATCGCCAGAAGATCGGTCGCGACAACGCGCGGCGCCTGTTCCGCCTCGACTGAACCGCGCCGGGCGACAACGCGCGCGGCACCGGCAGGCGCCGGGCCGCGCGCGCAACACAACGACAAGACAGACCAGGAGACATCCCCGTGCAACCCGCTCACGTTTTCGACGTGCAGCGCTGGCTCGACGCGCAGCGGTTTTCCCGCTTCCAGTTCGCGATCGCCACGCTGTGCTTCGCCGTCGTCGCGCTCGACGGCCTCGACACCGCCCTGATCGGCTTCGTGGTCCCCGCGCTGCGCGGCGACTGGCATCCCTCCACCACCGCCGTCACCCTGCTGGTCGCCTCGGGGCTGGCGGGCCTGGCGATCGGCGCGTTCTTCGCCGGCCCGCTCGGCGACCGGATCGGCCGCAAGCGGCTGCTGACCGGCTCGGTGCTCGGCTTCGGCCTGTTCAGCCTGCTCTCGGCGATCGCGCCGAACATCACGCTGCTGACGCTGTGCCGGCTGCTGACCGGCGTCGGCCTGGGCGCGGCGATGCCCAACGCGATCACCATGACCTCCGAGTACAGCCCGCGCAGCCGCCGCGCGCTGGTGGTCACCACCATGTTCTGCGGCTTCACCTTCGGCTCGGCCGCGGCGGGCTTCGTCGCCGCGCACGTGATCCCGCGCCACGGCTGGCACGCGATGTTCCTGATCGGCGGCGTGCTGCCGCTCGCGCTCGGGCTGCTGATGCTGGTCGCGCTGCCCGAATCGATCCGCTTCCTGATCCATCGCCAGGCGCCGGCCGACACCATCGCCGCGCTGCTGCGGCGCATCTCGCGCGAGGCGCCCGACGCCGGGCACCGCTTCGTGGTGGACGAACCCGCGGGGCTGGCCGGCCGCTCGCCGGTGGCGCAGTTGTTCGCGCCGGCGCTGAAGTTCGGCACGCTGGCGCTCTGGTGCGTGTTCTGGATGAACCTGCTGGTGGTCTACCTGGTCACCAACTGGCTGCCGAGCCTGTTCCGCGATGCCGGCTTCGACCTGGCCCAGGCCGCCGTCGTCACGGCGATGTTCCAGCTCGGCGGCACGGTGGGCTCGGTCCTGATCGGCCGCGCCATGGACCGCCGCAACCCCTACGCGGTGCTGGCGGGCGCCTACGGCGCCGGCATCCTCTGCGTGCTGCTGGTGGCCTGGCGCTACCAGGAGCTGCTGTCGCTCTCGCTGGGCATCTTCGGGGTCGGCTTCGCGGTGGCGGGCTCGCAGACCGGCGCGAACGCGCTGGCCGCCGGCTTCTATCCCACCGGCAGCCGCGTCACCGGGGTGAGCTGGGCGCTCGGCGTCGGGCGGCTCGGCGCGATCGCCGGCTCCTTCATCGGCGCGCTGCTGATCGCCAGCGCGATCGGGCTGGCGAGCGTGTTCATGCTGCTGATCGTGCCGATCGCCTGCGCCGCCGCCGCGATCGGCGTGATGGGCCTGCACTACCTGCGCGCGCCGCGCATCGCCGAAGCCGTCGAATGACGGCACGCGGCGGCAGCCCGCCGCCGCGCCTTCCATAACAATCCAGGAGACGCCGATGGTTCCGTTCATCGGCCGCCCGCGCGCGGCCGTTCCCTTCGCACTACTGATATCGTCGGCCTGCACGGCGGCTTTCGCGCAGAGCAGCGTGACGCTGTACGGCAGCCTCGACGCCGGCGTTGCCTACGTCAACAACCGCGACGGGCATTCGCAGGTCGCCATGCTGCAGGGCGTCGCGCAGCCGGATCGATTCGGCCTGACCGGCACCGAGGCGCTCGGCGGCGGCTGGAGCGCGGTATTCCGCCTCGAGAACGGCTTCTTCACCAACAACGGCGCCCTGGCGCGCGCCAACACGCTGTTCAGCCGCCAGGCCTATGTCGGCCTTTCGTCCACCCACTACGGCACGCTCACGCTCGGCGAGCAGAGCTCGTTCAACTACGACTGGGTCGCGCCGCTCGGCAACAACTTCCAGGGCAACAACCTGCTGGCCGCGCATCCGGGCAACCTGGACGGGCTGGTGGAAACCACCTCGGCGCAGGAAGCGAACCTGATCAAGTACCGCTCGGCGGTCTGGAACGGGCTGTCCTTCGGCCTGCTCTACGGGCTCGGCGGCGTGGCGGGCGATTTCTCCAACGGACGCATCGCCGGCGGCGCCGCCAGCTATACCAACGGGCCGCTGGCAATCGCGGCGGCCTACGTCGACGAGCACGATCGCGCGCTCGGGCCCATGCTCGGCGATACCACGGCGGGGCTCGGCCTGAGCAGCTTCCAGGGCAAGCCGGCGCTGTCCTACGTGGCCGACAAGATCGAGAACACCGGCGTGGGCGCGCGCTACGACTTCGGCCGCCTGCGGCTGCACGCGGTGTTCACCCACGTGCGGATCGTCTCGGGTTCGTTCGCCGACAGCTACCGCACCTGGGAAACCGGCGCGACCTGGCTCAGCACGCCGGCCAATGCGATCGTCGGCGGCATCGCGGCCACCGGCTTCATCGGCCGGCACTACCTGACGGCCACGCTGGGCGACGTCTACTCGCTGTCGAAGTCGACCCAGGTCTATCTGCAGGCGGTCGCTCAGCAGGCCACCGGCACGACCGATGCGCGCGCATCGATCTTCTCGGTCGGCGCCTCGGGCACGCCGCGCCAGTTGGCCTTCGTCACCGGCATCCATCACCTGTTCTGAAGCGGGCGGGCGTCGTGCCGGGCCGGAAGCCGCCCGGCACGGCGCCGCCGCCCCGCCTCAATGCTCGGCGCCGGGCCCCACCTCGAAGGCATTCGCCACCGCGCGCACCGCGTTCGCGTAAAGCAGCACGTCCACTCCAACCGCCACGAACAGGCAGCCCAGCGAGAGATAGTGGCGCGCCAGCGCCGCGTCGTCGGTCAGCGTGCCGGCCGCCTTGCCGGCGCGGATGATGCGCGCGATCGCGTCGTCGATCGCGAACTGCACGTCGGCGTGCCGCGCGTTGCCGCGGTGCCCCATCGAGGCGGCCAGGTCGGCCGGGCCGATGAACACGCCATCCACGCCGTCCACCGCGCAGATCTCGTCGAGGTTGCGCAGCGCGGTCGCGCTTTCGGCCTGCACCAGCAGGCAGACTTCCTCGTCGGCCAGGTCGAGATAGTCGGCGCGCTGGTTCCAGCGCGAGGCGCGCGCCACCGCGCTGCCCACCCCGCGCACGCCGCGCGGCGGGTAGCGCACCGCGGCCACCAGTTCGCGTGCCTGCTCGGCGGTTTCGACCATCGGCACCAGCAGCGTGCGCGCGCCCGCGTCCAGCAACTGCTTGATCAGCGCGGTACTGCCCTCCACCGGCCGCACCACCGCCTCGGCCCGATACGGCGCCACGGCCTGCAGTTGCGCCACGATGCTGCGCACGTCGTTCGGCGCGTGCTCGCCGTCGATCAGCAGCCAGTCGAAACCGGCCGTGGCGGTGATCTCGGCCAGGTAGGGCTCGGCCATCGATACCCAGAAGCCGACCTGCCGGCGTCGCGCCGCGAGCGCGGCCTTGAAGCGGTTCAATCCATAAGGGGAACTGGCGTTCATCGGTGAAGGTTCCTCGTCGTGCGTGGTTCGATCGGAAGCATCGCGGCGCCCTGCCCGGCATCGCCGCGCCCCCGCCATGATCGCATCGGTCGCGCGAATGCGCCGCGAACCGTGCCCGACGCGGCCCGGCACAGGCGTCTGCCGACCCTCCTCCAAACCGCTCCGCTTTCCGGCTTTGCGTCCATCCATTGTTCTGACGATTAGCAGCCCCCGAGCCAATCCCCAGCGACTTTCATAAATCTTTTCCGGTTTTCCCGGTTTTTCTCCATGGCCTCGAATCCCTTGAGTAGCGGGGTCTTTGCAGTCCTTTTCAAAAGATCGAGGCCAATCCTTTCATGCATTTCCCGGATTGCGTTCCGGCCCTGGAATAGCGCGCCGTTTCGCCGAACAAGATTCGAACTTCAACCATTAAGAAATGTTAAACGCCGCCGTTACCCGAATCAGTAGCTCGCGTCGCTGGCGTCAGCGCGGCGCGAGGAGATACGGACTGGTTTCCATCAAGGCGATGGCGGCAGGCGCGACCGGGGTGTCGTGCCGTCTCGTCGGAAACCAGCCGCCCTGACCGCGGGATTGCGGTTGCGAGATAAAAGAACGAGTGATTCCATGAAGATCGAGCGTTTCCACCCTGCCCAGCTTCGCCCGGGCCAGATCCGTACCCTGGCCTCCGTCGTGTCGATGACGCTGATCGCGTCCGTGATTGCCGGCTGCGGCGGTGGTGGCGGCGGTGATTCGCCCAGCCCGGCGGCGGGCGCCGCGGCCAGCACCAGCAGCGGCACCACCAGCTCGTCCAGCTCGGGCACCGGCGCTTCCGGCAGCACCTCGCAGATGTGCACCACCACGCTGGCGGCCTCGCAAGGCAATGCCGCCGCGACCAACACCTCGACCAGCACCTCCTCCGGCAACTCGACGGGCACGCCCACCAGCAGCTCGCCGAGCGAGCTGAGCCCGTTCGACGCGCCGGTCGACCACCTGATCGTCAAGCTCGCGCCGGCCACCTCCGCCAGCAGCGCCAACGGTGCCCGCGTGATGGCCGCCGCCGTGCCGGACAGCACCCGCATCAGCAACCTGATCGGCCGCGTGCTGACGCAATGGAACAGCCAGCGCTCGCAGGCCCGCATCATGGCCGCATCGTCGGGCAACGGCAGCTCGCTGCCGAGCTTCGACAACGTCCAGCTCGAACGCACCATGTCGGACGGCTCGGCGGTGGTTTCGCTGGGCAAGCGCGTGGCGGCCACGGACGCGGCCACGCTGGCGCAGAGCTTCGCCGCCGACAGCGACGTGGCCTACGCGGAACCGGATCGACGCCTGTTCGCCAGCGACCTGGCGCCCGTCACGCCGTCCGATCCGATGTACTCGCAGCAGTGGAACGACTTCAATACGGCGATCGGCGTGGACATGCCGGCTGCCTGGGCGCTCACCACCGGCGCCTCGAACCTCGTCACGGCGGTGATCGATACCGGCTACCGCCCGCACGCCGACATCGCCGGCAACCTGGTGGCCGGTTACGACTTCATCAGCGACGTCAACACCGGCAACAACGGCCACGGCCGCAGCGCCGACGCCACCGACCCGGGCGACTGGGTCACCCAGGCCGAGCTGAGCGACAGCAGCAGCCCGTTCTACAACTGCGCGAGCGCGCCCAGCAACAGCAGCTGGCACGGCACGCAGGTGGCCGGCCTGATCGGCGCGACCGCCAACAACGGCACCGGCATCGCCGGCGCCAACTGGTTCGGCAAGATCCAGCCGGTGCGCGCGCTCGGCAAGTGCGGCGGCACCACCAGCGACATCGCCGACGCGATGCGCTGGGCCGCCGGCATCTCGGTGCCGGGCGTGCCCGACAATGCCACGCCGGCCAAGGTCATCAACCTGAGCCTGGGCGGCAACGGCCCCTGCGGCAGCACCTTCCAGTCGGCAATCAACGACGTGATCGCGCGCGGTGTGACGGTGGTGGTGGCGGCCGGCAACGACGGCCTGGCCAACGCGCAGGACCGTCCCGCCAACTGCACCGGCGTGGTGGCCGTGGGCGCCACCGACAACACCGGCAAGCGCGCCTGGTACAGCAACTTCAGCAGCGAGATCACGCTGAGCGCCCCGGGCTCGAACATCCTGTCGACCAGCAACACCGGCACGACCTCGCCGGGCAGCGACACCTACCAGCTCAACAGCGGCACCAGCCTGGCCGCGCCGCAGGTAGCCGGCGTGGTCTCGCTGATGCTCACGCGCAACCCGAACCTGACGCCCGCGCAGATCTCGCAGAAGCTCGCGGCCACCGCGCGTGCGTCGCAGATCGCGGCCACCACCGCCTCCTCGTGCACGGCGATGGCGCCGGGCGCGGGCCTGATGGAAGCCGGCGCAGCAGTTGCGTCCGCAACCAACTGAGGCAAGCGCACCAGCTGAGTCGACCAAGCGGCAACGATCCCTGTCACGGCATCGCGGTTCGATGCCGATCCCGCGATGCCCGCGTCACGCTACTGCGTGGCGCGGGCGTTGCTTTTTCCGGCTCTCGCCCTGCAACGCGTCGAGCCGCTTCATGACACGCCTGTGACACCGACCGCCTCGCGGCCTCGGTGGATTCCCGCATCCCCGCATCCCTCGTCGCCCCGCCGCAATCCCCCCGATGTCATCGGTCTGCCATCTGGCGCCGATAGAGTCCGGCCTAGACCAGCAAGCACACCCAAGCCCACGCCCTTATGCCGAGTTCAGCGCGCGCGTCCCAGTCCGTCCATGCCATCACCAGCCGCGTGTTGACGACGAGCCTCGTCGTCAACCTGGTGCTGATGATCGCGCAGGCCGGCGCCGCCTACGCCGCGCACTCGTCGGGGATCCTGGCCGACACGATCCACGCGGCGATCGACCTGCTGGCCGACGCCTTGCTGCTGCTGGCCTGCCGTCTCGACGCGAAGCTGCCGCCCGAGCAGCGGCCGACCTACGAGCCGGTCGCGCTGTTCGGCCTGGGCGCGCTGCTGCTCGCCACCGGCGCCCAGATGATCTGGCACGCCGCCACCAGCCTCGACGCCCCCGTCGACGTCTCGCCCGACGCGCTGTCCTTCGCGGTGCTGGCCGTCGCGCTCGCCGGCAAGGGCGGCCTTTCGCAATGGATGCTCAAGCGCGCCCGGGCGATCGGCGGCGCCGCGCTGATCGAGGCCAGCGCCTGCCACCTGCGCGCCGACGCGCTGACCCTGCTGCTGGCCACGCTGGCCCTGGCCGGCGCGCGGGCCGGCCTGTCGCGCCTGGACGAACTGGCCGCCACCCTGATCGGCGTGATGATCCTGCTCACCGGCTACGGCTTCGCCCGGCGTGGTTACCAGATGCGCGCGGCCCACGCGGGCTGGGGCAGCCGCGCCGCGCCGCCGCGTTGATCGGACAAGACTCGCCTCCCGCTCGCATTGCCTCGCCGCGTTCCGCGATCGACCGCCGGCCTTCCCCGATTCACGACAAATTGCCTGCCAAGGCTTGACGCTGCGTAAGCGGGCCGATTACCATCGCCCCGTTCTCACGACCGGAGCGTTTCCGTGAACCCTGATGCGAGTAGTCATAGTCGGTCCTCGACCGGCTTCCCCATCGCCTGAGGCATACCCACGGAGTTCGTCTCCCGCCGTATCCCGGGCCTCGGGATGCGGCGTTCCTCGGGCCAAGCCGGCCTGATTTCCCCGCTTTTTCCAGATCGCGCATGATGCCGCCGAGCCTTCGGCCCGGCACGCAGCTGCTCGTCCTCGCCACCGCCATGGCATGCCGCTGGCGCGTGTCGCGAGGCGCCGGTCAGCGGCGCGCGCCGCAGCCCGCCGACACGCACATGGCAAGCCGCCCTTCGGCGGCGTGAACCTCGATCCCGCCCATGGCAGGGCACGCGCCCTGCCCCAATCGACAGGAGTCCAGATGGATAGCGACAGTAGCCCCGGTGGTCCATTACGGCCCGCCGGCGCGTCGATGCCGATCCTCCTCGCGATGGCGCCGGCCGTCGCGCCGGCGGGCCACCCCGAATTCCGATCCAAGCAGCCGAACGCGCAGGACGCGACGCGGCGGGGAGCCTGCGCGCGCTGATCGCCGCGCCCGACGCTCGCCGCGCGCCGTCATGCGCGGCACCAGGAGCGTTAGATGACACTCAGATTCCTTCGCCGCAACCGCCAGCGCGGTTTCGTCCAGCCCGGCGCGCGAGAGCGCGCCGCTTCCCCGGCCACCGCGCCGATCGTCGCCGAGGCGAGCCGTTCGCTCGAGGACGTGCTCGCCCGCCTGCACACCGGCGCGCGCGGCCTGACCTTCTCGCAGGCCGAGGACCGCCTCGCCCAGCACGGCGCCAACGAGATCGCGCACGATCGCCCGCCGCACTGGCTGCGCCAGTTGCTGCATGCGTTCCACAATCCCTTCGTCTACGTGCTGCTGGTGCTGGCCGCGGTCAGCTTCTGCACCGACGTCTGGTTCGCCGCGCCCGAGGATCGCGACTATGTCGGCATGACGATCCTGCTGAGCATGGTCACCATCAGCGCGGTGCTGCGCTTCGTGCAGGAATTCCGCTCGCTGCGCGCCGCCGATCGTCTCAAGGCGCTGGTGCGCACCACCACCATGGTCCGGCGCCGGCCCGCCGCGAGCACCGAGCCGATGCTGCGCGAGATCCCGATCCGCGAGGTGGTGCCCGGCGACATCGTGCAGTTGTCGGCCGGCGACATGGTGCCGGCCGACGTGCGCCTGCTCGCCTCGCGCGACCTCTTCATCAGCCAGGCCGCGCTGACCGGCGAGGCGCTGCCGGTGGAGAAATACGACACGCTCGGCGCGGTGGCCGGCAAGTCGGCCGAGGCACCGGCAGCGGCAGCCGAGACGGCCGGCGATGCTGTCGATACGGGCAACGCAGGCAGCACGGATGCCGGCTCCCCCCTCGACCTCGCCAACGTCTGCTTCATGGGTACCAACGTGGTGAGCGGCACCGCCACCGCGCTGGTGATCGCCACCGGCGAGCGCACCGTGTTCGGCGCGCTGGCGAAGAACGTGACGGGCCGCCGCCGCGTGGAAACCAGCTTCGACCGCGGCGTGGCCAGCGTCAGCGCGCTGCTGATCCGCTTCATGCTGGTGATGGTGCCGGTGGTGTTCGTGATCAACGGCCTGACCAAGGGCGACTGGCTCGGCGCGATGACCTTCGCGCTGGCGGTGGCGGTGGGCCTCACGCCCGAGATGCTGCCGATGATCGTCAGCACCAACCTCGCGCGCGGCGCGATCGCGATGGCGCGCCGCAAGGTGGTGGTCAAGCGCCTGAACGCGGTGCAGAACTTCGGCGCGATGGACGTGCTCTGCACCGACAAGACCGGCACGCTCACCCAGGACGACATCCTGCTGGAGCACCACCTCGACCTGCGCGGCCAGCGCGACGACGAGGTGCTGCGCCTGGCCTGGCTCAACAGCGTGCACCAGAGCGGCCAGAAGAACCTGATCGACATCGCGATCGTGACGCGCGCCGATGCGCTCGGCGATCGCGCCAAGCCCTTCGGCTATCGCAAGATCGACGAGCTGCCCTTCGATTTCGTGCGGCGCCGGCTGTCGGTGGTGGTGGGCGACGCGCATGGCGCGCACCTGCTGATCTGCAAGGGCGCGGTCGACGAGATGCTGGCGGTGTCGACGCGCTTCCAGGACGAGCACGGCCTGCCGCAAGCGCTCGACGCCGCCACCCGCGAGCGCCTGGTCGCGCAGGCCAATGCCTACAGCGAGGACGGCTTTCGCGTGCTGCTGATCGCCACCCGCACGATCGCCGCGGCCGAGGCGCGCGAGCAATACCGCGGCAGCGACGAGCACGACCTGGTGGTACGCGGCTTCCTGACCTTCCTCGATCCGCCCAAGGATTCGGCCGCGCCGGCGCTGGCCGCGCTGCGCGAGAACGGCGTGGCCGTGAAGGTGCTCACCGGCGACCATCCCACCGTCACGCTGAAGGTCTGCCGCCAGGTCGGGCTGGCGACCGGCGTGCCGCTGCTGGGCGCGCAGATCGACGCGCTCGACGACGCGGCGCTGGCCGAGGCGGTGGAGCGCACCACCGTGTTCGCCAAGCTCACGCCGATGCAGAAGTCGCGCATCGTCACCACGCTGCAGGCCAACGGCCACACGGTCGGCTTCCTCGGCGACGGCATCAACGATGCCCCCGCGCTGCGCGACGCCGACGTGGGCATCTCGGTGGACAGCGGCGCCGACATCGCCAAGGAAACCGCCGACATCATCCTGCTCGAGAAGAGCCTGATGGTGCTGGAGGCCGGCGTCGTGAAGGGCCGCGAGACCTTCGGCAATATCCTCAAGTATCTGAACATGACGGCCAGCTCGAACTTCGGCAACGTGTTCTCGGTGCTGATCGCGAGCGCCTTCCTGCCCTGGGAGCCGATGCTGGCCACCCAGCTGCTGGTGCTGAACCTGATCTACGACACCTCGCAACTGCTGCTGCCCTGGGACCGCATGGACCCGGAGTTCCTGAAGAAGCCGCGCAAGTGGGAAGCCGGCAACATCGGCCGCTTCATGCTGTGGATCGGGCCCACCTCGTCGGTGTTCGACGTCAGCACCTACCTGCTGATGTGGTTCGTGTTCGGCGCGGGCGCGCTGTATCACGCGCAAGGCGGCGCCGCCGGCCAGGTGGTGATGAACTCGGGCTGGTTCATCGAGAGCCTGGTCTCGCAGACGCTGGTGGTGCACCTGCTGCGCACCCGCAGGATCCCGTTCCTGCAGAGCACGGCCGCGCTGCCGGTGCTGCTCTCGACCGTCACCGCGATCGCGCTGGGCTGCTGGCTGCCGTTCTCGCCGTTCGCGAACGCGCTGGGCTTCGTGCGGCTGCCGGGCAGCTACTGGCTGTGGCTCGCGGCCACCATGCTCGGGTATATCGTGCTGGCGCAGACCGTCAAGACGATCTACGTGCGGCGCTATCGCGAGTGGTTCTGAGCGCGACGCGCCCGGCGGCCCGCTTCAGGGCTGCGCTTGCGGATGGCGTTCGCGCCATGCCGCGAGCGCGGCCTTGTACGCCTCGAGCGCGGTGTCGTACAGATCGAACACGCAGGGCGAGCAGCCGGATTGGCAGCAGTCCTCGAGCTCGGGCGGCACGGGCGCCTCGGGGCGCGGATCGTCGGCGGGCTCGGTGGCGGAACTGGACGGGGGGATGGGCGACTTCGACACGGCGGCTGGGCTGGCTGGGAATCGTAACGAGCCGCCAGTATAGGCCGATCGCCCTACTTCGCCGCCGCGTCCCGCGGTGCCACCACCCGGCGCCGATCGAGATCGAGATTCGTCATCAGGCTCCTGACGGTGCGGATCACCTGCCCCGGCGTGATCAGGCGCGAGCACTCGAACTGGCGATCCGTGCCGGCATGGCGCGGACACCAGGCGAAGTCGCGATGGTCGAACTCCACCGAGGTATCGTTCCAGCAGCTATTGCAGACGTGATAGTTGATCACGCGCCACGGCGTCTCGAACTCGTTGAGCGGATGCGTGAAGCCGCTGATCATCACCACCGGCTTGCCCAGCGCCCAGGCCAGCCACGACAGCCCGCTCGACAGCCCGATGAAGAAATCGGCATGCAGCAGCAGGCTGGCGCGCTGCTGCAGCGGCAGGTCGCCGGTGAAATCCTCGCTGCCGTAGGGGATCAGGTTCCACATCAGCTTCTCGCCGTGCGCCGGCTGCTTGTCGATGCAGAGCACGCGGTAGCCGCTCGCCTTCAGGAACTTCACGAGCTCGTACCAGCCGGTCGGGTGGTTCCAGTACTTGCACTGCGAGGAGGACTGCGCGGCGATCACCACGTAGGGCTCGGCGATCAGGCGCGTGGTATCGCGCACGGCGATGCGCGGCCGGCGCTCGACAGCCATCAGCCCGAGCAGGTAGGGAATGGTCTTCTGCAGGCCGCTGACGCGGAAGTCGGTCGGCTGGTGGGTGCGGTCGTCGCAGGGGAAGAAGATGCCGAGGTAGTAGCTCGCATAGGCGCCGGCCAGCGCCTTCGCTTCCTCGTCGGGACGCACGTAGTCGAGCTCCGGATAGGCGTCCTCGAACAGCGACCAGAGCGCCTGGCCCATCGAGACCGACACGCGGCAGTCGTGCACGCGGCGGAATTCGTCGACGTAGGGGAACCAGGCCAGGATGTCGCCGAGCGTGCCCACCGGCAGGCGCATGTAGACGCGCTGGCCGCAAGCGTCGTAGTCATGCTCGAACACCAGTTCCTCGTCGCGCAGCACCTCGATGCGAAAACGCACGAAATATTTCTTCGTGCTGCTGACCACCCCGTCGTCCACCAGCTCGTCGAACAGCACCACGTCGGCGTCCAGGTCGAGCAGGCGCACCCGCCACGGCCCCGCCGGCACCTGCACGCGGCAGCCGTAGTTGAAGTCGTAGCGGATCCCGTGCGGCCCTTCTAGCACCGGCGCGCCCGGATCGACGATCGCCGCCGGGCCGCCCTCGAATACCGGCTCGGGCGGCGCATCGGCGGTGCCGGCCGGGCCGCGCGCCTCGACCGACGCCGCCGCTGGGCCGACCGGCACGGCCACCACCGGCATGCGCGGATCGCCGATCACGGCGGGCGTCGCGCGCGCCGCCTGGGTCGGGACTGCCGGCAGATCCCGAGCGCCGGCCGGCAGGCTGCTCACGGAACCGGCGGCCACCGCGCGCGGCAGCGCGCCGGCGGCCGAGGCCGAGACGGCCGACATCGCCGCCTCGATGATCGACGCCGTGCGGCGGCGCACTTCCAGCGCGTCAGTCGACATAGCTGATCCCCAGCGTCACGGCCCAGGGCTGCGAATAGTCGTGGCCCTTGCCGTAGCCGAAGGCGCCCCAGGCACGCACGTGGCGCGTCAGCGAGGCACCCACGCCGAGATCGGCGCTGACCCAGGTCTTCGGCAAGGCCACGCCGAGCGCGCTGCCGCCGATCGTGTCGGACAGGCCCGAATTGAAGATGTGCATCGCCTCGACGCCCACGTAGGGATCGAGCTTCAGGTCGCCCACCGCGAACGAGGTGCCCAAGCGCGCGCCCGCGCCGCCCAGCACCAGCGACTTCGAGGCCAGCATCACCGGCGTGCCGAGCGAGGTCTGGTAGTTCACGGCGCCGTCGTGCTGATAGGTCAGCTCGACGCGCGGCTCGGCCCACCAGCGCCCGCCGAACTGCCAGCGCTTGCCGGCATCGAGCGACAGCGAGTAGCCCGATTGCGCGTAGTCGCCCGAGGCCTGGTTGCCGGCCGTGGTGACGCCCAGCGACTGCTTGAAGCCGAGGTAGCGCACCACCGTGTCGGCGAACAGCCCCGAGGGCGTGACGAAGCCGGCGTAGGCGCCGATGTTCCAGGGGCGCGCGCTGCCGTTGCCCAGCCCGTCGAAGGTTTCGTTGGCCTGCGCGTAGCCGCCGGTGGCACCCACGTGCAGCGTGCCGGCGGTGGTGGCGACGGCCCAGTCGCGGCCGATCTGCGCGCCGTACAGCGTCAGCTCGGTCGAGGTGCCGCCGGGGCTGGTCCTGAGGCGCTGGTCGTAGGCGCGTACCCAGAGCTGGCCGCCGCCCTGGCCGCCGTCGGCGCGCAGGTCGCCGAGATAGGAGAAGGCCGTCTCGAGCTGCTGGATCCACAGCATCGGCGCGGTCGCGGCGGCCGCCTGCGCCACCGAGGCCACGTCGCTGGTCTGGCCGGTATTGGCGAGGAAGTAGTTGCCGTTGTCGTCCTGCAGCGCGAACTTGTAGGCGCCCACGTCGATGCCGCTCGCGCCCGCCAGCGAGAAGGTGGCGCCGGTGCCGCTCGCCTGCACCAGCTCGACCCGCGCGTTCGTGGCGGCCGGCACCGTGCTCGAATCGTGCACCGACAGCGTATAGGCGCCGGTGCCCTGCGCGACCACCAGCTTGTCGGATTGCCCCGCGCCCACGTTGGTGCTCAGCACGAACTGGCCGCTGCCCGAGAGCTGGTTGACGCTCAGCGTCTTGAAGCCGCCGCCCTTGGGCGCGGCGAGCTGCACCGAGCCGCCCTGCATGGCGAGGCTGTCGATCGTCAGCGCGGCCTTGCCGGTCAGCAGGTCGGCCGCGTTCTCCTCCACCGTGAGGGTGCCGGCCAGCGTGACGCCGCCCAGCGTCTGCGCGGCCACCGGGCCGGCCGCGGTGGTGCCGCCGACGTCGACCGTCAGGTTGCCGCCCGCCGCCACGGTGCTACGCGCGGCCGAGCCGCCGAGCAGCACGGTCTGGTTGCCGCCCGCGTTGACCTGGGTGCCGCTCGCCAGGCCCCCGCTCGACACCAGCTGGATGCCGCCGTTGACCACCGTGGCAGTGGTCGCGCCGCCGGTGAACACCACCTGCGAACCGGCGCTGACCACCGTGCCCGTGGTCGCGCCGCCGCCCGATACGTATTGCTTGCCGCCCGCCACCAGGCTGTTGGTGGCCGAGCCGCCCGAGTAGACGCGCATCAGCCCGCCCGAGCCGACCACCGAGGCATCGGCCAGGCCGCCGCGCGACACGCCGAAGCTGCCGCCCGACACCACCAGCGTGCCGGACGCCGAGCCGCCCGCCGACACGTACTGCGTGCCGCCCGAGGACACCACGGTATTGATCGTCGAGCCGGCCGAGAACACCGTCTGCAGGCCGTCGTTGCCGATCACGGTGCCGCTGGCCAGGCCGCCGCGCGAAATGATCTGGCGGCCGCCCGAGAGCAGCGTGCCATTGGCCGCACCGCCCGAGGAGACGGTCTGGGTGCCGCCCGAGGACACCGTGGTGGACGCGGCGGTGCCGCGCACGCTCTGCTGGCCGCCGTTGTTGATGGTGGTGCCGCTCACGGTCTGGCCGGCCGAGATGGTCGAGACGCAGGCCGCGCCGCCCGGCAGGGCCTGGTTGTTGCAGGCCTGCGCGTGCGCCGCCGGCGCGATCGCCGGCAGCGCCAGCGCGACCAGCGCCGCCGGCACGCGGCGCTTGACCGTCGCGCCGGGCATGGCGAGCCGGTCGGCCGGGGCATTCGGGTGAGGCATGTTCATACGGTCTCCTGATTATTGTCGATGGTTCCCGGACGCCGTCCGGCCTGCTGCTTTTAGTCTGCTTTCCGTCGCCGTCCCGCGACGGCGTCGCTCGTCCGGCGCACGCCTCAGGCGGATTTGCCGAACAGCGCGGCAATCCCGGCCGGCGAGCCGAACACGGCATCGGCATCGTGGCCGGCGCCGGGGATCGTGTGCGTCTCGTGGGTGCACGAGGCCGCGCCGCGCGAGGCGATGTAGCGCGCATAGGCCAGCCCGCGTTCGAGCCGGTTGGCGCCTTGCGCCATCGCCGCGCAGGAACGGTCCAGCGCCGGATGCTGCGGATCGCAATCGCGCTCGCCGAGCAGCGTGATCACGTCGCGCTTCAGGTAGGCATGCTCGAAGGCGCCGGGCTCGCGCGCGGCCGGCTGTTCGCTGGCATAGGCCGGCAGCGCGTCGAGTCCGTATTTCCAGTCGTTGAAGCCGGCGCAGGCGGCTGCGTCGAAGGGCGGGAAACCGCCGCCGGCATCGGGGCGCCGCGTATCGAAATAGACGTAGGACGAGGGATTCGCGATCACGTAGCGCAAGGCGATGCCGCGCCGCGTGAGCGCCGCCTCGCCGCGCGCCAGCACGGCATAACGCTGCGCGACCTGGCCGCCGCCCGAGTGCCCCGCCACCACCACGGTGCGCAGCGAGGGAAACGCGGCGGCATCGGCCAGCGCGGCCAGCAGCGCGTCGAGCACGTCGAACGAGCTGACCGGCGCCGGCGCCAGCGCCTCGCCGCCGCCCATCCAGCCGGTCCAGTCCCAGCACAGCGTCTCGGCCGGCAGGCGATGCGCCTCGACGTCGGCCTGGGCCAGGAACTGCGGCACCAGCAGCACGGTGTCGTTGGAATTGCGGCCGGCGGCGGCGCGCGCGCGCTGGGCGAACTTGAAGTAGGCGTCGGCGTTGCGCAGCCGGCCATGCAGCAGGATCACCGCGGTGTCGACGCCGGGCTGCGACGCGTTCCACTCGCCGGTGGCGAACAGCGGAACCACGCCGGTGCCTGCCGGCGCGGTGACGGTCAGGTGTTGCGGGGCGACGACGTCGACGGGCCGTTCGTTCGGCGCGCGTTCGTCATGCGCATGTTCAGGCACGGTGCTCAAGCGGGGGTCCTCGTGGTGGCCGGCGTATCGGCGCCGAGCTCGGGATGTCCGCGGCGGGACAGCCCGACCAGCGCCAGCGACACGAAGCCGGCAAAGATCAGATAGAACGCGGGGGTCAGGCTGCTGCCCGAGAGCGAGGTCAGCCAGGTGATCGTGAACGGCGCCAGGCCGCCGAACAGCGTGACGGCGATGTTGTACGACAGCGCCACGCCCGAGGAGCGGCTGCGCACCGGGAACAGCGTGGCGAGCATGCCCGGGTGGGCGCCCGACATCGCCGCCAGGAACACCGTCGAGATGATCTGCGCGGTGAACAGGCGCGAGGCCGAGGGCTCCGACACCACGTAGGCGAACAGCGGATAGGCGCACAGCATCCACAGGATCGTGATCGGGTAGAACAGCTTGTACGGCCCGTAACGATCGGCCAGGCGCCCCGACAACGGGAACAGGAACAGGTTCAGCACGCCCGAGAAGAACGCGCCGCGCAGCGCGACCTCCAGCGGCAGGTGCAGCTGGCGCTCGACATAGACGGCGATATAGGAATGCCAGACGTAGTTGGTGGCCGCGCCCACCGCGATCACGCCCATCGCGCAGAGCGCGGCGCGGCCGTTGTCGCGGAAGAAATCGCGCAGCGGCACCTTGGGACGCGCGCCGGCGTTCTCCTTGCGCAACTGCTGGAATTCCGGCGACTCGGCCACCTTGTGGCGGATGTAGAAGCCCAGCGGGCCGGCCAGCGCGCCGCACAGGAACGGCAGGCGCCAGCCCCAGGCCACCAGCGACTCATGCGAGAGCTGGGTGGTGAGCAGGTAGCCGGTGCCCGAGGACAGCAGCAGCGCGAACGACTGCGCCGTCATGTTGAAGCTGCCGTAGAACATCTTGCGGCCCGGCGGCGCGTATTCCACCAGCATCGCCGAGGCGGTGGCGAACTGGCCGCCCACCGACAGCCCCTGCAGCACGCGCGCGAGGATCACCAGCGCGGGCGCGGCATAGCCGATCTGCGCGTAGCCGGGCGTGAGGCCCATCAGCAGCGTGCTGAGCGCCATCGAGATGATCAGCAGCGACATCGCGCGACTGCGGCCGACGCGGTCGGCGTAGATGCCGAGCAGGATCCCGCCGATCGGCCGCACGAAGAAGCCGATCGCGAAGGTGGCCAGCGTCAGCAGCAGCGAGACCAGCGCATTGCCGGCCGGGAAGAACACCTGGGCGATGATCTTCGAGAAGTAGCCGTAGATCAGGAAGTCGAACCATTCGAGGCCGTTGCCGAGCACCGAGGCGAAGATCGCGCGGCGCACCATCGACGGCGACAGGCGCGCGGCCGGCTGCGCCGTGCTCGCTTCGGGCTGCGCGTGGTCCTGGCCGAGCGACTCGGCGGCGGATTGGGAAACCTGGTTCATGCGGCTCATGATCCACACCCCGGCGTGTCGTACATGGTCGCCAGCGCGCAGGCGGAGCTCAGCATGCGCGCACCGTTGTGGCCGACGCCCGGCACGATGTGCAGGCTCTGGTTCAGCCCCTGCGGATGGCGGCCCTGCAGGTAGTGGAAATAGGCTTCGGCACGTGCCACGCGCTGCGGGCCCTGGGCCTCGGCCGGGCAGCTCTGGTCGAGCGCCTTCTGCTGCGGATCGTCGTCCTTGCCGCCCACCAGGTAGGTCACGCGGCGCGCGGCGTACGCGGCCTCGAGCTGGGCCGGCGTGCGATCGGCGAGGTACGGCGGACGATGCGCCATGCCGTACTTCCAGTCGTCGTAGCCGGGGCAGGCGGCCGCGTCGAACGCGGCCGGCTTGCCGTCGGCGCCGGGGCGCTCGCCATCGAAATAGGCATAGGAGGACGGGCTCGACACCACGTAGCGCAGGGCGATGCCCTCGCGTGCCAGCGCGCCGGTCTCGCGCGCGGCCACCGCGTAGCGCTGCACCACCTGGCCGCCGCCCGAATGGCCGGCGAACACCACAGTCTTCAGGTTCGGGAAACGCTTGCGATCGGCCAGGCGCTCGACGATCGTGTCGAGCACCGTGTAGGAGCTCACCGCCGCCGGCCCGAGCGCGTCGTCGCCGGCCATCCAGCCGTTCGCGTCCCAGCGCAGCAGGTCGGCGGGCTGGTCGGTGCGGCCGGCCAGGTCGAGCGTGGCCAGGAACTGCGGCGCGATCAGCAGCGTGCCGGCGACGTCGGCGCCCTTCTCCGCGGCCGCGTCGCGCCCCTTCTCCGCGCTCTCGAAATAGCGATCGGCATTGCGCAGCTTGCCGTGGATCACGATCACCGCGCGCGTCACCTCGGGCGACGGCTGGTTCCAGTCGCGCGACAGGTAGAGCGGGAACTCGGCGGCGCCGGCCGGCGTGCCGATGCGCAGCCGCGTGCCGGAGATCACCGACACGGGGCGCAGATGCGCGTTGTAGACATGCGGCGCGGCGGCGCCCGAGGCCTCGGCGGCCCGGGCACCCGGCGCAGCGGCGAGCGCCAGCGCCGCGAAGGCGGCGGCGCTGGCGACTCGCAGGGCACGAGGGGTGATCGCTTGGACTTGCATCAATACGACTCCTGGGGACTGCCGCGCGGCGCGCGGCCCGGGCCCGACATCATGATTCATCAAAACCGGTGGAACATGCCGAGCGTGACGCCGGTCTGGTTCGGACCGAAGGCCGTGGCGTCGGTGGTGCCGACCGGCGTGTACGTGCCGTTGTTGCCGCGCGTGGCCTGCGCATAGGCCACCGTCGCGTACAGCGAGGTGCGCTTGGACAGCGCGTATTGCGTGCTCAGCACCCCCATCCACGTATTCGAGTTGCCCGGCGTCTTGTCCTGGTCGTAGTAATAGGCGGCCGTCACCTTCAGGTTGCGCATCACCGGGTAGCGTACGCCCGCGAACCACAGTGCCTGCGCCGACGAGGCCGTCTTGGTGCTGGCCGGGTTGGTCAGGAAGTGCTCGTAGCCGGCCATCAGCTGGCCGCGGCCGATGTCCTGGCGAAACGACAGGCTCAGGTTGCGCGACTTGGTGAAGTTGCCGCTGGTATTGACCGCGCCGTTGCGGTAATCGTAGGCAACCGCGGCGCCGAAGGTGCCGCCGTCGTAGTCGAGGCCGCCGCCGTAGGCCGCGCTGCTCTGGAACGAGGCTGCATCGCCGCCGAAGCTGTAGCCTGCGATCGCAGTAACGCCCGCGAAACGGCCGACGTACTTGACCATGTTGCTGTTGCGCGCGCGAAACGAGAAGTTGTTCGACGAGCCGGTGGTCGGGAACCAGGTGTACTGCTGCGAGAACGACATCGGGTCGTAGCGCAGCAGGATGTCGTAAATCGGGGTGTACTGCAGGCCGAACGACAGCGAGCCGAAAGTGCGGTTCGACAGGCCGACCGCCGAGGTGCGATTGAACAGCGTGCCGGCCGTGGCCTGGGTGCCGTCGTTGGTGTTGAAGCCGGATTCGAGCACGAACCACGCGGCATTGCCGCCGCCGAGGTCTTCCGTGCCGCGCACGCCGAAGCGCGAATTGTGGATCCCGCCTGAATTCATCTGCACCAGCGAGCCGCTGCCGCCCTTGGCCGCGTGGCTCAGGTATTCGACGTTCGCGTCGATCACGCCATACAGCGTGACCGAGCTGCCGCCGCCTCCACCGCCGCCCGTCGCGAGCTGCAAGGCCTCGTCGACTTCGTCCTGCTGCGCGTAAGCGGACGCGCATCCGACAAGCAGCATGGCCGCTGCGGCGTGGTGCTTCTTCATAACGGGTCTCCTGGACGTTGTTGTGCCGTCGTGGCGGCTGCCCCCGGTCGCCCGGAAAGCCCCGCCGTATATGGGTTCGACGTGTCAGGCGCAATCCTAGGGAGTCCCGAACCAGATGTAAAATATCGATTTCCTTGTAGTCCCATATATGTAGAATATGGGTCGATCGCCCCGCCGGAGCCCCCTGCATGGAATTGCGTCACCTGCGGTACTTCCTCGCCGTTGCCGAGGAAGGCCAGTTCACCCGCGCCGCCGAGCGGCTCGCCATGCAGCAGCCGCCGCTGTCGCAGCAGATTCGCCTGCTCGAGGAGGAGATCGGTTTCGACCTGTTCGTGCGGCAGCCGCGCGGCGTGGAGCTGACGCCGGCCGGGCGGGCCTTCGCGCAAAACGCGGAGCTGGTGCTGGAAACCCTGCAGCAAGGTGTGGCACACGCGCGACGGATCGCGCGCGGCGAGCTGGGCACCATCGCGGTGGGCCTGACCAGCTCGGCCGGTTTCCACCCGATGACGACCGACGCGATCCGCGGCTTTCGCGCCGCGCACCCCGGCATCGAGATCACGCTGGCCGAGCTGAACGCGGCCGAGCTGACCGAGCGGCTCGCCAACGGGCAACTGCAGGTGGCCTTCCTGCGCAAGCCGGTGGACACCCTGCCCGGCATCGCCTTCGAGCCGCTGCTCGACGAGCCGATGGTGGCGGTGCTGCCGGTCGGGCACCGGCTGCTGACGGCGATGGCCGAAGGCGACCCGCCGCCGATGATCTCGCTGAAGGCGCTGGAGCACGAGGAATTCATCCTGGTTCGGCGGCCCGGCGCGCCGGGAATGTATGCGGATTTTCTCGCCGCCTGCCGGCGCCAGGGTTTCGTGCCGCACGTCGCGCGCGAGGTGCCGCGCATGCTGACCGGCATCCACATGGTGGCGGCCGGGCTGGGCGTGACGCTGGTGCCGGCCTCGATGCGCCGCTACGACCATCGCAGCGCGGTGTTCTGCCCGCTGGCCGACGACGCCGGTTTTTCCGCGCCGCTGCATCTCGCGCATCCGGCCGAGATGGGCGATCCGGCGGCGGCGCGCTTCGTCGAGTTCGTGTTGCGGCAGAAGGCGATGGCGGACGACGACGCGGATCGGCGCGGCAAACGCGGCGCCGACTCGCGGGAGGCCTGAATTCACGCCGGCCCGGGCCGGCCACGCGCCGCGGTTCGGCGGCGTGGCCGGCACCTGCAGGGCTCAGGAATGTTCGGCCCGGAAATGCTCGTCGTCGTTATATCGGCCCTGGAACAGCAGACGGTCCTCGCTGCCATCGGGCTTCAGGGAGTGCAGCTTGACTTCGGTGCGGATATTCTTGCCGACCGATTCGAAACGAATGTGAATCGGCTCCAGCCCGATAAACTTGGTGGTCGATTTTCCGTCCTCGTAGCTGAGCTTGTATCCCGCCGAGTACTTGGTCATGTCCCCTTTCTGGAACATCACGCAGGTCGAAGTGGATCCATGGAAAACGACAAAACCGTGAACCGGCAGCGCCTCCGCCAGGCCATCGAATACCGTTATTTTCTTGTCGGCATCGTTGTGGCCATACACGATCACCTGCACGTTCTCGTCCACCTTCAAGGGAAGCTCGACGGCATTGCTTTCGGGGATGATTTTGATGCCGCCATATTCCTTGCCCGAAACCTCGGCTGAATAATTGGCGTAACGCCCGATGTTGCCGCCCTCGAAAATCACCCGCGTCAGCGACTCGGCATTGTCGACGCGCCCGCCAAACGGACGTACCACTTCCCCTCCCAGGAACAGCGTCTGGCTCGCTTCGGTCCCGTTGGCGCCGTACACGCCGATCCGGCTGTTGTAGGTGACATCCACGTCGGCGGGCACCAGGACGATGCGCTCCTTGTCGATCCGCTCGGGATTCTGGTACGTATTGCCTTCCACCACGATATCGTAATGCTCGTAGCAGGCGAATGAGCCCGCGATGAATTTCACGCCCTTGCGCTGCCGGCCGTCGACGGTGTGATCCGTGATATACCCGCCGCTCGGCGGTTGAACATGGGAATCGTTGCTCATGGTTTCTCTCCGGTAATTTAATATTGCCGCCTCTGCATTCGACATCGCCAACCATCGGCAATATCAACGTGCGGCCATGGAAAGATAAGACATTAAGTTTTCGATTCAATGCGAGGCGCAGATATTCAATCATATTCAACATTCTTGCGAACTGGTGCAGCCCGTTCATTTCAATATTAAATATTGAAAATAATCGAGCCGTCCGGCATCGGCGTTCCCTGCTGTCAGGATCTGACAGCGCGGCCGACTAGACTGGGCGCCCTTTCCCGTCAGGAGCTCGCAATGAAGTTCGCATCGATTCGTGTCGCAACCCGGAATCTCGAAGGCCTGATCGCGTTCTACCAGCAGCTTTCCGGCCTCGAGGCCACCCGCCTCGCCGACGGATTCGCCGAGATACGGTTCGGGGGCGCCACGCTGGCGCTCTCGGCCGAGCAGTTGATCGAGCGCTTCAATGCCGGCGCCGCCGTCGCGGCGTCGAATCGGTCGGCGATCCTGGAGTTCGAGGTGGACGACGTCGACGCCGTGTTCGCCCGCATGAGGGCGGCGCAGGCGGAGCTCGTGATGCCGGCCACCGTGATGCCCTGGGGCAACCGCTCCCTGCTGCTGCGCGACCCCGACGGCAATCTCGTGAACGTGTTTTCACGGCCGGCACGGCAGGCCAACTGAGCGGTGACGCCCGGGAGCCCGATCGCATCGACAGCCATTTGCCAACCGATGAAGGCGATTCGATGGCCACGGCGGCGGCCGTTCGACATGCCGATCGGGATCGTCGAGAATCGATGCGACGCCAACTCTCCCGGGAACCTCCATGCCCGCCTCCGAACCGGAAGCCCTGCCGCCTCACGCCGCCGCCCCTCACGCGCTCGAAGTCGTGCGTCGACTGCTCGACGAGCGTCATAGCTGTCGCGCATTCCGGCCGGAGCCGGTTCCCCGCGCGATCATCGAGACCATCCTCGCCGCGGCGCAGCGCACCGCTTCCTGGTGCAACAGCCAGTCGTGGCAGGTCACGATCACGACCGGCGCGGGAACCGAGCGGCTCAAGCGCGTGTTGTACGAGCACGCGTCGAGCGGCGCGCCGCCGGAACCCGACTTCGTGTTCCCGCGCGAATACCGCGGCGTCTACCTGGATCGCCGCCGGGAGAGCGGATTCCAGCTCTACGGCGCGCTGGGCATCGAGCGCGGCGACAAGCCCGCCTATCTTCGGCAGACGCTGGAGAATTTTCGATTGTTCGGCGCCCCGCATGTCGCCGTGATCACCACCGACGAGGCGCTCGGCGTCTATGGCGCGGTGGATTGCGGCTGCTACGTGAGCAATTTCATCCTGGCCGCGCAGGCCTGCGGCGTGGCCAGCATTCCCCAGGCCGCGCTGTCCTCGTATGCGAAGCGGGTCCGCCAGGAACTGGGCCAGGGCGAGGAACGGCGAATGGTGTGCGCCATCTCCTTCGGCTACGCCGACGAAACGCATCCGGCCAACGCGTATCGCACCACGCGCGCGCCGCTCGAGGACGCGGTCAACTGGGTCGGCGAATAGACAGGGCACCACCCTGGAATAACCGGCTCTCGCGGCCCTAGCGCGCGGAAAACGCCTCGAACGCCTGTTCGAGCGCGCGATGCGCGTCCTCGTCGACGATCGCATCGTGCGCCATGATCACGCGCGTGAACGGCAAGGCGAGGATCCGATCCGCGCTCGCGCGCGCCGCCCGGCGATCCTTGACCACCATGCGAACCGTTCGCGGCACGGCCAGGCGCTTGCGCACACCCGTCATCGAGGCGAAGGCACTGGCCGCGAACCTCAGCTCGCCGCGCCACCACTGGCACAGGTCGGTCACGATCAGCGTGCGTGAGGCCTTGTGGAACCAGACCGTTTCGTTGCCGAACGGAATGCCCTCGAAGAAGACCTGATCGAAATCGGCCGCCCAGGCCGGCTCCACCTCGCGCGTCAATTCACGCAGGCCACGCAGGTCCGGGCGCTTGGCGGCCAGGCCCGGCGCGCCGAACAGCATCGCCTCGGGAAACGCCTCCAGGCAGGCACCCGCGAACAGGTGATGCGCCTTGTTGGGCGCCACGATGTAGCGCACCGTCCCGAGCGTGTCGAGTTGAGCCCGCACCTGCGCCGACATCGGCACCGGAGAATGCAGCCACAGGGATGAATCGCGGAGGCGCACCACCGTCATGCGCGAGGAGATGGGCAGGCCGGCCGCCACGAAGGCATGCTGGAGATGCCAGATATCGTCGGTTATCGGTTTGAGCATGATGATCGGGGGAGATTCGGCACCAGCGAGCGCGCCGGGCAGTCGTGTCGATGAAGCCGCCGGATTCGGGGTGACGGGCCGTGTCGCGTCGCCTTCGACCGCATTCAGGGGGCGTCAGCCGCGCTCGCGCGCGAAATCGACGTCGCGGCTCTCGATCACGCCGCCCGCGCGGCCCGGCGCCTTCTGATTGGCCCAGTAGAGATTGGTATGCCGGATCACCGCGTCCGGAGGCGGCGCGCCCCACTGCGCGAGGTCTTCCGTGGTGTGCGCGTCGCCCACCAGCATCGCGTCGTAACCGCGGACCAGCGCGCCATGCAGGGTCGAGCGGATGCACATGTCGGTCTGCGCCCCCACCACCATCAGCCTGCCGACGCCCAGCCGCGACAGCACCGGTTCGAGCTCGGTGTCCTCGAAGGCGTCGCGATAGCCTTTCTCGACAATCGCCTCCCCGGGAGCCGGCGCCAGCTCGGGGACGATCCGCCAGGCCTCGCTGCCGGCCTCCAGATCGGCATCGGCGTGACGGACCCAGACCACCGGGATGCCGGCAGCGCGCGCCTGCCGGATCAAGCCGTCGACGACGACGAGCACCTCCTCGCGCCGATGCGCCTGGGCGACCACGCCGTTTTGCAGATCGATGACGACGAGCGCGAGATTGGGACGATTGGCGAGGGTGGTCATGGGCGGAGGGGGTTGGCGAGGGGAAAGCCATAGTAGCCGGTTCAGGGCCGCGTCATGCCTCGGCATCGTCGAGCAGGCGATACGTGCCGCCGGAGCGCTCGATTCGCGCGAAACCGGCTTCCCCCAGGTGCATGCCGGCGATCAGGAGTCGTTCCGAGCTGACCATGTCCAGCAGCCGTGACCGCGTATTCGCCGCCATGCATGGGTCCTGGTCGAATGCAATCGACACGTCCGGCCGTTCGATCTGGACATGAGGGAAATGAACGATGTCTCCCCAGACCAGCACGCCGCCGTCATGGGATTCGAGAAGATAGCCGGTGTGCCCGTCAGTATGTCCCGGCAGGGGCATCGCGCGAATCCCGGGCAGCACGTTTGCCGAGTCGAAAGCCCGGAGCCGGTCCTGGTAGGCCGTGAAGGCTTGGCGCGCAATCAGGAAGTTGGAACGCGCCCGCTCGCTGGCGAGGCTCAGCTTGCCGTCGTCCCGCCAGAATTCGAGTTCGCGCCGATGCACCACCAGTTCCGCATTGGGAAATGCTCGCTTGCCCGGTGGGATTCACGAGGCCGCCCACATGGTCGGGATGGGCATGCGTGAGCAGGATGGTGTCGATCGAGGACGGATCGATGCCGGCCAGCAACAGATTGGACCGCAGGCGCCCGCCCCACTGCCGGATGCCGCCGGCCCCGGCATCGACCAGAATCGTGCGGCCCGCCGTGCGTATCAGGTAGCAGTTGATATGCACGGCATCGAGGTCTTGCTGTCCGGCCTGGCCCTGCATCGTGGCGGCCTGCGCCGCATCGATATTCGAGAGCAGGCCGAGGCTGGCGGTGAGATAACCATCGCTGATCGCGGTGATCGTGAAATCGCCGGCCTGCCGGCTCGGAAGAATGGGTGTGCTCATCAGGCTTCTCCTGCCAAGGCTAGTTCCGGGCATAGATATCCGACGCGACATAGGCAAAGCAGCGAATACGCGCGAGTAGTCCGGTATGGCGGACGATGGCGCCCTCCAGTTCGTCCAGGAACCGGTTCATGACCGCGCGCGGGCGAAACGGCTCGTGGCGATACCGGAGCTCGGCGAATACGGGATGCCCGTGCCCGAGCCGAACCGCCAGATAGACGATATGAACGTTCCGCAGTTCGGCTTCGAGCACCTTCGTGCAGAGTTCGATGCAGTCGAGGGAAAGCGCGGCGAGGCACGCGGCCGGCGGCATCGTCTCGGCCTGGATATGGAAGCTCAAATTCGGCATCGCGAGGCTCCTCGTCAGGGTCTATTCGTTCATTTCGGCCCGCAAGCCGGGAACGCGCCGGAGCTGTTCCGTGATCGGCACATAGGCGTGAACGCCCTCCGGAAGGCCGGCCGCCAGCGCAGCCGCGTGCCGCGGCAATACCGCGAGCCAGCGGCGCTCGGGAACCCGATCCAGCGCCACGGCATGCATGGCCGAGGGCACGACGCCCAATCGGATCAGCGGCGTGGGACCGCTTGCGCAAAGCAGCAGGACTTCGTCGGCATCGACGGCCGGCGCCGGACCGGTATCGCCGTGCAGATTGCGATGCCAATCAGTGATGTGCTGCTGCCATCTGGCGAAATTGCCGCCGCCCTTGCGCCGATATTCCTCCCCGCCCAGCACCTCGGGGCCCTCGATCGTATGGATGGCCAGGTAGACGGGACAGCCCGCGCTGATCGACCTGAAGCGCTGCGAGGTATGAAAACCGCTGACCGAGATGAGCGCGGGAAGTTTTTCAAGACTGTAGAAGTCGTTCCATTCGGCTTCGCTGCCTGGATCGGCAAAGCTGCATTCGACGGTATAGATCATCGGCTCGTCCTTCGTGACGGATGCGCACCCTGGCGCCGACGTGGCGGCTTCAGTGCAGTGATGTCATGCTAAGCCGGCATCTTTGCCGTGAATAACGAGTTAAAGTCACGCTTCAGTGATATTTGCTCAATCTGCTATCGATCACATTCCGCCGGGAGAGCTTTCCATGCGACGCAGGATCCCCAGCAACTCCGCGCTGCTGGCCTTCGAGGCCGCGGCCCGCCACGGCAGCTTCGCCCGCGCGGCCGAGGAACTGGCGCGTACCGAGGGCGCCGTGAGTCGGCAGATCGGCCGATTGGAGGCATTTCTGGGCGTCGCGCTGTTCGAGCGCGTCGGCAACCGGGTGCGGCTCGCGCCCAACGGCCTGAGATACGCGGCGCAGGTTCGCGAAACGCTGGATCGGCTGGAACGCGACAGCCTGTATCTGATGGGACAGCCCGTCGAAGGCGCCAGCATCGATATCGCCGCCATCCCGACCTTCGCCACCCGCTGGCTGATCCCCCGGCTCAAGCATTTCCAGGATCGGCATCCAGGCGTCACGGTGCATATCGCCGAGCGCATGGACCCCTTCCTGCTGGCGGGCAGCGGTTTCGATGCCGCCATCCACTTCGAGCATCCCGCATGGACGGGCATGCACCTCCATGCGCTGCTGGAGGAGGTGCTGGTGCCGGTCTGCAGTCCGGCGCTGCTCGCTCGCGCCGGCGCGGACCGGTCGCTGGATGCCCTGCCGCGTCTGCACCGGCGGCAAAATCCGCACGCCTGGCAGATCTATGCGCAGGAATCCGGCATCGCGCTGGGCAATTCGGCGATCGGCGCGCGCTACGACCTGCATGCCATGCTGATCGAGGCGGCGCTTGCCGGCTTGGGGGTTGCCCTGGTGCCGCGTCTTTATGTCGAGGCCGAACTCGAGCAAGGGCGCCTGATTGCGCCCTGGCCCGACGGCAAGGCGGTCAGCAAGAACTTCTGCCTGGTGCTTCCGGAGCCGATCGAATTGAGCGCGGGGCCGGTGCGGGCGTTCGCGGAATGGATAATCGAGGCCGCACGAGAACCGGCGGCCCGAGCGCACTCGGGCCTGGATTTCGCAGCCTGATGCGCCAGGCGCCGCTCGTCCAGGGAGCCATCATCGGCGGCTCACCGAACCGGTTGCCACCGCCGCCAGGAAAGCCGGAGAATACGCGCACCATCCCGCGCCCAGCGGATGGCGAACCTGCACGATGCCGGCCCCGCGCCGTCGATCGGCAGCACAAAACCTGGGGACACCAACATGATCACCATCTGGGGACGTGCCAATTCCGTCAACGTCCAGAAACTGCTGTGGATTTGCGACGAGCTGGCGCTGCCCTACCAACGCATCGATGCCGGCCTGCAGTTCGGGCGCAACACCGAGGCCGACTATCTGGCGATGAACCCGACCGGCAAGATCCCGACGCTGGTCGACGGCGATCTCGTGCTGTGGGAGTCGAACTCGATCCTGCGCTACCTGGCGATGCAATACGGCGCGTCCAGCCTGCTTTATCCCTCCACGCCGCGCGAGCGCGCCGGCATCGACCGCTGGCTCGACTGGTCGCTGTCGACCCTGCAGCCGGCCGAGCGGCCCGTGTTCTGGGCGATCGTCCGCACGCCTGCCAGCGAGCGCGACGAGGACAAGCTCGCCGCCGATATCGTCAAGGCGGCGACGGTGTGGAAGCTGCTCGACGCGCAACTGGACGGGCGCGACTTCGTCGAGGGCGAGTCGTTCACGATCGCGGATATCGTGCTCGGCGCGTTCGCCAAGCGATGGTTCGGCTTGCCGGGTGTGCAACGGCCCCCGATGCCGAACCTCGAGCGCTGGTACGCGTCGCTCGCGACGCGCGCCGGTTTCACCAAACATATCGACCACGACCTGAGCTGAACCCATGACCCCCGAACCGATCGCGCTGTATGCCTGGAACACGCCGAATGGCCGCAAGATCAGCGTCGCGTTGGAAGAAATGGCCGTGCCCTACGTGGTTCGCCCCGTGAATATCGCGAACCGCGAGCAATTCGCGCCCGAATTCCTGGCGATCAGCCCGAACAACAAGATTCCCGCCATCGTCGATCCGCAGGGCCCGGACGGTCGCCCCATCAGCGTGTTCGAGTCCGGCGCGATCCTGCTCTACCTGGCGGAGAAAATCGGCAAGTTCCTGCCGGCCAGCCTGCGCGACCGGGTGCCGGTGATGGAATGGCTGATGTGGCAGATGGGCGGATTCGGCCCGATGCCCGGGCAGGTCCATCACTTCATCGCGCTCGCCTCGGAAGACGACCGCCGCTACGGCCTGAAGCGCTTCTCGGACGAAACGCGCCGGCTCTACGCGGTGCTCGACGCCCGGCTGGCCGGGCACGAATACGTGGCCGGCGCGCTGTCGATCGCGGACTTCGCCATCCTCGGCTGGGCCTGGCGGCACGAGCGGCACAAGGTCGACCTGGCCGACTACCCGAACGTGCGGCGATGGTACGAGGCGCTGTTCGAGCGCCCCGCGGTGAAACGGGGCTTCGAGGTCGCGCTCGACGCAAGCTGAGCGCGGCGGGCTGCGCGAAACCTGCCGGCCGCGGCCGCGAGCCGGATCGACAGCAAGGAGGCGTCATGACAGTCAAGCGCATGGACAACGTCGGCATCGTGGTGGAAGACCTGGATGCCGCGATCGGCTTCTTCACCGAGCTCGGCCTCGACCTCGAAGGGCGCGCCCCGATCGCGGGAGATTGGGCGGATGGCGTTACCGGCTTGCCCGGCATGCGCGTCGAGATCGCCATGATGCGCACGCCGGATGGCCATGGCCGGCTCGAACTGTCCCGCTTCCTCGCGCCGCCCGTCGCGGCGGACCACCGCGCAGCGCCGGTCAACGCGCTCGGTTACCTGCGCGTGATGTTCACCGTGGAAGATATCGACGATACGCTGGCCCGCCTCGGCAAGCTCGGCGCGCAACTGGTGGGCGAGGTGGTTCGCTACCAGGACGTGTATCGGCTCTGCTATATCCGGGGCCCCGAAGGCATACTCGTCGGCCTCGCCGAAGAGCTCGGCTAGCAGCGCGGGCGGCCGAGCCCATCGAAGCCGGGCGAGCCTCACCAGCGCAATGCGACGCGACGCGGCGCGGGGCGACCGCAAGGGCCGCCCCGCCGCCGCCAAGGTCCGCGCCTAGCCCTGCCCGCCGAACAGCGCCTCGCTCAAGCCGATTCCTTCCTCGGTCAGCACCGCATGACCGATCCCCTCCTCGTTGAGCTCGGTCTTCGTGATCCCTGCCGCGTCGAGCTCGGTGAGCGTGCGCCGCAGCGTGCTCATCGGCACCTGCGAGCGCTTGCTGAGCTTGGCCAGCGACCAGGCGCGCCCGGGCGTCTCGCTCAGCGCGTCGCGCAGGCAGCCCAGCACCGCGACGATCACCGGATCGAGCCCGTCCTCGCCCTCGTCTTCCGGCGGCTCGCCGCCGCGCGCCTCGTCATGTCCCGCATCGATCGTCATCGTGTCTCCTCCTGATCCTGTCCGCGTCGTTTGCCTGCCCTGGTGTCGCCGCCCGCCGGCATCGCCGCCGCCACCAGCCGGCCCAGCGTGCGCACCGCTTCCTCGATCTGCGCCGACCACGGATAACTGTAGTTGAGCCGGATGCAGTGGCGATAGTTGCCGGTGGTCGAGAACATATGCCCCGGCCCGATGGTGATGCGCTCGGCCAGCGCGAGCTGGTATAGCGCGATCGCGTCGCAGCCCGGCGGCAGTTCCACCCACAGCACGTAACCGCCCGCCGGCTGCGAGACGCGCGTGCCGTCGGGGAAGAAGCGCCGCACCATCGCGCCCATCAGGTTGGCCTGCTGCGCGAAGGTCTTGCGGATCCGGCGCAGATGATGGTCGTAGCCGTCGTGGCGCAGGTACTCGGCGATCCCCAACTGGTCGAGCGCGGGCGTGGCCAGCGTATTCAGGAACTTGAGCTTCTCGACCTGGTCGCGGTAGCGCCCCGGCATCGCCCAGCCGATCCGGTAGGCCGGCGACAGGCTCTTCGAGAACGATGCGCAATGCAGCACCAGCCCGCGCCGGTCGAAGGACTTCAGCGCGCTGGGCCGGGCCTCGCCGTAATACAGCTCGTGGTAGACGTCGTTCTCGATGGCCGGCACGTCGTGGCGCGCCAGCAGCTCGACCAGCGCCGCCTTGCGCTCGTCGCTCATGCGAAAGCCGAGCGGGTTCTGGAAGTTCGGCATCACCATGCAGGCGGCGATCTTCTCGCGCTCGAGGATGCGCGCCAGCGCATCGAGATCGATGCCGTCGACGGGATGGGTGGCCACCTCGATGGCGCGCATGCCCAGCCGCTCGATCGCGTGCAGCATCGCGTAGAAGGTGGGCGATTCCACCGCGATGGTGTCGCCGGGCCGCGCCACCGCCTGCAGGCACAGGTTGATCGCCTCGGTCGCGCCGATCGTCACCACGATCTCGTTCGGATCGACGGCGATCCCGCGCTCGCCGTAGCGCCGCGCGATCTGCCGGATCAGCTCCGGGTTGCCGGGCGGCAGGTCGTCCATCACGCCCCAGCGCGTGCGCCGCCGCGCGATGCCGTGCATGTGGCGCGCGATCCGCTGCGAGGGGAACAGCGCCGGGTCCGGATACGGCGAGCCGAGCGGCACCGCGTCGTCACGCGCGATCGAGCGCAGCGTGGAGAGCACCAGCCGGCTCACGTCGACCGTCGAGGACACCGCGATCGGCGTGCTGGCATGCAGCGCCGGCCGGTCGGCGGCCTGCTCGCGCTCCCGCACGAAGTAGCCCGATTGCGGCCGGCTCTCGATCGCGCCGCGGCTCTCCAGCACCAGGTAGGCCCGCACCACGGTGGTGATGCTCAGGTCGTGCTGGCGGCTCGCCTGGCGCACCGAGGGAATCCGCTCGCCCGGCAGGTAGACGCCGCGCCGGATCATCTCGTCGATCTCGTCGGCCAGCTTCTCGTAACGCTTCATGCCGCCCCTTTTGTGAGCAAACGCAAGCACAGTGCTCGCCATCTGTTATCCAGAAAACGGAACTGTACTCTTTTTGCGATGGATCAGGTGTGCACCCATCTTATGTTGCACTGCGTCTAATCTGCTTCCATCGCCGCTGGAAGCGGCTTCCGACACCCGAGCAGCCATGAAGAAGAAAGCCCCCGTCCCGCGCATCGAGCCCTACCACCATGCGGCCGCCGGTTGGGGCGCGGTCAAGCAGGTGGCGATCAACCTGATCAAGGAACGCGTGGCGGGCGGCAACTACCGCACCCTGTTCCGCCAGAACCAGCCCGACGGCTTCGACTGTCCCGGCTGCGCCTGGCCGGATCGCCAGCATGCCTCGACCTTCGAATTCTGCGAGAACGGCGTGAAGGCGGTAGCCGCCGAGGCCACCTCGAAGCGCGTGGGCCCGGACTTCTTCGCCGCGCACACCGTCACGGCCCTGCTCGAGCAATCCGACTACGAACTCGAGCAGCACGGCCGCCTGACCGACCCGATGGTCTACGACGCGGCCAGCGACCGCTACCTGCCGATCGCCTGGGACGCGGCCTTCGCCCTGATCGCGCGCCACCTGAAGGCGCTCGACGATCCGAACCGCGCCGCCTTCTACACCTCGGGCCGCGCCAGCAACGAAGCCGCCTTCCTCTACCAGTTGCTGGTGCGCCGCTTCGGCACCAACAACTTCCCCGACTGCTCGAACATGTGCCACGAGGCCACCAGCCGCGGGCTGCCGGCCACCGTCGGGGTTGGCAAGGGCACCGTCACGCTGGAGGATTTCGAGCACGCCGACCTGCTGATGATCTTCGGCCAGAACCCGGCCACCAACCACCCGCGCATGCTCGGCGAGCTGCGCGAGGCGGCCAGGCGCGGCGCCACCATCGTCTCGATCAACCCGCTCAAGGAACGCGGCCTGGAACGCTTCTCCGATCCGCAAAGCCCGATCGAGATGCTCACCATGGGCAGCACGAAGATCTCCTCGCGCTTCGTGCAGCCGGTGATCGGCGGCGATTTCGCCCTGCTCAAGGGCCTCGCCAAGCGCGTGCTGGAGTTCGACGACGCGGCCGTGCTGGCCGGCCGGCCGCGCGTGCTCGACACCGCCTTCATCGACGAGCACACCGCCGGCTTCGAGGCCTTCGCCGACGACCTGCGCGCCGAGAGCTGGGCCGCGCTGACCGCCGAGAGCGGCGTGTCCTACGAGCAGATCGATTCGCTGGCCGAACTGTATGCGAACAGCGAACGCGTGATCGCGACCTGGGGCATGGGCATCACCCAGCACAAGCATTCGGTGCAGACCATCCACATGCTGTCGAACCTGATGCTGATGCGCGGCAATATCGGCCGCGAGGGCGCGGGCCTCTGCCCCGTGCGCGGCCATTCGAACGTGCAGGGCAACCGCACGGTCGGCATCGAGGAAAAGCCGACCATGGACTTCCTCGACCGGCTCGGCCAGGTCTACGATTTCGAGCCGCCGCGCCATCACGGCTACGACGTGGTGGAAACCATCGAGGCGATGCTGGAGGACAAGCTGAACGTGTTCATCGGCCTGGGCGGCAACTTCGCGATGGCCACGCCCGACACGCCGCGCACCTGGGACGGCCTGCGCCGTTGCGCGCTGACGGTCCACATCACCACCAAGCTGAACCGCAGCCACCTGATCCACGGCCGCGACGCGCTGATCCTGCCCACCCTCGGCCGCACCGAGATCGACCTGCAGAACGGCGTCTCGCAAGGCGTGACGGTGGAGGACTCGATGAGCATGGTGCATGTCTCCTACGGCATGAACAAGCCGGCCTCGCCGAACCTGCTGTCGGAAACGGCGATCGTCGCGCGCATGGCGATGGCCCTGTTCGGCCCGCACGACAGCGTCGACTGGCAAGCCTACATCGACGATTACGCGCGCGTGCGCGACGCGATCGAGGCGGTGCTGCCGGGCTTCGAGAACTACAACGAGCGCATCGCGCAGCCGCGCGGCTTCCACCTGCGCGTGGCCTCGCGCGAGCGCGACTGGATCACGCCGAACAGGAAGGCGAACTTCGTGGCGCACCCGATGCCGACCGACACCCCGATCCAGCGCGCCCGCGCCCTGCACGGCGAGAAGCTGCTGACGCTGATGACCACGCGCTCGCACGACCAGTACAACACCACCATCTACGCGCTCGACGACCGCTATCGCGGCGTGTTCGGCCAGCGCCGCGTGGTGTTCGCCAACAAGGACGATCTGGCGATGCTGGGCTTCGAGGCCGGCGATTGGGTGGACCTGGAAACGGTCTGGCACGACGGCATCGAACGGCGCGCCGACGGTTTCCTGCTGGTCGAATACGACATCCCGCGCGGCTGCCTGGGTGCCTACTACCCGGAAACCAATCCGCTGGTGCCGCTCGACAGCACGGCCGACATCGCGAACACGCCCACCTCGAAGTCGATCCCGGTGCTGATGCATCGCTCGGTGACGGCCGCCACGCGCGCGGCGGCCTGAGGCACGAGCGCGGGCGTCGTCGCGCCGGCCTAACGGCCGAGGCGACGCCGCCCGCGCTTAGTCGGTCCCGCTTCGCCGGTCCCGAACCCGGGAACCCCACGCCCCCCCCACCGCGATTCGTCGGCGCGAGGTCCCGTTTCTGGTCGTGTTGCCTGCCTCACCCGTCGCACCGGAGTTGCCGTCATGATCATTCGCCCACGCGAACACTGGTTCCGGATGCTGTTCGTCTGGAATGGCTCGGTGCTGCAATCGATCCTGCCGCAGCTCGCGGTGATGACCGTGATCAGCCTGCTGGCCCTGCTCACCGACGGCCGCATCCTCGGCACCAAGGTGCCGCTCAATCCCACCCCGTTCACGCTGGCCGGCCTGGCGCTGGCGATCTTCGCCGCGTTCCGCAACAACGTCAGCTACGACCGCTACTGGGAAGCGCGCAAGCTGTGGGGCGGCGTGCTGACCTCGACGCGCGCGCTGGTCTCACAGGCGCTCTCCTACGGCGGCACCGACGACGGCGCCGCCTTCACGCGCACCACCATCGCCTTCGTCTACGCGATGAAGCACCAGTTGCGCCATACCGATCCGGCCGAGGATCTCGCGCGCTATCTCGACGCGGACTGCCTCGCGCGCATCGAGGCGGCCCATTTCAAGCCGGTGGCGATCCTGCACGCGCTGCGCCGGCAGCTTGCCGAGCGCCAGCGCGCCGGCAAGCTCGGCGACACGCAGCTGTGGATGCTCGACGCGCAGCTCGACGAGCTGGGCGCGAAGCTGGCCGGCTGCGAGCGCATCGCCTCCACGCCGATCCCCTTCCCCTATCACGTGCTGCTGCACCGGACCATCTATTCGTACTGCGTGATGCTGCCGTTCGGGCTGGTCGATTCGATCGGCTTCGCCACGCCCTTCGTGTCGGTGTTCGTCTCATACACGCTGATCGCGCTCGACACCATCGCCGGGCATATCGCCGAGCCCTTCGGCACCGGCCCGCATCATCTCGCGCTCGACACGCTGACGCGCCAGATCGAGCGCTCGCTGCTCGAGATCGCCGGCGAGCCGCTGCCCGACGAGATTCCCACCGACTCGCGCTACCACGCATCCTAGGCACCGGCCCGCGGATGCGGGCCTGCCGGCCACGACACTCTGCAGTACGAATGAATCGCGGTGCCGCCGACCGGCGCGCGCCGCGCATGCCCACGCCTTTTCCCACTTCATTTTGATATCAAGCTTTCAATTCGAAATAAACCCTTCCTAATCGCAATTCGCGTCAATCCGCTTACAGCCAGAATAAATTTCAACCTGTCACTTTCTTCGAAAAAATTGGATAGGCAGTTATATTAAAGATCCCGTCAAATCCCCGAAAACATCAAACTTTTTTAAGCAAAAACCCGAATCAAAAACAATTTGCATCGGTGTTTGTTAACCGCTATTGTCTAGCTGCACCACGACACACCCTCGTTTTTCAGTAATCAAACTAACGCTATTCCGGGGCGGCAACGGCGATTCGATCTGCTTCGCGACACGCGTGGAGAAATGGATACCGAGGGCCATAGACCAGCTGGGTCGAATATATAGAGAGGGTTGAAGACCATGAGCACGACCGATACGCCGAACTACGCGAACGTGACTTTCTCCATCACCAACGCGCAGCCTTCCCAGACCATCATCATCGACATGGACACCTCGGACCACGACGTGGCGTGGAGCACCGGTGCCGACTTCAGCGGCTCGCCGGGCATCAGCATCGACATGACCTCGGGCGAGGAGCTGCCGCTCACGGGCTTTCGCATCACCGCCTCGGAGATCCGCGTCGAGACCTCCGGCGCGGGCTCGGGCGGCCAGATCGGCTTCAACCTCAAGCTGTTCGCCGCCTATCTGCAGGGCACCAAGGACCTCACGCTGAAGTCCTCGTCCGATTCGGGCATCGTGGTTAAGGTATCGATCAACGAACAGGTCTCCCAGGTCGTCAACTCCACCTATTCGGATTTCCGGATCAACGGCTGAGCCGGCCCGCGCGGCGCGATACCGGTTCCGGCCTGCCGGAACCGGTCGGGGATATTCGGGGGCGGCCATTCGTTTTCATCGGCCAATGGCATCCCGGCACGGGCAATATATGCGGAGACCTTGAAAATGAACTATACGATTTCATTTACGTTCCGGACCGATTCCTCGCAGGACCCATTGTCCGCGCAACTGGGTTTCAATTCGCCCAGCGCGATTACCCTTACCGGCAATGAAGCGGTCCAGCTTTCCTCCTCGACGGATTCGCTCCCTCCGCTCGAATACCTGATCGTCCAGCAATCGAAAATCGCGGTGCAATCCCATGGCGCGACCGGCGGCAATACCGTTTCGGTCAATGTCTCTTTCTCGACCAGCGGCAGCGCGATTGCCGGCACCATGAAATTGCTCGGCAATGCGTCGGCGAGCGTCCATTATCAATTCGTCGGCTACGCGAATGCGGGCAGCATCCAACCGGGCAACTTCACGATCCCGCTACCCAACTGACGGAACCTGCCTCATGGACAGGAAAGACAAAACCGCCGGCCGGGATACCGCCGGCGGCAAGGCCAGCGCTTTGCCCGTCGAAGCAGCCCGCGCCGCCGCGCCGGAAGCCGCGGCGGCCCCGTCACGCGCGCCCAGCCCCGAGGCGCTGCGCGCGGCGATCGCCAGCGAGCGCGATTCGCTGCCGCCGCGCGCGCGGCGCACCGTCGAGGGGCATCGCGTCGCGAATCCGTCGCATGCGCTGAACGCGCGGATCTATCGCGACGTCGCCGTCTTCAAGCCGGTCACGCTGAGCTTCGCGAACCTGCGCGCCAACAGCAATGCCTTCCTGAGCCTGCGCGCCGACCAGCAGGCGATCTGGAGCGACGGTGCCGGCCGCCAGCAGGTCGGCCTGTCGCTGTCCTGCGTCAGCGACCCGGTGATGTACCTGAGCCAGTTCCTGGTCAACGCGCGCGAGATCATGCTGCAGACCAGCCAGGACGTGCGCGAGATCCGCGTCTCGCTGTACCTGCGCACCGAGCAGGAGGCCGTGCTCGGGCGCGTGATCCTGCCGCCCGGCGCGAGCGTGACGCTGCAGGCCCGCGACGACCGCAGCACCCTGATCGGCATCAGTTCGTTCGCCCTCGCCCTCGATTGACGTCCATCGACCCGCCCGGATCTTCCGCCATGACGCCCGACACGACCGCCGCCCCGACCACCGCCGAGCTGCCGGCCAGCAGCGGCCACCCCGACGACGCGCCCGGCGGCGCCGCGCGGCCGCCCGCCGGCCCGGACGAGAACTGGCGGCTGATGCCGGTGCAGCTCGAATTCCTCGACGTCGCGCCGAACAGCAACCTCGGCATCCACTTCACCACGGCGGGCGTGGCCTGGTCGCTGGGCGACCGCGCCGGCGACAGCATCGGCTTCTCCTACAACCTGGCGGTATCGAGCGCGAGCGGCGAGCCCTGCCTGAGCGGCATCGAGTTCAACGACGCGATGCTGACGCTGCGCACCGGCGACATCGCCGGCGGCCTGGCGCGCTTCACGCTGACCCTGTTCCTGGCGGTCCACCCGGAAGTCGACTACCTGCAGGGTTACTGCACGCTCAACGAGGAAGCGGTGATCCAGGCCAGCTTCGGCGCGCAGGCGCCGATGCAATGGCACAACGGCCGCGTCAGCGCCACGCTGTCGGGCTACGGCGGCTGCTACCGGCCGATCTGCCTGACCGTGCGCGGCGCCCTGCCCGGCAACCGGATCGACGTGCTGGTGAGCACCAAGAAGGGCCTGGGCAAGGTCAGCTGGTCGCTCGGCCCCGACTTCAGCGAGGCCGGCGGCGTGCTGTTCGCGAGCCAGAACGGCCAGTTGCCGCTGCAGTCGCTGTCGTTCGGCAACCACGCGCTGTCCTTCGTGACGGCCGCGGGCAAGGACGGCGGCGGTGCCGGCACCGCGCTGGAGTTCTACCTGAACGCCTTCATCACCTGGACGCCCGACGACCTGAACCACGTCTACCTGCGCACCACCTCGGACAGTTCGATCACCGTGCTCGCCCAGGTGCACAACCGCCAGCCGCAGGTGGTCAGCCAGACCGACACCGTGTTCACGCTGTGACCATGGCGCCGACGTCGATCGACAGCGGCCAGGTCCTGAGGGCGGTCAGCGAATCGCTGCGCCGGCTGATCCGCGCGCGGGTGCCCGAGCTCGCGGCCGAATCGGCGATCGTGTTCGACTCGCCCGGCGAGATCGACGCGCCCGACGAGACGCGCCTGTCGCTCTACCTGTACCAGACCGAGATCAATGCGGCGCTGCGCAACCTGCCGCCCTCGCTGACGCGGCGCCCCGGCGCGAGCCCGCAACCGGCCGCGCTGACCGTCACGCCGGCGCCGCTGGTGGTCGACCTGACCTACCTGATCGTGCCTTACGGCAAGTCGGCCGAGATCGAGCTGGTGCTGATCGACCGGCTGATCCAGTTGTTCCACGACGTCGGGCAGTTGAGCGGCGCCCTGCTGCAGCCGCTGCTGCGCGCCACCGGCAACGATCCGATCGACATCGTGCCGGAACACGACTCGAGCGAGCAGTTGCGCAATATCTGGGCGGTGTTCCCGAACAAGACCTACAAGCTGACCAAGATGTACACGCTCACGCCGGTGCGGATCCCCTCGGCGCTGACGCTGCAATCCGACTTCGTGGTGAACGGCGAGCTGGCAGCCGGGGAGCCGCCATGGAACTGAGCGCGGTGGTGCAGGTGATCGACGGTTTCAGCCTGGCGCCGCTCGAGGGCCTGCGCCCGGCCTTCACGCTCAACGGCCAGCCCTGCCGGCCGCTCGACAAGCGCGACGGCTTCTACGCCTTCGGCGGCCTGCCGCACGGCGCCTACCGGCTGGTCGCGGCCGCGCCGCCGTTCTTCGCGCAGCAGGTGGCCTTCGAGGTGCCGCTCGCGCTGCCGCTGGCCGAGGCGATCGTCTCCTGCGTGCTGGAGCCGGGCCCGCTCTACCCGTTCCCGCCCGGCACCACCCTGGTTCGCGGCCAGGTGCTGGCGGCCGCCACCCGCCAGCCGCTGGCCGGGGTGCAGGTCGAGGCGCGCTACGCAAGCGCGCGCGGCGAGGCGCGCCAGGCCGCCACCCGGACCGCCGGCCTGGGCCGCTACGACGGCCGCTACGCGCTCGCGCCGCGCGGCCGGCTGGCACCCGGCACCGCCGTCGTGCTGAATTTCAGCAAGGCCGGCTACGCCAGCGCGCAAGCCGAGCTGAAACTGGATCCCGGCGCCATGCAGTACCTGGACATCGCCATGCGCCAGGCGTGATTGACCCTTACCGCAGAGAGACACGATCTTGGCCACCAACTACTATCATCCGGGCATCTATATCCAGGAGGTGCCCAGCGCGCGCACCATCCAGGGCGCCTCCACCTCCACGCCGGCCTTCATCGGCGTGACCGAGACCGGGCCGATCAACACCCCGACCCTGATCACCAGCTGGAACGCCTACCAGCGCGTGTTCGGCAACATGGTCTGGAACGGCATGGTGTCGTGGGCGGTGTACCAGTTCTTCGCGCTGGGCGGCGCGCTCTGCTACGTGAGCCGCGTGCCCGACACGGCCGGCACCGGCAAGCAGGCCACCGCCAGCGCCGGCACCCTGAAGCTGACCGCGGTGACGCCCGGCACCTGGCCGAACAATGTGCTTGGCTTCGTGATCAGCAATGCCAACGGCCCCGACACGGCGGTCTCGCCGGTCTTCAACCTCAGCATCGTGATCGATCCGGCCGTGCTGCCGGGCATCACCGCGACCTCCGCCTCGGCGACGCTGGGCGCCTACGTGCTGCAGAACAAGCTCACGCCGCAGCCGCTCAACGGCAAGTCCTACTACGTGCTGGAAACCTACAACGGCTATACCGCCGAGACCGCCAGCACCGCGCTGGCCGCCGCCATCAACGCCAACTCGATCTTCGCGCGCGCGACCATCACCGGCACCGGGCGCCCCGGCAACAGCAAGGCCGCCACGCCCTTCACGGCCGGCGCCGCGCCGACCTGGGACTTCTCCTCGAGCTTCGCGCCGCTGCAGACGGTGCAGGACATCAGCCTGCTGGCGATGCCCGACACCGTCAACATGAGCGACCAGAGCGGCACGCCCAGCCTCACCCAGCAGGTCACCACCATCAATCTCGGGCTCAACTACTGCGAGCAGCAGGCCAGCCTGTTCTACGTGACCGACCCGCCCTACGGGCTGGACGTGCAGAACATGGTCGCGTTCCGCTCCGGCAGCACCAAGACGGCCGCGCTCAACTCGACCTACGGCGCGATCTACTACCCCTGGGTGTGGATCGCCAACCCGGTATCGGGCGCCTCGGTACCGATCCCGCCCTCGGGCCCGGCGCTGGGCCGCTACGCCAACACCGATTCCAGCGTCGGGGTGTGGAAGTCGCCGGCCGGCGTCAACGACGGCGCGCTGAAGACGGTGGTGATGACCGACCTGCCCCTCACCGACGCCGACCAGGACGTGCTGAATCCCGACGGCATCAACGCGATCCGCAACCTGATCGGCTACGGCAACGTGATCTACGGCGCGCGCACGCTGGCCGCGGCCGGCAGCGAATGGACCTACGTCAGCGTGCGGCGCCTGTTCATCTATGTCGAGCAGAGCCTCAAGCAGAGCCTGCAGTGGGTGGTGTTCGAGCCGAACGACCAGACCACCTGGTCGGCCGTCACGCGCGACATCGACGCCTTCCTGACCACCCTCTGGCAGGCCGGCGGGCTGTTCGGCGCCAAGGCCTCGGAAGCCTTCTTCGTGGTCTGCGACGCCTCGAACAATCCGCCCGAGACGCGCGCGCTCGGCCAGATGTACATCGACATCGGCCTCGCGCCGGTCTACCCGGCCGAATTCGTGATCATCCGGATCGCGCAGAAGACCGCCGGCCCGGATTCCGGATCCTGATGCCCCAGCCCTGACCACGGAGCCGCACGATGGCGACACAACTGACCAATCCGTACCGCGGATTTCGCTTCCAGGTGGAAATCTCCGGCATCCAGATCGCTTCGTTTTCCGAAGCGACGATCCCCGACAGCACGATCGAGACCACCGAGTATCGCGAGGGCACCGACCCGACCTACAAGCGCTCGTTCTCGGGCCTGACCACCTACGGCAAGCTCACGCTCAAGAAGGGCCTCACCGACACGCTCGATCTCTACAACTGGCACCAGCTGGCGGTCGCGCAGGGCTCGACCGGCGACACGGTGCAGAAGAACGTCTCGCTGATCCTGCTGGACTCGGCCGGCACCGCCCGCGCGCGCTGGAACGTGATCAACGCCTGGCCGAGCAAGTACGAGAGCACCGGCTTCAATGCCAGCAGCACCGAGATCATGGTCGAGACCTTCGAGCTGACCATCCAGTACATGACCCGCGTTTCCTGACCGGAGCCTTGCCATGAATGTCATCAGCACCGAAATCGAATTCACGCTCCCGATCGGCTATCGCGACGGGGACGGCAACCTGCACCGCAACGGCGTGATGCGGCTGGCCACCGCCGGCGACGAGATCCTGCCGCTCAAGGACCATCGCGTGCAGGCCAATCCGGCCTACCTGGCGATCATCGTGCTGTCGCGCGTGATCGTGCGCCTGGGCAGCCTCGACATGGTCAGCACCAAGGTGGTCGAGGACCTGTTCTCGGCCGATTTCGCCTATCTGCAGGATCTCTACAACCGCATCAACCAGGTGCAGGCCGAGGACAACGTGGTGGCGATGCCGGGGATGGACAGCGCGGGAAAACTCGCCTCCCTGTAGTGCCCGACCAGATCTACGAGGAGATCGCGTTCATCGCGTATCACTTCCACTGGTCGTACAGGGACATCCTGGCGATGGAGCACGCGGAGCGCCGCCGCTGGTGCGAACGGATCAGCCGCATCAACGACACCATGAACAGCGACGAGCGCGAGAAGAGTCTTCGACTGGGGATATGAGATGGCTTTGGGATCGAGCCCCGCGCGGCAGCCGGCCGCCAGCGCCAATCCGTTCATGGCGTACAACTTCTGCATCGAGATGGGCGGGATCCTGGTGGGCGGCTTCAGCTCGGTGGACGGGCTGCAGATCCGCAACGAGGTCAAGACGATCCGCCAGGGCGGCGTCAACGACGTGGAATACAAGCTGCCCGGCCAGGTGATCGGCAGCGACCTGGTGTTCAAGGGCGGCGTGAGCTCGGTCGATCCGCTGTGGAACTGGTTCATGGCGGCCTCGTCGGGCCAGGTGGTGCGCAAGAACGGCACCATCTACCTGCTCGACAACCTCGGCAATACCACCATCGCCTGGAATTTCCTGAACGCCTGGCCGATCGAGTGGCAGGGGCCGCAGATCGACGCCGGGCAGACGCTGGTCGCCACCCAGAGCTTCACGCTCGCGCACGAGGGAATCAGCAAGCGCGGGGGCGGCGCATGAGGCGCATGCGGCTGGCCGCGATGCGGGCCGGCGCGGCCGCCGGGGCGCCGGCGGCGCGGCGGGCTCGGCATCTTGCCGCGCGCGGCGCGCGGATCGCCCGGGTCGGCGCGCGGCTGCACGGCGCCGCGCAGCCGGCCGCGCCCATGGTGCTGCTGCGCTCGGCCGCGGGCAGCGTGTCGATCGCGCTGAGCCAGGCCTTCGCGCTGCATCTGCGGCAGGTGACGCTGGTGCAGCGCCTGTTCCGGCAGGTGCTGGCGCGCGCCGGTGGTGAGCGTGGTGAGCGTGGTGAGCGTGGTGAGCGTGGTGAGCGTGGTGAACGCGGCGCTCGTGGAGAGATTGCTCGCGCCTTGGCGCTCGGCCGCGCCAAGGCGCGCGAGATCGGGTGGAGGTCGGTCGCGCGTGAAGTCGCCGCGGCACGGGCGCAGGTGATCGACGCCGCGGTGGATCGCCGATTGAAAGCGCGGCTGTCCGCGCCGGCCGGCATGCACCTGCCGGCGACGCGTTTCGTGGTCGCCACCCTCGCGCGCGAGATCGTCTATCGGGCGGCACGCTCGATCCCGGCGGAAAGCGGGCCGGCCCGCGCTGGAGACACGCCCGGCGGCTTGCGTCTCGTGATGCGCTCGACGGCGCGCAGCGAGGTACCCACATCGACAGCGGCGGCCCGGCGCGATCATGCACGGCCCGCGTCCGCCGCCGCGCAGGCGAACCACGATGGTCGCGAGCGGCGAGCGCCGGCACGGCTGGTTCCGGCTTCGCACATGCCGGCCATGCGCATCGCCGACCCCTCGCGAGCCGCCGAACCGAGCCCGCGAACCGCCGACACGGCGCCGTCCCTGCGCATGATCGGCCAAGCTCGCGGCAGCAACGACAAGCAGCGTGCCGGCGCATCGATTCATGTGTCGTCGCCCCTCCCCGCCACGGTGATGACGCTGCGCGCGCCGGCACGCTCCATCGACCGCGAAGCGCCGATCGATCGGGCACGGCAAACCGACATCCTCGCGGCCTTGACGCAGCGAATCGCACCGGCACCCGCCCTCGCCCCGGTTCGTGCGGCGCGCCTGCCCGGCACGGCGGCTTCGCGCGCGACGCGGCAGGTCGCCATGCATCGCCTGGTCCAGCTCGCCGTGGTTTCGAGCGCGTCGGAACGCGCCGCCGGATTCGCGCCGCACCCGGACCGGGTCTTCATGGCCGCCCGCCTGTCGCTGCTCGCGCACGGCGGTCCCGCGTCGGCCGCGCCGACAGCCGCCGCATCGATCGCGACGCCCGAGCCTTCGACGCTGCCCGCATCGACACGGCTCGCCAGGCACGTCGAATCGCGCAGCGGCACGGCCGCGCGTCGCCCGACCTCCTCCGCGCACACCGCCCCCGCGCCCCGCCGCGTGCGCATCCTGACGCGCGAAGGCAAGGCGCTGCCCCCGGCCGCCGCGCTCGCCCGGGCCGCCGCGTCGCTGGCCGTCACCTCGCCCGCGCCCGTCTCCCGGGCCATCGCCTCGCCATCCGCGTCCACGCGGATCATCGCTTCGCCGCCAGCCGGGCCTCGCGCCGCGAGCATCGCCGCCGCGCCTGTCCTGGCCTCGGCCGCGCCTCTCGCACCACGCCTTGCCGCCGCCGAGCCCGCCCTGTACCGCTACGGCGACAACCAAGCCCGATCCCGCGCCATCGCCCACGCCTACCGCCGCGCCCCGGGGCGCAGCGCGGCCGAGGTCGAGCGCGAGATCCGCCATATCGAGCGGACCGTGCAGACCCAGGTGGTGCGCGAGATCCTGCATCGCCGCGAACACCTGGAGCAGATCCGCGCGACCGTCGCCGACACGCTGCGCTCGCCCGCGCTGATGCGCTCGCTGGTGCGCGGCGTGGAGGCCGCGCTGGCCGGCCGCGCCAGCGCCGAACGCTATCGCCTGGGAGCCCGCTGATGCTGGAGATGGCCAAGATCGTGGTGCAGAAGACCGGCGAGGAGATCCCGGTCATGTACAACCCCACCGAGCTGTCGCTGAACAAGACCGTGCAACTGCAGGGCCAGGGCTCGAACGTGCAGTTCCAGCGCGTGGACGACGACGACCTGACGGTCTCGCTGTTCTTCGACACCTACGAGAAGCAGACCGACGTGCGCAGCCTGACCAACCGCATCGCCGCCCTGACCCAGCCGACCATCGGCACCGCCCAGCGCCGCGAGCCGCCGGTGGTGGTGTTCACCTGGGCCGGCCCGCTGTTCGTCGGCATGATCAGCAAGCTCGACCAGAAGTTCACGATGTTCCTGTCCTCCGGCGTGCCGGTGCGTGCCGAACTGAGCGTCACGCTCAAATCGGTGCTCACGCCCGACGAGGACCTGCGCGCGCAAGGTTATTTCAACTGCCGGCGGCTCTGGCAGGTGAGCGAGAACGACCGGCTCTACCTGATCGCCCAGCGCACGCTCGGCGACCCGGGCCAGTGGCGCCTGATCGCCGAGACCAACGGCATCGACGATCCGCTGAACTTCCCGACCCGCCAGGACATCGGCCGCACCCTGGTGATCATCGACGTGCATGGCGAATCCTTCAACGGGGCGGCCCATGTCTGACGTCCAGACCGGCGGCTTCCGGATCCTGAAGAACCGCCAGGCGCTGTCGGGCGCGGTGGCCGCGGCGATCAGCAGCGTGAGCGTGCAGCACGAGATCAACCTGCCGACCATGTTCAGCTTCACGCTCAACATCGTCTCGCCCACCGGCGCCTGGCAGGACGTCAACCTCGACGCCTTCGCCCCCGGCGACGCGATCTCGATCTGGCTCGGCATCGACCAGCCGACCCAGCTCGTCAACGGCGAGATCACCGCCATCGAGCCGCACTTCAGCCAGTATTCGAGCGCCACCATCCGCGGCTTCGACCGCATGTACCGGCTGCGCTTCGGCACCCGCACGCGCACCTACCAGCAGGCCAGCGACAACGACATCGCCGCCCAGGTGGCCAGCGCCGCGGGCCTGACGATCCGCGCCCAGGGCCGCGCCGGCATCGTCAACGACTACGTGCTGCAGAACAACCAGAGCGACTACGACTTCCTGATGAGCCGCTGCGCGCAGATCAACCACGAGCTGCTGATGGACGACACCACCCTGGTGTTCCGGCCGTCGGCCGAGGGCGGCAGCCCGGTGCGCACGCTGAACTTCCCGGCCGACGTCGACGACCTCGAGCTCGCGCTGCGCCTGCCGACGCTGGGCAAGCAGGTGACCGTCAGCAGCTACGACATCGTCTCGAACCAGCCGCTCTCGGCCACCGCCGCGAGCGGCACCGCGAAGGACCGGATGGGCGGCACCGAGACCGGCTACCAGGCCGCCGACGGCTTCCCCGATTCCGCGGTGCGCTACGAGCGCCCCAACATCAACTCGCCCGAGGCGCTGCAGGCGGTGGCGGCCGCGCAATACCAGCGCAACCTGGCCGGCTTCATCGAGGGGCGCACCAGCGTGCTGGGCGACGCCAGCCTGGTGGCCGGCATCAACGTGCGGCTGACCGGCCTGAGCCAGCGCTTCAACGGCATCTACTACGTCACCTCGAGCACCCATACCTACGATGTCGAGGACGGCTACCAGACCGAATTCACCCTGAGGAGAACCGGAATATGAGTCCTTCGCCCAGCCTGTCGCCCGAATCGCTGGCGCTCGGCGTCACGCTCGGCAAGGTGGCCGACACGCGCGACCCCGAAGGCTACGGCCGCGTGAAACTGAGCTTCCTGCTGAAGGGCGCGGAGATCGAATCGGACTGGGCGCAGATCGCCAGCTTCTTCGCCGGCCCGAACAGCGGCGCGTTCTTCCTGCCGCAGCCCGGCGACGCCGCGCTGATCGCCTTCGCCGACGGCGACGCCAGTAAGCCCTACGTGATCGGCTTCCTCTGGAACGGCGCGCAGAAACCGCCGGTGCCCGTCGACCAGCAGCAGGACCTGCGCGTGATCCGCACCAAGGGCGGCAAGACCATCACGCTCGACGATTCGCCCAACGGCGGCGGCGTGACCATCGTCGATGCCAGGCAGAACCGCATCCGGATCGACAGCGCGACCAACGCGATCGAACTCGCCAGCGAGGGCGACCTGTCGATCACCGCCAAGGGCAAGCTGACCATCACCGGCGCGCAGGTGACGCTGCGCAACACCGCCGGCAGCGTCAAGGCCACGCTGGGCCAGGCCACGCTGGATGTGCAGGGCGGCCAGAACCTGAAGCTGTCGGCCACCATGATCGACCTGAACTAGACGGAGCGCCGCGATGGGACAAGCCGCAGCCAAGATGGGCGACAGCATCGTCAACGCCGCCGACATCCACGTGGTGCTGGTGCCGAGCCCGGGCGGCCCGGTGCCGACCCCGCAGCCGTTTCCGTTCAACGGCAAGATCTCGATGAATACCAGCCTGAACGTGCGCATCAACGGCCGCCCGGCCGCCACGGTCGGCTCGATGGGGCAGAACCTGCCGCCCCACATCCCGAGCTCGGGCACCTTCCAGGTGCCGCCCACCAACCTCGGCCGGGTGGTGCTGGGCAGCATGACGGTGCGCATCAACGGCCGGGGCGCCGCGCGCATGGGCGACTTCTGCGAGACCTGCCACGACATCCCGCCCGGCGGCCCGCAGGCGCCGCCGCCGACGCTCCAGGTACTGGGGCTGTCCAACGTGATGATCGGCTGAGATGAGCACGCCAAGCGACTTCCTCGGCCAGGGCTGGGCCTTCCCCGTGGCCGTGCACGGCGGCGCCGTGATGCTCGCGGCCGGCGCCGACGACATCCGCCAGGCAATCCTGATCATCCTGCGCACCGCGCCGGGCGAGCGCGTGATGCTGCCCGAGTTCGGCTGCCGCATCAACGAGCTGGTGTTCGCGGCCGGCAACGCCACCGCCGTGAGCCTGGCCCAGCTCTACGTGACCCAGGCGCTCAACCGCTGGGAGCCGCGCATCCAGACGCTGGCGGTGCAGGTGACGATCGCGCCCGACACGCCGCAATGCCTGCGCATCTCGGTGGACTACCTGATCCGCGAGCGCAACCAGCCGCAGAACCTCGTGTACCCCTTCTATCTCAAGTAAGCCGACCCGCACCATGAACGAAGCCATGCTCACCGCCCGTATCCAGGAACTCGAGGACAACCGCCGCGCCGGCGAGCAGCAACTGCGCGCGCTCGAGACCAAGCAGCGCGAACTGCAGCAGACCCTGCTGCGCATCGGCGGCGCGATCCAGGCGCTCACCGAGCTGCGCGACGAGCTGCGCCAGCAGGCGGCCCCCGGCGACGGGCAGGCCTGAGCCGACGCGCGCCCCCGGAGCCCGCCACGATGGCCGAGCCGATCCTCGACTTTCGCAGCCCCGACGATTTCTATCGGCAGGCGCTGACGCTGGCGACCGTCTACACCCAACAGTGGAGCGGCAACTGGCCGCCGCCGCTGCAGGACCCCGGCAGTTGGCTCGATCCCGCGGCGACCGCCGCCGCCGTCAACCAGGACCCGGGCCTGGTGCTGCTGAACCTGTTCGCGCAACTGGGCGGCTATACCGCGCTGATCGAGAACCGGATCCCCTACCAGCGCCGCCAGTCGTTCTTCCAGTTCCTCGGCCTCTCGCCGCGCCCGCCGCAGCCGGCGCGCGCGCCGCTGGCCTTCACGCTCAAGCCCGGCCAGGGCGCGCGCCTGGTGCCGGCGCAGACCGCAGTGATCCCGCCCGACGCGCAACAGATCCGCTTCCAGACCGAGCAGGACTTCACCGCGGTGCCGGCCCGGCTGACGGCGGCGATGACCATCATGCCCTCGCAGGACAGCTACCTGGACGCGATGCCGGCCTTCGAGACCGCGCTGGCCGGCGCCGACGATCCGCCGGGCGCGGCGCTGTTCCTCGGGCCCGACGACCAGGACATCATCGCGACGCCGCTCGGCCACTGGTTCATGATCGGCGACGCCAATCTGTTCAAGCCCGATCCGACGCCGCAGCGGATCACCATCACGCTGGTCGGCGAGCGTCTCCATCCCGACTACTTCGGGCAATGGTTCGACGCCGCGCTGAGCCCGCTGGCGGTGGTGCTGGCCGGCTCGGACGACGCGCGCCGGCTCGACATCACCCTGCCCGGCCAGCCGCTCGCGCCGGCCGTCTCGATCGAGACGCTGGTGGAATCGCTCTATGCGCGCGAGGACCCCGGCGCGGGGTTTTCCGATCCGTGCGCGGCGCTGGCCGACCCCTCCACCGAGAACTGGCTGCTGACCTGCCCGGCGCCGGGCATGCCGATCCTGTCGACGCTGGCCGGGCAGTTGCCGATCATTGACGGCTGCCAGTGCACGCTCGAGGGCGGCCAGATCCAGCCTCAGCAGGCCGCCTGCAACGTGGTCGCGCTCGACATCGCCAACGGCGCCTACCCGTTCGGCGAGACCCCGCAGGCCAACGACGCCTTCTACGTGCGCAGCGACGCGGTATTCGCGCGCACCGGCGCGCGCGTGAGCCTCGATTTCGATCTCGCGCCGGTCGCGCAGACCTACCCGGTGCAGATCGTCTGGCAGTTCTGGGACGGCAGCGCCTGGCGTCCCTTCAACGCCACCGCCGCGCAACGCAACCTGTACCAGTGGGTCGACACCACCAGCAACCTGCAGGGCAATACCAGCGGGCGGCCGACCTCGATCGCCTTCCTCTGCCCGGCGATGAAGCCGGTCACCGTGACCGGCAGCGAGGGGCTGTGGATCCGCGCGGTGATCGCCGCGGGCGGCTACGGCGCGCCCGGCGGCTTCAGCACCTCGAGCATTTCCAGCACCATCGACCAGGTGCCCGACAGCATCCTGCCGCCCGAGCAGAAGGCCGCGCTGATCGCCTGGCTCAACGACGTGGAGGGCGTGAACTTCTCCTACCAGTTCAGTGAGGCGCAGTTCGCGCCGCCCTTCATCCGCAGCCTCCAGCTCGGCTATACCTACTCGGCCGCGCCCTCGCGCTTCTGGACCTACAACGCCTTCGCGGCCAGCCGCTTCCTGGCCGCGCCCTACGTGCCGGTCGACGCCGAGCTGAGCGGCTTCTACTTCGCCTTCGAGCCCGCCGGCTTCGAGACCGACAGCGTCGGGCGCCGGCTGCAGCTCTACCTGTCGATCGAGGGCGAGCGCGCCGAGCCGGGCCGGCCGCTCGACTGGCAGTACTTCGACGGCGCGGCCTGGCAGCCGCTGCCGGTGGACGACGGCACCTACGGCCTGAGCCGCTCGGGCATCGTCGCGATCCAGGTGCCGGCGGACATGCCGGCCAGCCCGCTCTATTCGCAACTGGCCTTCTGGTTCCGCGTCGAGAACGCCCACGTCGAGCGGACCATCCGCGTGCTCGGCCTCTATCCGAACGCGGTGATGGCCGGCAACGTCACCACCATCGTCGAGGAGGTGCTCGGCTCCAGCAACCAGCAGCCCGGCCAGCGCTTCCAGATCGCCTATCCGCCGGTGCTGCCCGAGCTGCAACTGCGCGTGGACGAGCCGCGCGGCATCGACGACATGTCCGGCGCGGGCTCGCTGTCGGACAGCCTCGGCGGCACGGCCGCGGCCGGCTCGGCGGGCACCGCCGCCACACCGGGCAGCGACGCCTCGGGCGCGGCCGGCGCGCGCGGCTACGGCGAACGCGCCGGCGGCACGCGCGGCGGCGGCACCAGCGCGGCCGGCGACGCCAGCCCGGACACGATCGGCCGGATCTGGACCCAGGTCGACAACTTCGCGCTGTGCGGGCCGAGCGACCGCGTCTACACGCTCGACTGCCGGAACGGGCTGGTGAGCTTCGGCGACGGCTACAACGGCATGATCCCGCCGGCCGGCTACAACAACGTGGTGGCCGCCCGCTACGACACCACCCAGGGCCTGCACGGCAACGTCGGCGTCAATACCCTGAGCCTGCTGCGCCCCGGCATCAGCGGCATCGACGCGGTGTCCAATCCGTCGGCCGCGCGCGGCGGCGTGGACGGCGACGGCGCCGACGACATCGCGGCGAGCGGCCCGGCCCTGGTCAAGGCCGACGGCTACGCGGTCGACCTCGACGACCTGGCCGCGCTGGCCGCGCAGGCCAGCCAGCAGGTCGCGCGCTCGCGCGCGATCGAGACGCCGGAGCAGCGGATCCGCATCCCGCTGCTGGCCCGCTCGCTCGACCCGATGCCCTACACCACGCCGCAGACCATCGAGACGGTCGCCGCCGCGGTGCGCGCGCAGGTGCTGGCCACGCTCGCGCCGCGCATCGATTTCGTCGCGCCGTCCTTCGTGGCGGTCGCGGTGCTCGCGCAGGTTACCGCGAACTGCGCGCCCGACCAGCGCAACGCGCTGCAGCTGACGCTCGCCGCGCAGCTCGCGGCCTTCCTGCAGCCGGTGTTCGGCGGCCCGGCCGGGCAGGGCTGGGCCTTCGGCGAGCCGGTGCGGGCCATGGTGGTGAACCGCTTCCTGCGCCAGTTGCCGGGCGTGACGGCGGTGCAGGCGCTGAGCCTGAACGGCCGCGCCAACGGCGACGTGGCGCTCGCCCCCGACCAGTTGCCGATCGCCGGCGCCATGACGGTGCGGGTCACCGCCGCCACGGGCGGCAGCGGAGCCGCGCGATGAGCTTCGAGCTGCCGCAACTCGACACGCAGACCTACGCGCAGTTGCTCACCGAGCTGGTGCGGCGGATCCCGCAATACACCGACCAGTGGACCGACTACAACGACAGCGACCCGGGCATCACCCTGCTGCAATTGCTGACCTGGATCGGCGAATCGCTGCTCTACCAGGCCGACCGGATCCCGCTCGTCACCGACGAGAACTTCCTGCGCTGGGTGCTCGGCCTGTACTCGGGCTCGCCCACGCCGAGCGATCCGCCCTATGCCGCGCTGGCCGACAAGCAGCACGACGCCGACTTCCTCGCGCTGCGCGCCGCGCTCGCGCGCCTGGAGACGGGTCAGCCCACCTCGCGCGCGGCCTTGCAGCGCGAGGTGCTGCTCTACCGCCAGCAGCCCTACATGGCGCTGACGCTGGACGACACGCGCACGCTCGCGATGCAGGCCAACCCGGTGATCGCCGCGCAGAACGCGCAGCGCGCCAAGGCCAATCCGCCGCTGGCGCCGATGCTGCTGCTGGTGGCCGCCTACGCGCTCACGCACGACCAGGCGATCCAGCTCTACCTGCTCGGCAACGCGCCGCTCGGCTACCAGTACCCGCCCTGGCCGAACACGGGCGAATACCCGGGCTCCACCAGCATCGCGCGCCGCCTGCTGCTGCTCGCGCCGCAAAACCAGCAGGACCGGCAGGACCAGACCAGCACCCTGCTCTACAACGTCAACGGCTACCTCGCCCCGCGCGTGCTGGCCGGCAGCACGCTGCTGGTGCAGGCCGCGCAATTCACCTCGATCGACCTGACGCTCGCGATCCGCTGCGTGGCGGGCGCGAAGCTCTCGCCGATCCTCGACGCGCTGGTCTCGCTGCTCTACGACTACCTGCTGCCCACCGGCGGCCCGGCGGGCGGCTGGCGCTACGGCCAGGCGCCCACCGCCGACGACCTGCGCCACCTGGTGCTCGGCGTGCCGGGCGTGGAAGCCATCGACAGCTTCGTCTACACCTACCTGCCGACCATCGTGCTCGGCGAGATGGCCCAGCTCGGCGCCAACACGCTGCTGGCCGCGCTGCCGCCGGGCCGCTCGGCGCAGCGCTACGCGGGGCTGCCGCAGTTGCGCTGCCTCGACATCACCGCCACCGGAGCGAACGGATGAGCAGCCTGCCCTCGGCCTACCTGCGCTACCTGCCGGCGATCTACCAGGACGCCGCGGCGCCCTTCGTCGGCGACTACCTGAAGATCTTCGAGAAGCTGCTGACCGGCATCGACGACGGCGCGCTCGACGGCCGGCGCGGCATCCAGGAGCTGCTGGCGGCGCAGGTGATCGGCAACCTGTTCTACCCGCGCCTGTCCTTCCTGTTCCCGCCGTCGGACACGCAGTTCATGCCGCCGATCTCGGGCGCGACGACCGCCCAGGAACAGCAGATCCTCGCCGACCTGGACCGCTATATCGGCGTGCCCACGCCGCCCGACCCGGCCCTGAAGTTCGCCGGCCAGGGCAGCCGGCCGCCGCCCGAGGCCGCCATCGAGGCCTGGCTCGGCGGCTTCCTGGACTGGCTGGGCGGCTGGGTCGACCTGATCCCCGACGGCAACTGGAGCCTCGACAAGAAGCGCAACGTGATCGCGCAGAGCCTCGCGCTGTACCGCATGCGCGGCACCCCGCAGGGCCTCTCGCTGCTGGTCAACCTGCTGCTCGACCTGCCGATGCAGATCGTCGGCGTCTCGCTGGGCTCGGTCGACGGCGAGACCCCGCCCGATCCGAGCGAAACCCACAAGACGCCGCCCGGCAACATCACGGTCGGCATCTCGAACCCGGCGCCCGCGCTCGGCGCGCCGGCCGCCTGCATCACCGTGGAGGACGACCCCGCCAGCCGCGACGTGTTCGTCCTGCGGGAGAACGACAGCCCGCCCTGGCCGGTGGTGTCGGGCTACGCGCCCTGGGTGTTCGACGTGCTGATCACGCTGCCGAACTACGCGCAGCCCGATTTCCTGCTGACCGCCGGCAACGTGGCGCAGATCCAGCAACTGGTGCGGCAGCTCGGCCAGTTGCTGGAGCGGATCCGGCCCGCCGCGACGCGCTTCCGGATCGGCATCGTGCCGACCCTGCACCTGCTCGACAAGCCGCCCGCGAGGAACCAGGCGGCAAGCTGCGCGACGCTCGGCGTCAACACGCTGCTCGGCAGCGGCGGCGACAAGGCCCATCCATGACGATCCGGCCGCGCCCGGGCCCCCATCACACGAGACCCCTTTCATGAGCACCGACAAGATCCCCTCGGACGTCGCCACCTGCCTGAACTACACCGACGGCATGTTCCTGACCGCCTCCAGCATGGCGATCGAGCAGAACTATTTCTCGAACTGGATCCGGCTGCAGAACCGCTACCTCTACACCCCCGGCGTGCTGTCCGGGCTGCTGCCGACGCAGCAGGGCAATACCGTCAAGGTGGATCCGGGCGCGGGCTTCGACGCGAACGGCAACTTCCTGGTGTTCCCCGGCGACACCGGCAACGTGCTGGCCGCCACCCGGGACTTCGGCGACAGCTACGCCGTCTACCTCTGCTATCCCGACGCGTCCACCGCGATCGACAAGAACAATCCCGACTACGCCAACGAGGCGGCCGTGCTGAAGAACGCCAGCAGCACCAACGCGCCCGACAACGCCATCAAGCTCGCCGAGGTCACGCTGGTGGCCGGCACCACCACCATCGACAAGATCGCGGACGCGCGCAGCGGCGTGAGCAGCCGGCTGCCCGTCACGCTGGGGACCAACCAGCAGGGCGCGATGCTCGCCGTGACGCCGCCGCCCAACCTGGACGGCCTGCGCCACGGCGCGCAGACGGTCGACACGCGCACGCTGTCCGCGCCGGGCGACAAGGTGGCGGTGAGCGTCAACTACCTGCCCGACGGCTCGCAGGCCTTCAGCGTGCCGCCCACCGCCGTGAACACCAACGTGCTGGGCGAGGTGCCCTATGCCGTCAACGTCACCGCGATCGGCACCTCGTCGTTCCAGATGACGCTCACCGCCATCCTCACGCGCAGCAACACCACGCCGAGCGTGCAGATCGCCTGGTTCGCGCTGCCGGCCGCGCCGGCCCGCGCGGGCTGAGGGAGCCGCGATGAGCACGCCCCCCATCGAGCGTCCCAACTACTTCGCCGGCGAAGCGCTGCTGACCGACGATTTCATCTGCGAGCAGCAGTACCACATGGCGGTGCAGAGCATCAACAACAGCAGCCTCTACACCTACGGCATCGCCTCGGGGCTGGAGGTGCACTGGGATTCCGCCCAGGTGCACGACCAGGTGGACGTGCTGCCCGGCATGGCGATCGACAGCCTGGGCCGGCAGATCATCCTCGGCGCGCAGCAGGTGGTGCGCTTCACCGACATCCAGCCCGGCGCCAGCTACTACCTGACCATCAGCTATGCCGAGGCCTATGCCGACTACACGGTGCAGCCGTCCGGCGTGGCGGGCTACAAGCGCATCGTCTCGCAGCCGCTGATCCAGCCGGTGCTCAACCTCAAGGAGCCGGGGCTCAACATCGTGCTGGCGGTGGTCAGCTTCTCGAGCCTGGGCACCATCAACGCGATCAACTACCGCGCCAGCACCGCCGCGCGCCGCTACGTCAGCTCCACGCTCGGCGGCCTGACCCTGATCGCCGAGGGCGCCGGGCTCAGCGGCAATCCGGTGTCGAGCTCGCAGCCCGCCGCGCTCGACCCGAACGACGCGACCATCTACCCGCGCCTGCTCGCCAGGCTCGACGCCGCCGCGCAGCAGGTCACGCTCGAGATCGCGGCCTCGCGCACCCAGTTCGACGGCGTGCTCAACACGCTCGACAACCTCGGCATCGGCACCAGCCAGCCCCATGCCAACCTCGAGATCCTGCCGCTCGCCTTCGACGGGCCCGGCGCGATCAGCTCGGACGGCCAGCTGGTGTCGTTCTCGGCGCCGGTCTCGCCGTTCTTCCAGCCCGGCGACGTGCTGCGCTCGGCCCCGCCCGTCACCCTGCTGCCCGACGGCTCGATGCGCTTCGGCCTGGCCCAGCAGCGCACCATCGTCAAGGCCGAGCCCGACAAGCAGATGGTGACGGTCGACCTGGCCTTCGACCCGCCGCTCGCCTCGATCGGCTACACCTACCAGCGCGCGCTGCTGGCGCGCTTCGGCCTCGACGCGAATGCCAGCCTGCTGGAAGTGGGCATCGACGGCTCGGTCGGCCTAGGCCCGCAGGCCTCGCTCAAGTCCGGCGACGGCACGCCCGGGCGCCATGCGCTGAGCATCGTGCCGGGCGGCCAGGTCGGCATCGGCCTGAACGATCGCGATCCGAGCTGCGCGCTCGACGTCGGCGGCCAGATCTCGGCCGCCTCGATCGCCACCCAGTCGCTGGTCGCGCAGGGCGTGGTGCAGGCGCAGAGCTTCGTCGGCAACGGCTCGCAGCTCGAGGGGCTGCAGACCTTGAGCTACTGGACCCGCGAGACCATCGGCACGCCCACCAGCAACCTCTACTACAACGAGGGCAATGTCGGGATCCGCAACAGCACGCCGGCCGGCTCGCTGTCGGTGGGCGGCGGGCAGTCGGTGGTCGGCAACGGCAACATCACCTCGCTGAGCAACAGCGTGATCCAGGGCTACCAGAGCACCTTCACGCAGCAGGTGTCGGTGGGCGACCTGATCTCGATCGGCTCGATCGTGCAGCTCAAGGGCGTGATCAGCGAGATCGTCAGCGACACCGAGCTGGTGCTGCAGCAGCAGTTCCCGGTGATCCTCACCAACTCGGCCTATCGATACGGCGCGGCCGACGGCAGCGCGCCGCAATCGGCGGCCGGCACCATCAGCAGCGAGGGGCGCACCGTCAGGGGCGCCGGCACCAGCTTCACGAGCAAGTGCCAGGTGGGCGGCAGGCTGGTGATCGACAGCTTCCAGCCGAGCACCTCGGTGGCGCAGACGCGCAGCGTGAAGAAGGTCGACACGGCAACCGAACTGAGCATCGACACGGCGTTCGCCCTCGACCTGAAAGACAGCAAGTACTACCTCGGCGATGCCGAGGACCCGTCGCCGGGCACCATCAGCAGCAGCGGCACCACGGTAACGGGCACCGGCACCGACTTCACCAAGCTGCCGGCCGACGCGACGATCCGCATCGACAGCACCAGCGCCCTGCCCGAGAAGATGCGCGTGAAGTCGGTGGACTCCGACACGCAGCTGACCATGATCCTGCCCGACGGCACCCCGATCCAGCCCGACGCGCAGTTGTTCGCGATCACCTCGGTCTACCAGATCACGCCCTCGCTGCTCGCGCACTTCGGCGTGGACCCGAACCCGGACGGCACCAAGCCGCCCGCCATGCTGGTGGTGACCAACGAGATCAGCGACGCCAACAGCGCCGACCAGCACAACACGGTGGCGATCAACGTGCCGCTCGGCCAGGTGCAGAGCCGTTATGCGCTGCAAGTGGACGGCGACGTGAACTTCACCACCGGCAGCATCGACGCGGACGACCTGACGGTGAAGACACTGACCGCGACGGTCAGCGCCGAGGTGCTGGGCGCCGACAAGCGCGTCCTGTTCCACGCGGGGGAAGCCGCGCCGTCCGGCGCCAAACCGACCCTGACGGTCGGCGGGTCGGCCGTCACCGTCACCGCGCTGGCGGCCGACAGCGTGACGGCCAGCGGCGACATCACGAGCCTGGCCACGGTCAAGGCCGCGCGACTCGACGGCGATGCGCTCAGCGCCGGGGGCGTGAGCTTTGCCGCCAACGGCAGCGTTCAGATGCTCGGTGCGCGCAAGGTCTACACCTGGGCCAGCATGCAGGGCGACGACAAGTACCGCATCTACTGGGAAACCGCCGCCACCGACGGCTACGTGATGGCAACCGTCGGCCAGCCGAACCCTGGCGGGCCGGAATTCCTCGGCGTGTTGACCGGTTCGACCTACGAGGGCCCCACGCAGACCAGCTTCACCTATGCGATGGCGTTTGCCCAGACCTTCGAGACACCGGGCAAGGACAAGATGTATCTGCCGGTGCCCGGCTCGTTCACGATGCCGGTCAGGCAGCAGGAGAAATGGCAGGTGGAGCTCAGCTCCACCCCCGACGACGGCACCAGGCCGCAGGTCGAGTTCTACTGGATTCCGCTCGGCACGGGCGGCGCGCAGGCCGGGCACGCCGCCATGAACGCACCGGGCCAGCCGCCGTCCGCCGACACGGCCGCCCTGTCGGGAAACAGCCTCGGCGCGCAGGTCGAAAAGCTGCTTCAGCGCATGCGCGGCGGCGGGCTGCCCGGCATGGTCGCCACCTCACGTCGGGATGTGGCGCAGCGCATGGGCGACCTCACACAGGTGTTCGGCGACGCCACCCGCATGAGCCCCGACGCGCAGGCGCGGCAGCGCTTCACCGACGAGCTCGCGAAGATCGTCTGCGCGCCCGACACGGCGCCCGTGCACTCCACCTCCGACGCCTTCCAGGAGCATGTCGGCACCCTGATCGATGCCTTCGAGCAGGCCCTGGCGCGCAGCTTCACGGGCGGCGAGCGCAACCTGCTGGCCGACGGCGTGGCCGCGCTGGTGCGGATCAACGACACCGCCGGCAACCGCGGCGACCTGCAACTGATCCGCCAGAACATCGGCCTGTTCCTGGAGAACGTGCAGAAGGTCCTGAACACGCAATTCGACAACGGACAACTGCGCATGCTCACGCGTGCGCTGGTGCGCCTGGTCGGCGACGGGTCGGGCGCCGATCGTGTGTGAGCGCGGGTGGCCGCGCGCCGCGCGCTTTCCGACCCTTGACGGCGCCCGCCGAGGCGATGCGCCGGGCCATTCGAGCCAGCCAACCCGGAGATTACGATGTCGACTCCCGCAGCCACCACGTTTGGAACACGCAGCGCCTACAACCAGGGCAACCTCGACCCGCAAGGCGAGTTCAGCCAGATCGCCGAGACCGACGGCTTCGTGATGGCCACGGTCGGCCAGCCGGCCGCCGGCACCAATTACTTCGGCACCTTCGAGGGCGTCACCACCGCCGGCGGCGCGATCACCAGCTTCGCCTACGCGACCGGCCTCGCCTACCACCTGCCGGCCCAGCAATCGAAAAAGGGGCCGCAGAACGTCTACGTGCCGGTGCCCGGCTCGTTCACGCTGCCGGTGCGCGCCGGCGAGACCTGGACGGTCCGGCTGACCGCCCTGCCGGACATGGTGCAGGCGCCGCAGGTCGAGTTCTACTGGATCCCGATCGAGCACGGCGGCGCGGGCGGCGGCGCGGGCGGCGCGGGCTCGGCCAGCGCGATGGCCGACGCGCTCGCGCGGCTGCGCGCCGACCTGCACTCGGGCGTGCTGCGCGCCTCGATGCTGGCCTCCACCCAGCGCGCCATCGACGGCCGCGTCGACGACCTGATCCAGGTGCTGGGCGACACCGTCAACCCGGCCAGCGGCGAGATCGAGCGCCGTCAGTTCGCATCCGCGCTACGCCGGATCGTGTGTTCGGCCACGCCGCCGGGCGAAGCTGCCGATAATCGCGTGGCGGACGCCGATCTGCACGCCGTGATCGCCGCGTTCGCCGAACTGACCGGCCGCGGCTACACGAGCGAGCAGCGGGCCCTGTTCGCCGACGGCGTGCGCGCGCTGGTGCGGATCAACGACAACGAAGCCAATCGTCACGATCTGGTGCTGATCAAGCGCAACGTCGACCTGTTCCTCGACAACCTGCAGGCCGCGCTCGGCCAGACGCTGAGCCACAGCGAACGGCGCCTGCTGACCCGCGCGCTGACGCGCATCGTCGGCGACGGCTCGCAGGGCCAGCCCTGATCAGGCGCGCCTGAACCGCAAGGAAACCGCAGCCATGAACGGTAGCCCCGCCCTCGCCCCGTCCCTCGATTCGTCGCTCGCGCCGCGCCATCTCGCGCTGCTCGACGCGCCCGCCTGCGAGGACTGGGTGATGCGGGTGATGCTGGCGCGCCGCCACTGGCGCCAGCGCCACCCGCTGGTGCCGTTCTACACGCTCGGCCTGGCGGCCTACCTCGACAGCCCGGGCAGCGGCACCGGCCTCTATCGCGACGCGCTCGCGCGCCGCGCCAGCAACGCGCTGCTGGCCGGGCAGTTCCAGCCGCTGCTCGATAGCGTGGCCGCCGCGCTGGCCGAAAGCCTCGCCGCGCCGACCATGCTGGCCGAGGACGCCGCCCTGCCCGGTTTCCACATCTACCTGCCGAACCCGGTGTTCGGCGAGCCGGTGGCCAAGGTGCACCGCGACCTGCAGTTCCAGGACGTCTATCCGGCGTCGCGGCCGGCGGCGGGCGACCTCGTCAGCTTCACGCTGTCGCTGTCGACGCCGCCCGGCAGCGGCCTGAACCAATGGGCCGACGAAGCCGGGCAGCCCGAATTCTTCCCGTATCGCGACGGCATGCTGATCGTCCACGACGGGCTCGTGACCCACCAGGCGGTGCTCGCGTGCAACGGCACGGTCGAGCGCATCACGCTGCAGGGGCACGGGATCCGGCGCGACGACGGGCGCTTCGTCCTGTACTGGTAGCGCATCACGAGGAGGCGGCGATGAGCGATCCGAACCACCCGGGCCCGGCAAGGGCAGACGATGCCGAGTTCGAGCACCCGCTGCTCGACGAGGCCGCCGCCGCCGAACTGGTCGAGCGCCTGCTCGACGTGGAAGGGTTCTGGATCGCGCGGCACGCGCGCCTGCCCTTCCACACGCTGGGCGCCACCAACTACTACGACATCACCGCCAACCCGGCGCGGCCCTACGCGCGGCTGGCCGCGCGCTACAACCCGTTCCTGCTGGCCGAGTTCGGCCCGCTCTACGCGGCCCTGGCGGCCGCGCTGCGCGAGCGGCTCGGCCGGCCGGTGGCCTGGCTGGCCGACACGCAGCCCGCCACCGCGCTGCCCGGCTTCCACATCTTCGGCGCCGATCCGGCCTTCGCCGCGCGCGAGGAGCACGACGTGCTGCACGGCGACTGGTTCCGGCAACGCGACGGCGAGGCCTTCCCCGGCAATCCGATCCATGTCGACACCGCACATCTCGCGCTCGGCCTCGACGCGCAGGCGCGCCAGGCCGGCGACGCGACGCCGCTCGCCACGCTCTCGTTCACGCTGCCGCTGGCGCTGCCCGACGGCGGCGCCGGCATGCGCCTGTGGGACTTCGGCCACGAGGCGACCCGCCTCGACGATCGCGCGGCGCAGCAGGCGCGCCTGCGCCGCGGCCCGACGCGCGAGCTGGCCTATCGGCCCGGCACGCTGTTCCTGCATTCGGGCACGCGCTATCACCAGGCGCGCGGCTTCCCGGTGCGGCCGGGCCAATACCGGATCACGCTGCAGGGTCACGGCGCCTGGCTCGACGGCGCCTGGCGCCTGTTCTGGTGACGCATCCCTCGAACCCAGTGGAGGCAGCCATGTTCCAGCCCTCGACGGCATTTCCGTTCCTCGCGGCCCTCGAACGCGATTGGCAGGTCGTGCGCGACGAATGCGACGCGCTGCTGCCCGACGAATTCGACGCCTGGCCCGAGCGCGCGCTCTACAACCGCGGCTGGGACGTCTACGGGCTGCACCTGGAAGGACGGCCGATCCTCGAGAACTGCGTGTTCTGCCCCGGCACCGCGGCCCTGCTCGGCGCGGTGCCGGGGCTGCGCCACGCCGGCTTCTCGCGGCTCGCGCCGGGCACCGAGATCGCCCCGCACGTCGGCTACAGCGGCGCGGTGCTGCGGCTGCACCTGGCCCTGCGCGCCGAGGGCGACTGCGCGCTGCGGGTGGGCGGCGAGACGCGGCGCTGGACGCCCGGCCGGGCCTTCGTGTTCGACGATACCGTCGAGCACGCCGCCTGGAACCGCAGCGACGCGCCGCGCATCGTGCTGCTGGCCGACTTCCTCCGGCCCGCCGGGAGCGAACGCCATGCAGCTCGCTGAGGCAGCCCCCTATGCCGACAACGTCGCGCTGCTCGATGCCCTGCGCGAGCTCGGCGACAGCCTGATCGAGCGCGCGCTGCTGCGCCGCCAGCTCGACGAGACGGCATCGCGCGAGGGTGCCGCGGCGCCGGCGCCGGCGCCCGACGCGGCCGATGCCGAGGGGACGGCCCCCGACCGGCTCGACGAACTGGCGCGGCGGGCCCGTCACGCGGCGCCCTCGTCCGGCCAGTTGGCAAGGCAGCTGGCCGAACTCGACGCGGCGATCGCGCAGCGCCGGCAGCGCCACGCGGCGCGCGCGGCCGCCAGCGTGCATGCCTGGATCTTCCTGCCGTGGATGCATCTGTGCATGCTGTTCCACCTCGACGCGCGCGACGAGGCGCTGCTGCTCTGCGCGCTGCTGCCCGAGCTCGATCGCCGGTACGAGGCGATCCTGCATGCGCTGGCGGGCCCCGGGGATGGCGCCGCTGCCGGCGGCGGCACGCTCGCGCACGAAGGCCCGCAGGTGCCGCAGGTGCCGCAGGTGCCGCAGGTGCCTCTGGGCAGCGCCGTGCTGCTCGCCGGCGACGCCTCGATGCCGCCCGAGAGCCTGCTGCAGCGGCTGGGCCGTGACGCCGCGCTGGGCGAATGGGAGCTGGTCGAGCTGGCGCCGGGCACGCGCCTCGGCTCGCTCGCGGGCGGCTACCGGCTGAGCGCGCCGATCGCCGCCTACCTGCTGGCGCGCGCGGCGCCGCAACTGCGGCTCGACGAACCGCTCGCGAGCCTGGCCGGCGAGCCGCCGCTCGACGCCTTGCTGATCGACGCCGAGCCCTTGCGGCAGCTCGCGCGCTTCGCGGCGGTGGTCGATGCCGACGCCGAGCCGGGCAGCTACCTGCTGCATCTGCAGGGCGCCGACCTCGAACGCCTGCCGCAGGTCGCGGCGGCCACCATCGCGCGGCTCGGCATGCACGGCGCGCTGCTCGACGGTCGGGCGGTCGCCCGCGCGCATGCCGAGCGGCAGCGCAGCCGCGCGGCGCTCGCGACGCAGATGAAGCGGCTGTGCCGCGACGCGCTGCTCTGCAACCGGGTGCTGGTGCTGAGCCATTGCCAGTGGCTGGCCGGCAGCCAGGACGGCGCCGACGACCTGCTCGACGAGCTGCTGCGGCTCGCGCTCGACAGCCAGCGCCTGCTGGTGGTGCTGAACGGCCCGGCGCGGCGCCTGGCCGATCTCGCGCACGGCCATCAGGCGCATCGCGCGATTCCCGCGCTGATCCGCATCGGCGCGCCCGACTCGGCCCTGCGCGCGCGAATCTGGCGGCGTCACCTGCCGGCCTTCGCGTTCGAGGTGGACGAGGCGGTGCTGGCCCAGCTCGTCAACCAGTATCCCTTCACCGAATCGCAGATCGTGATGGCGCTGAAGGATGCCGCGAGCCGCCGGCTGATCGACGGGCCGGACCCTCGCGTTGACAACCCGCCGCCCGGCGCCGCGCCGCCTGCGGTTGCGGCGCCGGCCTTGCAGGCGGTGTCGCCCGTGTCGCGCATGGCTGCCGTCAAGCCGGCCACGAGACCGCCGCCGCCGCTGCGCGCCCTGTCGAAAACCGGCGCGCCGCCGGCCGTGCTCGCGCGCGATGCGCGGGCCGATTCGGCCCGGCTCGCCGTGCCGGCAAGCTCCGCGCCCGGCCGCGCGGTGGATCCCGACACGCAGCGGCTGTTCGACGCCTGCCGCGAGCAGAGCCAGCGCACCCAGTTGGCGGTCGCGCAGGAGGTACGCACGCGCTACCGCTTCGACGACATCGTGTTGCCCGACGAGACGCGCGACTGGCTGCTCGAGGTGCTGCACTACGCGCGCAACCGGCACCAGGTGGTCGAGGGCTGGGGCTTCTACGCCAAGCACCCGGCCAGCCGCAACCTCAGCGTGCTGTTCCACGGGCCCTCGGGCACCGGCAAGACCATGGCCGCCTCGATCATCGCCAACGAGCTGAACCTGGGCCTGTTCCGCATCGACCTGGCCAGCATCGTCAGCAAGTACATCGGCGAGACCGAGAAGCAGCTCGCGCAACTGTTCGACCAGGCCGAGGCGATGAACGTGGTGCTGTTCTTCGACGAGGCCGAGGGACTGTTCGCGAAGCGCACCGACACGCGCGATGCGCACGACCGCTACGCCAACCTGCAGACCGGCTACCTGCTGCAGCGCATCGAGACCTACCAGGGCATCGTGATCCTCTCGACCAACCTGTTGCAGAACATCGACAAGGCCTTCCTGCGACGCTTCCGCTTCATCGTCGAATACCCGTTCCCGAGCGAGGCGCAACGGCTCGCGCTGTGGCGCAACGCGTTCCCGGCGGCCGCGCCGCTCGGCGACGATCTCGACTTCGCCCTGCTGGCCGAGCGCGCGCCGCTGTCGGGGGGCAACATCAACAACATCGCGATCGGCGCGGCCTTCCTGGCCGCCGCGGAAGGCACGGCGGTGGGCTGGCGGCATCTGCTGCAGGCCACCGAGCGCGAGTATCGCAAGCTCGGGAAGGTGTTCGTGCCGCATGAATTCGAGTGGGGCGAGGATGATTAGGCCTGGCGGACCGGCGCAGGCGATGTGATGGGCAAGCTCGGCGCGAGCGTCGTCAAACCGGCCGTGAAGGCGGCCGAGCCCGGCAGCCCCGGGCGGATGGCGGCGCCCGCGGCCGGCGATGGCGGCGATGCCGGGCTCGTGCCGATGGCCGCGTATCACTATGGCGGCAGTGCGCTGGGCTGGCCGGCCGCGGTCCGCGAGAAGGGCGCGCCCGGCTCGCCCTCGGCGACGGCGCACGCGGTTTCGCCCCCGCCCGCCGTACCGCCCCCTCCCGTGAGCGCGCCCACGCCCGTCGCCCCCGCTACGCCGCCGAACCGCACCGGGCTGCCCGACGATCTGAAACGCGGCGTCGAACACCTCGCCGGCGTCGATCTCGGTGCCGTGCGCGTCCACTATGGTTCGCCGCAACCCGCCCGCCTCGGCGCGCTCGCCTATGCGCTTGGCGCCGAGATCCATCTCGCGCCGGGGCAGGAACGTCATCTGCCTCACGAAACCTGGCACATCGCGCAGCAGGCACAGGGCCGCGTCGCGCCCACCGTGCAATGGAAGCGCGACCTGCCCGGCAGCGAGAACGCCGCGCTGGAACGCGAGGCGGACCGGATGGGCGAAGCGGCGCTGCGAGCCGGCCGGACGACCGAGGCGAACGAAACGAACGGAGCGAGCCATGCAGGCGGCACGGGCGGCGTGTCCCGGGCGAGCGCGGCAGGCAGTTCGCGGCGCATCGGCCGCTGGCGAGCCTCGCCGTCGCACGGCGTGGTGCAGCGCATGCCGGACGAAGCACTGAGCCAGTTGCGCAATTGCTCGAATATCGAAGCGCGCCTGGCCCTGGCGCTGAGGAACGCACGCTGGATCCACGAGACCTTTCCGCTGCTGCGCAGCAATCAGGAAACCTACAAGTCGATCAAGTCGGCCCTGGTCAGGCAGGTGCGCGAGGCCGCGAACTACGCCCCCCTCTATCACGTCTTCATCAGGACCTGGAACGACGGGCTCGATGCTCACGACCTCGCCTACGTCCGCAGCCAGCCAAGGAACCTGCCTACCTATGCCCCCCGCCCCCACGAGCCGTTCGTGGCAGGCGCGAAAGCGACGGACGAAGCCCTGGCGGCATGGTTCAGCAAGCCGTCGTGGGCGAAATTGTCGAATCCCGACAGCAAGCTCGCGAAGGCCATTCCGACGCTGCTGACGGAACAGGATTTCCCCGAGCGCGTCACCACGGCCCTGAAGCTCTACTTCGCCCACACGGCGAATTTCGTGCCGGTCAACAATCTCGGCCGCGATTTCCGCTCGGTCGAGCACGGTCAGTACTACCGATCGAGCAACGACCCGGTGCGCCGGGACAATACCGCCCTGCTGAAGTCAGCGGTACGAAAAAACGCGAAACGGGACGGCATCGACCTGCCGGAAAAATTCACGGCCCAGATCACGAATCGCGCGCTGCATGACGCGCTGGTCGAACGCGGTTACGTGAAACCGCAGATCCAGGCGACGCAGTTCGTCGGATCGAGTCAGGATCCCGCCAGCAGCATCTCGGTCTACCAGAGCGTCGCCGGCACCCATACGGGCTCGCTCGGCCTGATCCAGAACGTCTATCGCACCGTGCAGATCGGCACGCAGCTCGCGCCGGCGAGTGCGCCGTCGTCGCGACGCTCGTGGCGGGAACCGTCCGAGGCGACCGTCGATCCATTGCTCCAGCCCTTGATCCCGGACGCGCAACTCGCGCCCGACACCGAGCTCAACTATCACGATCTGCTGCTCCTCGATCGCGGCACGCTGATCGCGCAGACCGCGAAGGAAGTCGGGAAGATACTGAGCGCCGGCCGGCGCGGCTGGCGGGCCGTGCCGATCCAGTCGCCCACCCACGCGAGCCTGATCCTGGAGCTGGTCGATCGGGCCGGCGGCAACCCGCTCGCCGAATCGGTCTGGCGCAATACCTTTATCGCGGCATTCAACGAGGCCGCCGGGACATTGGGCCTGCAAACGCGCGCGACCCATCGCGGCAGCTTCGGTTTCCTGTATCCGAGCGTGTCGTCGGTGGGCGGCCCGGTGCGGCTCTGGCCCGGCCTGACACCGCCCAATGTCTTCAAGGGCTTGGTCGTCAAGGCCCTCGAGATCCTGCACGGGAACGACTCGCGCTTCCAGAAACCGGACCTTACCCGGAGCACGCGGCCCAGGCCTGCCGCATCCACGACGCAATGGCGCGACGTGCCGCTCTATCGCGAGGCCCTGAAGACGGCGGTCCGCTATGCACAGGACAGCTTGCACGGCGTGGTGTCGATCGACGGCCCCCGGGCCTTCGCGCGATGGATCATGGTGCGCCTGCAACGCAACCTCAAGCGCGCGCAGTTCCTGCTCGCGCGCCCGGTGGCGAGGAAATCCACCGACCACGAGGCCGCCTATGTGAAGGCGGCCTCGGTGATCGAGAACCTGATGGAGTACAGCTATCTGCTCGAAGCCTTCAACGCGCATGGCCCCGACTCGCCAGACGCCGTGCGAAACGACCCGTATCCGCAGTATCTGCGTGACTCGCTCTCGCTCGACCCCACGCGGCACGACACCGCGACGTTCTACCTGGACAGCGGCATGCAGGCGATCGTGACCGCCAACCTGCTCGCGCGCACCTGGGCGATCGACCACAAACGCATCGGCGCTGACGAACCGCTCGAGTCGATCGACCTGTACAGCTATTTCGAATACTCGTCGGTCGACAAGGAAAACCTCTACATCCGGCCGATCAATCGCGGCGCGCAGGGCTATCTCGACAGCGCCGCCCTGGACGAGGCGCTCGACGAGCGGGACCGGCAGGGCACGGCACCGCCCGCGATCATCGCCGCCGACCTGAACCCGGTGCTGACCTCGATCCAGGCAAGCCGCAACCGCGTGCCCTACGGCGAGGTGTTCCGCCGCTTCGCGAACCAGACCGCGAGCGGGGCAGGACCGAGCACCGGCCCCGACCCGCTCAACGACACCACCGTGCCGATCGTCGACGTGACGAACGCGCCGCTGTCGGATGCCGCCAAGCTCGATCTCGCGGCTGGCTACGAGAATTTCATCATCGTCGAAAGCCTGTCGAAGCATCAGCAGCTGAGTGCCGACAAGTTCACCATGGGCCGGCTCAGCGCGATCGGCACGCCCGAGTTCATGCGCGCCGCGAACGCCCTGGTCAAGCCGATCGAGGAAGCCGCGTTCCATCGGCTGACGGCCACCTACCGCCTGCGCGCGGATCGCATCTTCTACGGCGGCAGGGACAGCGCCAACACCGCCTCGCTGGCCGCGCAACTGAAGGACGCCGGTCAATACGACCGGTTCATGGCGCTGATGGGGCGCGAGACGATGTGGAATGCGATCGACAAGCGGCCGGACGGGGACGCCGCGACGCTGCGCGAGCGCCAGCGGGCCATGCGCATTGTGCTCGACGACGTGCTCGCTGTTTATGTCGACGAGGTGCTCGCGCCGGCACAAAGCAAGCACGACCTCGATGCCGCGCTCCGGGCACTGCCCGATGCCGACCGACGCGATGTGACGCAGCGCATCGAGCGACGCTTCGGCGCCACGCTGAAGGCCAAGGAGGCCGACGATCCCCACACGCGCGCGTTCCTGCGCCTGTCGCCCGACTCGTGGCAATCGACCGGCATCGCCAATGTCGGCAACACCTGCTATCTCGCGGCCGCGCTGAACCTGCTGGCGCTGTCGCCGTATCGGAGCCTGTTCGCGGCGCTGCCGCCCCCCGCCGTCGATCCGCTCGCCGAGCCGCGCGCGCAGATCGAGGCCACGCTGGCCACGATACGCCACGGACTGCCCGTCGACTCCGCCACCGTGGGCCACCTGCTCATCACGCTCGACGCAGCGGGCCTGCTCGGCGACGGCGCGCTGGCGCTGAACGCCCAACGCGATCCGACCGAACTGCTGGGCAATCTGATCGACCACTTCGGCACCGCCAATGCGGGCGGTGCCAATTACCGGCTCACCCAGGTCTACAGCAAGCGCATCTCCCTCGGCCGGGATCTCGAGCTGCGCGACGGTGTGGCCCCGGCCGGCTTCTCGCCCTTCACGCCGGCACTGGGCACCGGATTCGGCAATTTCGCCGACGTGCGCACGGCTGACTGGCTGATCAAGCTGCAGATCACCGGCGTCGACAGCCTGCGGGACGCGCTGCGCCGCTATCAGAGCAGGGAGCCGATCGCGCAGATCAGCGGCGTGACGCCGGTCAACCATGGCGGCGCGCAGCGCAATCTCGTGTTTACCTCGACGGGCGACAGCCAGATCAGCCTCGGCAACGAGGCGCCGCGCGCGATCACGATCCAGCTCATGCGCTGGGTCCAGGCGCGGCAGCGGATCCGCAAGGACAGCCGGCCCATCGACATGCCGCGACGCTTCGCGCTCAACGGGCGCCGCTACCGCATCCAGACGGTCGTCTACCACGTCGGCGCGCAACCTTATGTCGGCCACTACACGACCAGCACGCGCGACGACGCGGGCTACTGGAGCTACCGCGACGACAGCCGCGTCTCGCCCGACTACTATCACGTGCAGCGGATTCAATACGGTTATGTCTATACCTATGTCGACGAGGGGCCGCTTACCCTGGCCGACGCCAACCTGCTCGACCTCGCGAACCCGGGGCCGTGGCCGCCGCCCGGGCCGCTTGCGCCGCCGCCCGTCGCCGTACAGGACGCGCAACAGCAGCCGCCGCTCGCCCCTGCGCCCTTGCCGGCGGTGACCACCACCACGACACGATCGGACAATGACGGGCGCGGCCGAAAGCGGCCCTTCGACTCGACGCTCGGCCGGCGGCCGACGTCCAGCCGCCAGCCAGCCCGGAAGCCGGCGCCGAGCGATACGGAGCAGGAATCCGAACGACCGTTCAAGCGCCGGCCGCCCGACCCCGACGGCAAGCCGGGAGAGGACAGATCCTGAACGGCGCCAGCCTCGCGCCGAGGCAGGCGCGATCGCATGCGCGGCGTCGTGGCCCCGCTTCGCCGGCCCCACCTCCATTCAATGAGAGAATCGCGCTTTCCCCTTCTCCGACGGAGCCCGCATGAAGCGTCTGCTGTCCACGCTCGCCATCACCGCCGCGCTCGCGACGGCGCTCTCGCCTGCCGCCCCGGCCGCCGCCGCGACGCCGCCCGGCATCTTCGTGATCGCCACCCAGATCGGCGAGTTCACCACGCTCGATCCGGCCGAGATCTACGAGCTGGTGCCGTCCGAATACGTCGCCAACACCTACGAGCGGCTGGTGCGCGTCGACCTGCGCGACCCGACCAAATTCGAAGGCCGCATCGCGCAGTCGTGGAGCGTGGGCGCCGACGGCACCACCTACACCTTCAAGCTGAAACCGGGCCTCAAGTTCCATTCGGGCAACCCGGTGACGGCCGACGACGTGGCCTGGTCGATCCAGCGCACGGTGCTGCTCGGCAAGGGCCCGGCCGGCGTGCTGGCCGACCTCGGCCTCACCAAGGACAACGTGATGCAGAAGGTGCGCGCGGTCGACGGCGCCACCGTGAGCCTGCAGACCGATCGCAAGACCGCGCCGAGCTTCGTGCTCAACGTGCTGAGCGCGGGCCCCGCCTCGATCGTCGAGCGCAAGCTGCTCGAATCGCACGCGAGCGGCGGCGACTACGGCAATGCCTGGCTCAAGACCAACGACGCCGGCTCGGGCCCGTACCGGCTGGTGAAGTGGTCGCCCAACGAAAGCATCGTGCTGCAGCGCTTCGACGGCTACCCCTCGCCCTATCCGATGAAGCGCGTGGTGCTGCGCCATGTGCCCGAGGCCTCGGCGCAGCGGCTGCTGCTCGAGAACGGCGATGTCGACGCGGCGCGCAACCTGAGCCCGGACAGCCTCGCCAGCCTGGCCAAGGCCGGCAAGATTCAGGTCAGCGCCACCCCGGTGGCCGCGCTGATGTACCTGAGCCTGAACACCAAGAACCCGAACCTCGCCAAGCCGGAAGTGCAGCAGGCGATGAAGTGGCTGGTGGACTACCAGGGCATCCAGCGCAACATCCTCGCCAGCACCTACAAGGTCCACCAGACCTTCCTGCCCGACGGCTTCCTCGGCGCGCTCGACAGCAACCCTTACCATCGCGACGTGGCCCGCGCCAAGGCGCTGCTGGCCAAGGCCGGCCTGCCGAACGGCTTCGACGTGAGCATGGACATGCCGAACGACTACCCCTTCGTCGAGATCGCGCAGGCCCTGCAGGCCAACTTCGCGGCCGGCGGGATCCGCGTCAAGCTGATCCCGGGCGACGCCAAGCAGGCGATCGGCAAGTACCGCGCGCGCCAGCACGACATCTTCATCGGCGAGTGGTCGCCCGACTACATGGACCCGAACAGCAACGCGCGCGGCTTCGCCTGGAACCCCGACAACTCCGACAACGCGCCCACCCGCATGCTGGCCTGGCGCAATGCCTGGAACATTCCCGAGCTGACGCGGCAGACCGATGCGGCGCTGGCCGAACCGTCGGCCACCCGGCGCGCGAAGCTGTACCAGCAGTTGCAGCAGTCGGTGCTCACGAATTCGCCCTTCGTGATCCTGTTCGAGAAGGTGGTGCAGGTGGCCACGCGCCCCGGCGTGACCGGCCCCGAGATCGGCCCGATCAACGACCTCACCTCGTATCGCACGCTGAAGAAATAAGCGTGCCCGGGCCCGGCCGCGCCGGGCCCGGCACTCACGCGGGCGGCCCGTGCCGGCGCCGCCCCGCGCCCGTCGCTCCCCTCCCGTCGAATTTTGGCCGGTTCCGGTCGCCCCCCGCTCTCTGCTTTAATACGGCAGGCCCGTGCCGTCGCCGGGCAGGCCGCGTTCCGCTCGTCATCCCGCCAGCCTCAGGTTCCGAACCATGGAGTGTGTATGAAGCCCCGCATGTCCTCGCTTGCCGCGTTGCTCGCCGCCTCCTCGACCTGCTTCGCGCTGGCCGCCGTGCCCGCCGGCGAGGCGCAGGCCGCCACGCCGAAGGACATGTTCGTGATGGCCACCCTGCTCGACGAGTTCTCGACGCTCGACCCGGCCGAGGTCTACGAGCTGGTGCCGGAGGAATACATCGCGAACGTCTACGACCGGCTGGTGCGCGTCAATCTCGCCGATCCCTCGAAGTTCGACGGCGACATCGCGCAATCGTGGAGCGTCGACGCCGAGGGCACCGGCTTCACGTTCCGGCTGCGCGACGGCCTGCGCTTCCATTCCGGCAATGCGCTGACGGCCGAGGACGTGGCCTGGTCGATCCAGCGCGCGGTGCTGCTCGACAAGGGCCCGGCCGCGGTGCTGGCCGGCATCGGCCTGAACAAGGCCAACGTGATGCAGAACGTGAGCAAGCTCGACGATCACACCGTGATGATCCGCACCGATCGCAAGTACGCGCCGACCTTCGTGCTGAACGTGCTGGGCTCCTGGCCGGCCTCGGTGGTCGATCGCACGCTGCTGCTCGCGCAGCAGCAGAACGGCGACTACGGCAACGGCTGGCTCAAGACCCACGAGGCCGGCTCGGGCGGCTACCGGCTGGTGAAGTGGACGGCCGGCGACAGCCTGGTGCTGCAGCGCTTCGACGGCTACCGCCTGCCGCTGGCGATGAAGCGCATCGTGCTGCGACACGTGCCCGAGGCGGCCACCCAGCGGCTGATGCTGGAGAGCGGCGACATCGACGCGGCGCGCGACCTGAGCCCCGACGACCTGGCCGCCGTGGTCAAGAGCGGCAAGGCCAGGGTGGCGGCCTCGCCGCAGGCCACCCTGCTCTATCTCGGCCTGAACACCAGGAATCCGACGCTGGCCAGGCCGCAGGTGCAGGAAGCGCTCAAATGGCTGGTCGACTACCAGGGCATCCAGCGCAACGTGGTGAAGACCACCTACCGCGTGCACCAGAGCTTCCTGCCCGACGGCTTCCTCGGCACGCTCGACAGCAATCCCTATCATCTCGACGTGGCGCGCGCCAAGGCGCTGCTGGCCAAGGCCGGCGTGCCGAACGGCTTCGCGGTGACGATGGACGTGCGCAACGACTACCCGTACACCGAGATCGCCCAGGCGATCCAGGCCAATTTCGCGCAGGCGGGCATCAAGCTCACGCTGATCCCCGGCGACAACAAGCAGACGCTGGCCAAGTACCGCGCGCGCCAGCACGACATCTACATCGGCGACTGGTCGGCCGACTACATCGACCCGCACAGCAACGCGCAGGGTTTCGCCTGGAATCCCGACAATTCGGACAACTCGAGCTTCAAGATGCTGGCCTGGCGCAATGCCTGGAACATTCCCGAGCTAACCAGGCAGACCGACGCGGCGCTGGCCGAACCCTCGCCCACCCGGCGCGCGCAGCAGTACCAGGCGATGCAGAAGGCGGTACTGGCGAATTCGCCCTTCGTGATCCTGTTCGAGAAGGTGGCCCAGGTGGCGACCGCGCCGGGCGTGAGCGGGCTGGCGGTGGGACCGATCAACGACCTGGTTTCGTATCGGCAGTTGAAAAAGTAAGGCGCGCGGCGGCGGGACAGCCGGCCGCCGGCGCGCATCGCCATCTCATTGGATCGAGAAGGACAGCGGCACCGCCGTATAGCGCGTGCGCGGCGGTCGACCGGCCGGCGGGCAATCCGGGTCCTGACCGGGAGTACACACATATCGCTGCTGGAACACCAGCCACGGCGTCTGTCCCACCAGCGCGCCGGTCGAGGCCCTGTCGTCCTGGCTATTCTGGATCTGGCCGACATCCAGCAAGGATGCGTAATTATTCGCCGTCCACCCCGTCGCCGGCGCGCTGTTGAAGATCGGCACGCCGAAGCTGACCGGCTGCGACCAATGCACGAAATCCTTCGACAGCGCGTAGGCGATCATCGCGGGCGCGTTGGCGGCGCTGCTCGACGGCGCCGCGCCGACCACGATATAGGCCTGGAAGGTCGTGCTGTAACCGAGATAGAACGGAAAAATGCCGCCCAGCCCGTTCGCATCAACGCAATCCGCGCCGTGCGGTGTATCGATCGTGTAGGCGCTGCCATCCCAACCTTTCCACCCGGCCGGATTGCCGATGTCCTGGGTTCGGATCGGGCAGCGTCGATCGCCACCCGAGGCGAGATTGTCGACGGTCAGCGCGTAGTAGTAGCCATCGCCACCCGACACGATATTGGTGTTGGTGAAATAGCCGGCCGGCCGGCCGAGGTTCGGCACATATGCTGCCTGCGGACGAGCCGCGACATGCTGGGGGGCTGCACCGATCAGCGAAAAGCTGGCGCTGCCCGCCGGCATCCTGGCGATGCTCAGCGAGGCGTAGGTACAGCCGAGCGCGTTGATCGGCGTGCCGGCCGGCTGGCCGAGGCTGCATCCGGCCGAGGACGGGATCAGGAAATTCGCATCGGGGTACCGGCCGCCGTAGTACTCGTTGTGCACCAGCGAATACACGTCGCCGTTGGCCGCCTTGTAAAAGCCGGCCAGCCACATATTGCCCTCAAAGGCGTTGCTGTCGACATTCTGCGGACTCGCCAGCGTCGGCGCGCAATTCGCATGAAATGGCTGCACCTCCGCTCCCTGAGCGTTCATCTGCCCCGTCACCAGGTAGTTGAGATCCCGGCCGTCGTCGGACAGGACCGGAAACCTCAGCAGCACGCCGTTGCCGTCGGGCGAGGGAAAGCTGATCGGATAGAGCGCCGTGTCGATCAGGGGCGCGCAACCCGAGCCCGAATCGTAGAAGGTGTCGTAGACCACCAGCGAGGTGCCGGTCGCCACCGAGCCTGGATACACCGCGCCATTCGGGTTGGCCGGGATCCGGAACGATGCGCCCGCCGACAACTGCGTGCCGCCCGTCGGCAGGATCCCGTAGGCGAACACCGACGAGCCCGCCAGGTACTGGCTCGAAGCGAGCGTGACCGAAAAGCGGTAGTTGGCACCGCCGGTACCGCATTGCGAGGCGATCGCCGGCTCGCTCGGCTGGTTCGCCGCGAAACGCCCGGCGAAGAAGCCGGAAGCACCCGCCTGGGGCGAATAGGGCTGGTTCAGGTAGAGATCGACCTGGATCGGCGCGGGATTGCCGACCTGGCAGGTCCATCCAGACAGCACCGGATTGCCCGACGCATCCCTGCCGAAACCGTCGACCCCGCCGATGACCTGCCCCGCCGCCAGTGCGCTGCCGCAGAACAGGCCGCAGCAGATTGACAGCAGTAACGAGCCGATTGCTCTCATGATCTTTCCCTCGTGTCGTGTTCATGGTGGCGAACGACCGCCCCGCGCCCTCATCGCGGATCGTCGCCCACGCGAATGATAGGCGAACACGACGGCTTGCCCAACCGCGATCCGCCCACCCGGTTTTCGCGCCCCCGCGCATCCGGCATACTTCGGGTTCGCGCCGCTGGCCGCGCGAACGATTTCACCGCCCAGGAGATGCCCCGCCCGATGTCGTCCCCCTCCACGCTGTTCGACTCGCTGCGCACGCTGCCCGCGCGGCAGCCGCTCGCGCGCTGGGCGCTGCGCGTGCTGCGCTGGGCGCTGACGCTGGCCGTCACCTTCGCCGGCCTGCTGGCGCTGACCTTCGTGATCGGCCGCAAGGTGCCGATCGACCCGGTGCTGGCGGTGCTCGGCGATCGCGCCTCGGCCGCCGCCTACGCGGCCGAACGCGCCGCGCTCGGGCTGGACAAGCCGCTGCTCACGCAGTTCGCGATCTACGTGCGCGACGTGCTGCACGGCAACCTGGGCACCTCGCTGCTGACCTCGAACCCGGTCGGCGACGACATCCTGCGCGTGTTCCCCGCCACCCTCGAACTGGCAACCATCGCCACCCTGATCGGGATCGGCATCGGCGTGCCGCTCGGGGTGGCCGCCGCGGTGCGCCACAACCGCCCGATCGATCACGTGGCGCGTTTCGTCGGCCTGATCGGCAGCTCGGTGCCGGTGTTCTGGCTGGGCCTGATGGGCCTGCTGCTGTTCTACGCGAAGCTGCACTGGGTGGGCGGCCCGGGCCGGCTCGATCCCGCCTGGGACGGCATGGTCGACACGCGCACCGGCATCCTGCTGATCGACGCGGCGCTGGCCGGCGAATGGGAAGTCTGGCGCAACGCGGTCTCGCACATCGCGCTGCCGGCCGCGATCCTCGGCTACTACTCGGTGGCCTACCTGAGCCGCATGACACGCGCCTTCATGCTCGAGCAGCTCAGCCAGGAATACATCGTCACCGCGCGCGCCAAGGGCGTGCCCGAGCGCCGCGTGATCTGGCGCCACGCCTTCGGCAATATCGCCGTGCCGCTGCTGACCGTGATCGCGCTGACCTACAGCAACCTGCTCGAAGGCTCGGTGCTCACCGAGATCGTGTTCGCCTGGCCCGGCATCGGCTCCTACCTGACCGGCGCGCTGCTCAACGGCGACATGAACGCGGTGCTGGGCTCGACGCTGGTGATCGGCGCGATGTTCATCACCCTCAACCTGCTGACCGACGCGCTCTACCGCGTGTTCGATCCGCGCGCGCGCTGACGCCGGCCCGCTCCGTGCCCGCGCGCCTGGCCGCCTCCACCGGACTCCGATGACCCAGCCTCCCGCTCCTCCCCAAGCTTCCCCGCCCGCCGGCCGCTGGCGCGCCTGGCTGCTCAGCGAGACCCCCGCCTCGCGCCGGCAGGCCTCGCTGGGCCTGGCCTGGCGACGCTGGCAGCGCTTCGCGCGCAATCCGCTGAACCTGCTGGGGCTGGCGATCCTGGCCGCGCTGGTGCTGGTGGCCCTGCTCGCGCCGCTGCTGATGCCGCACGACCCGCTGCGCCAGGTGCTGAACGACCGGCTGCTGCCGCCCGGCACGCCCTCGCACTGGCTCGGCACCGACCAGCTCGGGCGCGACATCCTCTCGCGCATGATCGGCGGCTCGCGCATCACGCTCGGCATCGCGATCCTGGTGGTGGCGATCGTGGTGCCGATCGGGGTGCTGATCGGCACCACCGCCGGTTTCATCGGCGGCTTCGTCGACAGCATCCTGATGCGCCTCACCGACATCGCCCTGGCCTTCCCGAAGATCGTGCTGGCGCTGGCCTTCGCGGCCGCGCTCGGGCCGGGCATCGTCAACGCGGTGGTGGCGATCTCGATCACGGCCTGGCCGGCCTATGCGCGGCTCGCGCGCGCCGAGACGATCCGCACCGCGCAGGCCGACTTCATCCATGCCGCACGCCTGCAGGGCGCCTCGGGCTGGCGCATCCTGCGCCGCTATATCGTGCCGCTGTGCCTGTCCTCTGTGATCGTGCGCGCCACGCTCGACATGGCCGGCATCATCCTGACGGTGGCCGGGCTCGGCTTCCTCGGCCTCGGCGCGCAGCCGCCCAGCCCGGAATGGGGCTTCATGGTGGCCTCGGGCCGCAACGTGCTGCTCGACGCCTGGTGGGTGGCCACCCTGCCCGGCGTGGCGATCCTGCTGGTCAGCCTGGCCTTCAACCTGCTCGGCGACGGGCTGCGCGACGTGCTGGACCCGCGCCATGGAGCCTGACGCGATGCAGACGCCCGCCATCGGCAACACCCCGCCCGCCGCCGCGCCGCTGGTCGAGATCGACGGGCTGCGGATCGGCTTTCGCGGCCACGACGGCCGGCTCGCGGACGCGGTGCGCGACCTCTCGCTCACGCTCGCGCCGGGCGAGCGGCTCGGCATCGTCGGCGAATCGGGCTCGGGCAAGTCGCTGACGGGCCGCGCCCTGCTCGGCCTGCTGCCGGGTGCCGCGCAGTGGTCGGCGCGCGCCATGCGCTTCGCCGGCCGCGACCTGCTGACGATGCGCGAGGCCGAGCGGCGGCGCCTCTGCGGCGCCGAGATCGCGATGATCCTGCAGGATCCCAAGTACTCGCTGAACCCGGTGATGACGGTGGCCCGGCAGATGGCCGAGGCGTTCCGGCTGCGCGAGCCGGGCCTGAGGGGACGCGCGCTGCGCGAGCGCATCGTGGCCGCGCTCGAGGCGGTCGAGATCCGCGATCCGGCGCGCGTGGCCGATGCCTATCCGCACGAGCTGTCGGGCGGCATGGGGCAGCGCGTGATGATCGCGATGATGGTCTCCACCGGGCCGCGCCTGCTGATCGCCGACGAGCCGACCTCGGCGCTCGACGTGGCGGTGTCGATGCAGGTGCTGGCGGTGCTCGACGCGATGGTGGCCAGGCACAACAGCGGCCTGCTGTTCATCAGCCACGACCTGCCGCTGGTGATGTCGTTCTGCGATCGCGTGGCGGTGATGTACGCGGGGCGCGTGGTGGAGACCTGCGCGGCGCGCGATCTGGCCCACGCGAAGCATCCCTACACGCGCGGGCTGCTCGGCGCGACGCCGCCGCTGGCCGCGCCGCCCGAATCGCTGCCGGTGCTGGCGCGCGATCCGGCCTGGCTGAAGGAGGTGCAGCAATGATGCCGGAACACGGGATCGAGGCAGGCGCGGCACTGCCGATCGAGCCGGCCGAGCCGGCCGAGCCGATGATCGCGGTGCGCGAGGCCTCGGTGCGCTTCGCCACGCGCGGCGGCCACGTCGACGCGCTGCGCGGCGCGAGCTTCGCGGTGGCGCGCGGCGGCGCCTTCGGGCTGGTCGGCGAATCGGGCTCGGGCAAGTCCACCGTGCTGCGCGCGCTGACGGGCCTGGTCCCCACCTCGGCCGGCTCGCTGGCGATCGACGGCCGCGCCGTGCACGGCCGGCTCGACCGCGCCTTCCGCCGCGACGTGCAGATGGTGTTCCAGGACCCCTATGCCTCGCTGCATCCGCGCTTCACGGTGGACGAGACGCTGCGCGAGCCGCTGGCGATCCACGGCATCGCCGACGCCGATACGCGGATTCCGCGGGCGCTGGCCGAGGTCGGGCTCGGCGGCAGCTTCCGCTTCCGCTATCCGCACCAGCTTTCGGGCGGCCAGCGCCAGCGCGTGGCGATCGCGCGCGCGCTGATCGTCGAGCCGCGCGTGCTGCTGCTCGACGAACCGACCTCGGCGCTCGACGTCTCGGTGCAGGCCGAGATCCTGAACCTGCTGCGCCGCCTGCATCGCGAGCGCGGGCTGACCATGCTGCTGGTGAGCCACAACCTGGCCGTGGTCGGCTTCCTCTGCCAGCGGCTCGCCGTGATGCAGCATGGGGAGATCGTCGAGCAACTGACGGTGGAGGCGCTGCGCGCGGGACAGGTGGCGAACGCGTACACGCGTACCCTGCTGCGCGCCACCGACGGTTATCGGCGCGCCGGCGGCTGAAGCCGGGGCGCAAGCTTGCGGTGGCGGCGCTTGCGACTGCCATGGCGGTTGCGGCGCGGCAGCCGCCGGCGTCATGCGCGGCACGCGCCACCTCGCGGCGCAGCATGCTGCGTGGCCAGCCGGGTACGCGAGAGTGGCGAACCCGATCGCGGCTGGCGTAAGATCGCACGGCAAGCCCGGCCGAACCGCGACGAACCCGATCCGAACTTCGCGCGCGCCGGCCGGTCCATGCCTTTTCCCAACCGCTAGAGGAGCGCCCGTGATTCATCTCATCGAAACGCTCGTGGTCGGCCTGGTCGTCGGCCTGCTCGCCCGCGCGCTGAAACCCGGCGACGACAAGATGGGCATGGTGATGACCATCGTGCTCGGCATCGTCGGCTCGGTGATCGCCGGCTACGTCGGCCGCGCCGCCGGCTGGTACCAGCCCGGCCAGGGCGCCGGCTGGATCGCCTCGATCATCGGCGCGATCGTGCTGCTGGTGATCGTCGGCGCGGTGCGCAAGCGCGCCGGCTGAACCAGCCCGGCGGAACGCCGTCGGCTCGGCGGCGTTCCGCTCCCTCCACCGCGCCACGGCCGTTGCGCGTACAACCAAGCCGGCCTGCCTCCCCTCCCGACCGAAGAACCCCTCTAGAACACCGCCCGGCCGGCACCGCCACCAGGTCCGGCGGCATCTCGCATGTGCTTGCGGCGGCCCGCGATCGTCGACGATCCGCGTTCTTGCCGTCCGTTGCCGTCCCTTTCAGCACACGAATTCGCGTCGCCGCCGGCTCGATCGAAGCGGCCTGACATCGGCCCGACCATCTCCTAGCATTGAAGCAGCGAACTTTGTCAAAAAACGTCAAAAATCCGCTCAAGGCAACCGCCCTGGATGCCGTCAATGCGGGTGAGCAGGCCGTCGTCGGCGAGTGTCCCGCCGCGACGTGCCAACAAGTCCGACCCCACCGATTCGGAGTCCGTCATGATCGCCCGTTCGTCGCTGCCGTCGCTATCGTCTGCGCGTGGTTTTCCGAGTCTTGCGAATCCGTCAGGATGGCGGCACCTCGCCGTCCTGACGCTCGCCGCCTGCGCGCTGCTCGCGCTGCCCGGCACCGCCGCGCATGCGCAGGGCGGCACCATCCAGTTCAGCGGGCGCATCGTCGAGCCGCCCTGCTCGTTCCAGGTCGATGCCGCCGCCACACGCGTGCAACCGAACTGTGCCAGGCCGGCCTTCGGGCAGGTCGGCTTCGTCGACCTGTACAGCGGCCGCAAGCTCGGCTCGTCAACGCTGACGATCGCCTCCGCGCCGTTCGCCATCCCGGGCCAGGGCACCCGGCGCAACCCCATGATCGTGACGGTCGACTATCGTTGAGCGCGCATCGAGGCGCATCCCGTGCTCCGCCGCCGCGGCTCAGTCGCGGTGCGCCGCCAGCCAGTCGCTGAACAGGTCCAGCTTCGGCTGGGCCGCGTTGCGCGCCGGGCAGACGAAGTCGTAGCGCGCGCCGGTGCCGAGCACCGCCTCGAAGGGCCTCGCCAGGCGCCGCGCGGCCACGTCGTCGGCGATCAGCGTGACATCGCTGATGGCGATGCCGAAACCCTGCATGGCGGCATTGGTGGCCAGGTCCAGCGTGTCGAAGCTCGGCCCGCGCGCCGGATCGATGCCCTCGATGCCGGCATGGGCCAGCCATTGGCGCCAGTCGCGATGGTCGCGGGTGGGATGCAGCAGCGTGTGGCGCGCCAGGTCGGCACCCGAGGCGATCGGCCGCTCGGCCAGCAGCTCGGGCGCGCAGACCGGCGTGAGCCGCTCGGCGAACAGCGGCACGACGCGCACCTCGGGCGTCGCCGCCATGCCGTAGACGATCGCCGCATCGAAGGGCTCGGTCGCGAAATCGACGTCGTGCCGCCAGGTGGTGGTCATCTGCACGTGCAGGTCCGGATGCTCGGTCTGGAACTGCATCACCTTGGGCAGGATCCAGCGCATCACGCAGGTCGGCACCTTCAGCGCCAGGTCGGTGCGCTGGCGCGTCAGGCGCCGCGAGACGTCGTCGATGCGCGCGAAGCTCTCGCTGACCACCGGCAGCAGTTGCTCGCCCTCGGGGGTGAGCGCCAGCCCCTTGGCGCGCCGCACGAACAGCGGGAAGCCGTAATGCGCCTCGAGCGACTGGATCTGGCGGCTGACCGCGCCCTGGGTCAGGCACAGCGCCTCGGCCGCGCGCGTGAAGTTCAGGTGGCGCGCGACCGTGACGAAGACCTGCAGGGCATTGAGCGGCGGAAGACGATGCATGGCTGGCGCGAACGGAAGACGGGCGCGCCGGCCGATGCGGCGCGCAAGGCGCCAAGATAAGCGATCCGGGGGTTTTGCGCGAGGAGCGCGCGGTGGCGTGGACGATCGGCGCCGGCCGGGGCGGGCTCGGCGTGACTTGCGGCACCCGCCGCGGCGAGCGCTCGTCCGCGCCGGCGCCGGCCGCTTCCGGGCGCCGTGCGCGCCCGGTTTTCGGCACGCCGGAGAAGCGCTCGGATGTTCAGGTTCAGGTGCTCAGGCGCTCACGCGTTCAGGCGAAGGTGGCGGTGACGATGCGCGCGACCGCGGCAAGGGTCGCGTTGTCGTATTTCGCGTCCTTGCCCGGGCGCGTGGTGTAGACCGTCAGCACCACCGGCTGGCGGCTCGGCGAATACAGCACGGCCACGTCGTTGGCGGTGCCGTAGTCGCCGCTGCCGGTCTTGTCGGCCACCCGCCAGCCGGCCGGCACGCCGGCACGGATCCGCGTCTCGCCGGTGGTATTGCCCAGCATCCAGGTCACCAGTTGCGCGCGGCCGGACGGATCGAGCCCGTCGCCGAGCGTGACGCGGCGCAGCGTGTCGGCCATCGCGGCCGGCGTGGTGGTATCGCGTTCGTCGCCGGGCACCGCTTCGTTCAGCTCGGTTTCCAGGCGATCGAGGCGGAAGCTGGCGTCGCCGATCGAACGCGCATAGGCCGTCACCGCGGCCGGATCGCCGATCAGCCGGATCAGCAGGTTGGCCGCGGTGTTGTCGCTGTACTGGATCGCGGCGGCGCACAAGGCCGCCACCGTCATGCCGGTGGCGAGGTTTTTCTCGGTGACCGGCGAATAGCTCACCAGGTCGTGCCGCGTATAGCGGATCACGCTCGACAGCAAGCGCGCGTCGCCGGTCGCGCGCGCCAGCACGGCCGAGACCAGCACCACCTTGAAGGTGCTGCACAGCGCAAAGCGCTCGTCGGCGCGGTGCAGGATTCGCCGGCCGCTGCCGGTGTCGATCGCGCTCACGCCGATGCGCCCGCCGAAGCTGCTTTCGAGCGCCGCGATCTGCCGGGCCGCGTCGCGAGTCCGGGCGTCTTCCTTCACGCCGTCCTTCTTGCCGTCCTGATGGCCAACCACGGCGCAGGCGGCAAGAACGGGAGCGGAAACGGCGGCGAGCAGCAGCGAACGGCGGAGCGGGGAATGGGTCATGACGGGTCGATGTCTCGATCGGTGGTTCAGGGGTGGATCGGCGGCATGGCGCGAGATGGCCGGCGCCACCGCCGGGCATCGTCGGTCGCGATACTCACGATGCCGGATCGGGTAGACCGCGGCGAGGCGGCAATGGTTCGCGCCGCGCCGCCGATGGTTCGGCCCCGGCTCCGGACGCGATCAGGCGAAATGGCAGCGGATCGCGCGGCGCCGAGCCGGGTTGGGCCTGAGCGCGGAAATCCGCGCGGCCAGCCAGGCCGCAGGAAATCCCGCGCCGACGCCGGGCCAAGCGCACCCGGTCAACTCTCGCGCGCCGGCAGGTAGGCGACCGGATCGACCGGCTTGCCGTCGCGGCGCACCTCGAACAGCACGGCCGTGCCGCGCACCCAGCCCGCGCCGCCGGCTTCGGCGATCGGCTCGCCCTGCCGCACGATATCGCCGGTCTTCACCAGCAGGCGGCTGCCGCGCGCATAGGCGGTCAGGAAATCGGCGTTGTGCTGCACGATCACCAGCGAGCCGTAGTCGTTCAAGCCGGTGCCGGCATACATCACGCGGCCGTCGGCGGCGGCGCGCACCGGCTCGCCCGAGCGCACCGAGATCCCGATGCCGCGATTGCGCCCCGGCTGGAACGGCTCCACCACCGGGCCCTCGGCCGGCCAGGCCAGCGTGACGCGCTGCGCATGACGGCGCGTGGCGCGCATGATCTGCGCGACGTCGGCCGCCGAGGGCGCGGCGGCCGGCACGGCAACGGCGCCGCTCGCCAGCGTGTCGCTCGGCGGCACCGCCTCGCGCTGCGTGGCGCAGCCGGCGGCGGCGCACAAGGCCGCGATCGCGGCGGCGCGCGCGGCGCCTCGGAACATCGTCTGCCTGGGGTTCATGCGATGGAATTCATGTCTGGCGAGGATCTCGGTCCTGGGGCCGCCAAGCTTCTCAAAATTGGCGGCCCAGACCTGTAACCGGATGCAAGCAAGCATGACAAATTGCGGCGGCGGCCCGGCGCCGCGCTCAGCCGAGCCGCTCGAGCAGCGTGTGCCAGGCCGTCGCCAGGCCGATGCAGAGCATCAGGATATGCAGCGCGAGCTTGAACGAAACGAACCAGTCGGGACCGACCTGCATACCCACCTCCTGGCATGGACGGAAAACGAGGAAAGCCCGTGGCCGGGCCATGAGGCGCATGATCGGCGAGCGCGGCCGCGCCGACCATGCGGATCTGTCGAAGCGATCCTCAGGCAATGACTGACGCCCGCGCCGCGCGAAGCCTGCTACCGTATCGCCGGCCGCGGCGCGTCGCGCCCGACGGCCGCCCTCCCCGCAACGGAACCCCACATGCGATTCGATCTCACCGACCTGCGCCTGTTCCTGAACGTCTGTCAGGCGGGCAGCATCACCGGCGGCGCCGAGCGCACCCACATCACCCTGCAATCGGCCAGCGAGCGGATCCGCGGCATGGAGGACACGCTCGGCGTGCCGCTGCTGCACCGCACGAAGAGCGGCACCCTGCCGACCGACGCGGGCCGCTCGCTCGAGCATCACGCGCGCACCGTGCTGCAGCAGATCGACCAGATGCACGGCGAGCTGCAGCAATACGGCAACGGCCTGCGCGGCCGGATCCGGCTGCTCTGCAACACCGCCTCGCTCAGCGAGTACCTGCCCGACGCGCTCGCGGCCTACCTGCCGCGCCATCCGCGCATGTCGGTCAGCGTCGAGGAGCGCTCCAGCGAGGAGATCGTCCACGCGATCCGCAGCCGCACCGCCGAGGTCGGCATCGTCGCCGATTCGGTCGGGCTGGAGGGGCTGGAACAGAAGCCGTTCCGCGAGGACTGGCTGCTGGTGGTCGCCGCGGCCGGGGATCCGCTGGCGCGGCGCGGCTCGGTGTCGTTCGACGAGATCGTCGACGCGGAATTCGTCGGCCTGACCGAAGGCAGCGCCCTGCACGTGCACCTGGCCGACCAGGCCCGCGCGCTCGGCAAGCGCATCACCTACCGCGCCCAGTTGCGCAGCTTCGACGCGATCTGCCGCGTGATCGAGAGCGGGGTCGGAATCGGCGTGGTGTCGCGCCATGCCGCGCAGCGCGCGATGGCCAGCATGAAGCTGGCCACCGTCGGGCTGACCGACGCCTGGGCCTACCGGCGGCTGGTGCTCTGCGCGCGCGATTTCGAGGCACTGCCGAAATACACGCGCGAGTTCGTCGATTTTCTCAGCGAGGGCGGCCCGGCGGAAGAACCGGCGCCCGGCTGAGCCGCCCGGTCGAGCGGCTGATCGAGCGGCTGGCTGGGCAGTCGACTGAACGGCTCATCGAGCAACCACCGCGAGCGCCCGTCCCGCCGCCCTGTTCCAGCGGAATCGCCGGGCTCTGTGCATCGACACGCCGCGGCGGCGCGCCCGACAATGGCCGCTGTCTCGTCACTCCCGTCGATCATGAATTCCTACCCGGCATTTCGCGCGGCCGCCTGCCATGTCGCGCCCTGTTACTTCGATACGCCGCGCACCGTCGACAAGGCCTGCGCGCTGATCGCCGAGGCCGCCGCCAACGGCGCGGCCCTGGTGGCCTTCCCGGAAGCCTTCGTGTCGGCCTTCCCGGTCTGGTCGGGCGTGTTCGCGCCGGTCGACGTGCATCCCTTCTTCGAGCGCCTGGCCGCCAGCGCGATCCGCGTGCCCGGCCCCGAGGTGCGGCAGTTGCAGGAGGCCGCGCGCCGCCACGGCGTGATCGTCTCGATCGGCATCAACGAAGGCACGCATGTCAGCCCGGCCTGCATCTGGGACAGCAACCTGCTGATCGGCGCGGACGGCCGCCTGCTGAACCGCCATCGCAAGCTGGTGCCGACCTACTGGGAGAAGCTGACCTGGGCCAACGGCGACGGCAGCGGCCTGCGCGTGGTGGATACGCCGCTGGGCCGGATCGGCGCGCTGGTATGCGGCGAGAACACCAATTCGCTGGCGCGCTTCGCGCTGCTGGCGCAGGGCGAGAACGTCCATATCTCCTCGTTCTCGCCGCGCTGGCCGACCCACCCGCCCGGCGAGGGCGGCTACGACCTGGAGGCCGCGATCCGGCTGCGCGCGGGCGCCCATGCCTTCGAGGGCAAGCTGTTCAACATCGTCGCCTCGGGCTTCCTGCCGCCGGAGGCGATCGACCTGATCGCGCGCGACGACGCCCGCGCGCGGCGCCTGCTGGAGGAGTCGCCCAAGAGCGTGTCGATGATCTTCGGGCCGAACGGCACGGTGATCAGCGAGGTGCTGCGCGACGAGGAAGGCATCGTCTATGCCGATATCGACCTGGCCCGCTGCGTGGTGCCCAAGCAGTTCCAGGACGTGGTGGGCTACTACAACCGCTTCGACGTGTTCGAGCTGCGCGTGAACCGCCGCGCGCTGGCGCCGGCCAGCTTCCACGACGGCTTCGACGGCGCGGCGAGCGTCGCTGGCGCATCGGGCGCGGCCGACGAGGCGCTGTATGCGCCCTTCGTGCCGGATGCTGCGCCGGACGTCGTGCCGGGTGCCGATGCCGGCGCCGGTGCCGCCTGGCCCGCCGAGGCGTCGCGATGATCGATCTCTACAGCGATACCCAGACGCGCCCCACCGCGGCGATGCGCGCGGCGATGGCCGCCGCGCCGGTCGGCGACGAGCAGGCCGACGAGGACCCGACCACGCGCGCGCTCTGCGAACGCGTGGCCGCCCTGCTCGGCTGCGAGGCGGCGGTGTTCATGCCGTCGGGCACCATGTGCAACCTGGTCGCCACCCTGGTCCACACGCGTCCCGGCGACGAGCTGATCGCCGACGCCGGCGCCCATCTCTGCGCGACCGAGGCGGCCGGCGCCTCGGCCATCGCGGGCGTGGCGGTCGCGCCGCTGGTCACGCGCGACGGCATCTTCACGGCCGAGCAATGCCGCGCCGCGATCCGCGCGCCCTCGCGCACCGCGCCGCGCTCGGCGATGGTGTCGATCGAGCAGACCACCAATTTCAGCGGCGGTGCGATCTGGCCGCTCGACACGCTGCGCGCGGTACGCGACGTGGCCCATGAAGCCGGCCTCGTCGCGCACCTGGACGGCGCGCGCCTGCTGAACGCCTCGGTCGCCACCGGCATCGCCGCCGCCACCTACGCGCAAGGCTGGGACAGCGCCTGGCTCGATTTCAGCAAGGGGCTGGGCTGCCCGGTCGGCGCGGTGCTGGCCGGCAGCGCGCGCTTCGTGCGCGAGGCCTGGACCTGGAAATACCGGCTCGGCGGCGCGATGCGCCAGTCGGGGATCCTCGCGGCGGCGGCGCTCCATGCGCTCGACCATCACGTCGAGCGGCTCGCCGACGATCACGCGCATGCCGCGCTGATCGCGGCGCGCCTGGCGGCGGCGCCCGGCCTTCGGCTGGAGGCAAATCCGCAAACCAATATCCTGCTGTTCGCGCTGCCCGGGCTGCCGATCGGCGCGCGTGCCTTCGCCGAGCGCGCGCTCGCGCGCGGCGTGCGGATTCGCGCGCTCGACGACACGCGGATCCGCGTCACCACGCATCTCGACGTGAGCCGTGAGGATTGCGAACGGGCTGGCGAATGGCTCGCGGAACTCGCCGAGGAGGCCGCGTCGTGAACGCCACGCTGTTTCTCGTCGACGTGTTCACGCGGCGCGCGCTGCTCGGCAATCCGGTCGCCGTGGTGCTGCCCGACGTGATGCCCGACGCGGCGCGCATGCAGGCGCTGGCCGCCTGGAACGGCATGCCGGAAACGGTGTTCGCGATGCCGGCGCCGGATGGCGAGGCAGCGCGCGGCGGCGCGGACTACCACGTGCGGATCTGGTCGCCCCGGCGCGAACTGCCCTTCGCCGGCCATCCCTCGATCGGCACCGCGCGGGCTCTGCTCGCCGCCGGGCTGGTGACACCGCGCGCGGGCCGGCTGGTGCAGCAGAGCCCTCATGGGCAGGTGACGATGCGCGTCGACGACGGCGACGACGGCAGGATCTGGTTCGAGACGCCCGAGCCGCGTATCGAGCCGCTCGATGCGCAAGGCGCGCGCGAGGTGCTCGGTGCGCTCGGCGCAAGCGGCCGACACGCTGACATGGCTTGCGTGGCGGCCGGCCCGCGCTGGCTGGTGGTCTGGTTCGAATCGGCGGAAAAGCTCGACGCGTTGGCGCCGGAGCTCGATGCCGTCGAGCGGTTGAGCCGTCGCCACGAAGTGTCGGGCATCACGGCGGTGGCGCCCGGCCGGCACGGCGCGGCCGATTTCGAACTGCGCTCGTTCGGCCCGGCGATCGGCGTCGACGAGGATGCCGCCTGCGGCGGCGGCAATGCCTGCGCGGCCGCGATGCTGGCGGCGAAGGGGCGATGGCCGGCACGTGGCAATGGCGCGGTCGCGACGGCGTCCCAAGGGCGCCATCTCGGCCGCGACGCGAGCCTCTTCTGGCGCCGCGCCGAGGATGGGCCGCGCTTCGAGATCGGCGGTCACGCGGTGCTCGTCTCGCGCGGCTCGCTGAGCCTCTGAGTGCCCGGCGGCGCGGGCGCGTGAAGAACTAGCCCGCCATCTCCGCGATCAGCGCGGCCAGCCGCGTGAGCGCCGCGCGCCGCGCATCGTCGAGCGGGTAGCCGCAATTGAGCCGGATCCGGTCGTCATGGACGCGCTCGGGCGCGAACAGCGTGCCGGGCGCGAAGGCGATCCCCTCGCGGCCCGCGCGCCGCGCCAGCGCCTCCGACGACACCCCTTCCGGCAGCCCCACCCACAACAGGTAACCGCCTTCCGGCGCCTCCACCAGCGTGCCTTCCGGCACGCGAGCACGCAGGTGCTCGACCGTCTCGTCGACCTGCGCGCGGCAACGTGCCCGCAGCCGCCGCAGATGATGCCGATAGCCGCCGCCGTCGAGGAACTGCCCGACGGCCTCCTGGATGATCAGCGGCTGGCCGACGCTCATGGTGCGCTTGAGTTCGACGATCTCGCGGTGGAAACGCCCGCCGCTGACCCAGCCGAGCCGAAGCCCCGGCGCCAGCGTCTTCGACAGCGAACTGCAGAGCAGCACGTTGCCGTCGCGGTCGTAGGACTTGGCCGCGCGTTGCACGGACTCGAAATGCAGGTCGCTGAAGGTGGCGTCCTCGATCAGCGGGATCGCGCGCGCCGCCAGCCGCGCGACCAGCGCGGCGCGCGTCGGGTCGTCCAGGCTCGCGCCGGTGGGATTGCTGACCGCCGTCGACAGCAGGCAGGCGCCGATGCGCCGTTCGTCGGCAAGCCGCTCGATCTCGGCCAGCGCCTCGCCGGCGCGGCCGTCGAAGCGGATCGGCACGGGCTGCATGCCGAGCCGCGCCAGCGTCGAGAGGAAGCCGTAATAGGCCGGCGATTCGACGATCACCGCATCGCCGGGCCGCGCCACCGTCTGCAGGCACAGGCCGAAGGCCTCGACGCAGCCATTGGTGACCAGCACCTCGTCGGCGCCGAAGTGGCAATTCCAGTTCGCCGCGTGCGAGGCCAGGCTGGCGCGCAAGCGCTCGGCGCCGGGCGAGAACGACACCGCGGCGAGCAGCCCGCCATGGCGGCGCGCCGTGGAGGCGATGCTGCGCGCCAGCGCCTCGACCGGGAACAGCGCCTCGCCGCACAAGGCGGTGCCGAACGACACCACGCCGGGACGGCCTTCCATGTCGCCGAGCGCGATGGGGTCGAGCGCGATGGGGTCGAGCGCGTCGTGCTCGAGTCCGTCATCGCCGAGCTGCGTGGGATCGACGCCCGGCCAGGGCGCGGCGCCCCGGCCGGCCGCCTCGCTCGCGCGCGTCACGACCTGCCGCGGTTCGCCCGCCGGGCTGCTGACGAAATAACCCTGCTTCGGCCGGCTCTCGATCAGGCGCCGATCCTCGAGCGCCCGATAGGCGGCCAGCACCGTGGTGACGCTGACCGAGCGGCTGCGCGCCAGCTCGCGCACCGAGGGCAGGCGCTGCCCGGCGCTCCAGAGGCCGGCCCCGATCTCGCCGGCCAGATGCTCGGCGAGCGCGCGGTGCAGGACCTGCGGGGTATCGCGGGCGGAATCGTCGGGGCGAGGCTTGGCGTGATGTCCCATGTATCTCGGCGGCGCGCGCGGCGCGATGAAGTCGGCGGCGGCAGCCTGCCATGATGCGCCCGCGAGCGCGGGCGCCGACAAGGATGCGGGGTTTTCGCCGGCCCGGCAACCGGCTTTAGGCATGCGCGGGCGCGATCGCCATGTAGAGCCCGAGCACCACCAGCCCCGCGAAGAACACGCGGCGGAAAGCGCGCTCGCCCACCCGTGCGCGCAGCACCTGGCCGCCCGCCATGCCGAGCAGCGCCGGCACCAGCGCGAACGCCGACATGCCGACGTCGACCGGTTGCAGGCTGGCGCTCCAGGCCAGTTGCGCGGCCAGCGCCAGGGTCGAGGCCGTGAAGGACAGCCCGAGCGCCTGCACCAGCTCGTCCTTGTCGAGCTGCAGGGCCTGCAGGTAAGGCACGGCCGGCATCACGAACACGCCGGTGGCGGCCGTCACCGCGCCCGTCAGATAGCCGACCAGCGGCGACAGCCAGCGCTCGTGGCGGCCCGGCGCCGGCAGGCGCGCGGCGGCCAGGCCCCACAGGCCGTACAGCGCGACCACCGCGCCGAGCGCGTCGCGAGTCCAGGGGGCGGCATGCGCCAGCGACGGCAGGCCGCCGGCAAAGGTGCCGAGCGCGAGCCCGGCGAGCAGCGTGGCCAGGCGCCGGGCCAGCGCGCCGAACGCGGGGCCGCGCAGCAACTGCCAGACATTGGTGACCAGCGAGGGCACCACCAGCAGGCTGGCGGCCGCGGCGGGCGGCATCGCCAGCGTCAGCAGGCCCATCGCGATGGTCGGCAGGCCCAGCCCGATCATGCCCTTCACCACCCCGGCCAGGGCGAATACCGCGACGACGATCGCGAGCGTCGAACCATCATTGTTCATGGAACATCCTGCGCAGGGATTGGGTTTTCAAGGGACGAATGCCGCGATGCTGAGGGCATCGCCACGGCCCGGCCATCTGGTTTTGCCTGAGCCTGGCTCGGGTAGGCTGGGCGGCCGGCTTGCCGGACTGATCGGCCGGCGCGCAGCGCCGTTGGCGGTGGCTTGGCGCCGCAGACCGTTAGTTGCGATCGAGATGAAAACAAAAACGCGTCGCCGGCAGGCTTCGCCGGATCGACGCGTCAGAGGAAAGGGAAATCGGCGCGGCAAGCGGCGAACGGCGCCGGCCAGCGCCCCGCCGCTTGCCGGATCAGAACTTGTGCCGGATCGCCGCGCGCACCGAGAACTGGCTCGACGAGGCCGAGGGGCCGTCGGTGCCGACCAGGTAGGCGCCGTCGAACACGCTGCCCGAGGCGGCGCCGCCCACGCGCTGCCAGGCGCCCTGCAGGTAGACGTCGGTCTGCTTGGACAGGCTGTAGTCGGCCATCAGCCCGACCGTGTGGTAATGCGGCTTGGCGCTGCCGTCGGCCGCGTCGAAGGTGCCGCTGGTGTAGGTGTATTGCGCGCCGACGAAGAAGGCCGGCGTGAGCTGGTACTTGCCGTTGATCTCGAAGTTGTCGAATTTGGTGGCGGTCAGCCCGAGCCCCGACAGCGTGCCCGAGGGCAGGTAGGCGATGGCGACCGGGTTCTTCAGGTCGGTCTTGGTGTAGACGAAGCCGACCGTGGTCTCGCCGAAGGTGTAGTTCACGCCGCCGCCGAAGATGCGCAGGCGATCGGCCGTGAAATTGGCGTCGTTGCTCGCCACCGCGCCGTCGGCCGTGCGGCCGGGGTTGTCGGCCTGCAGATACGCCGCGCCGACCTGCAGGCCGCCGAACGCGTAACGCGCCCCGGCGCTGTACTGGCGATTGTTGGCGAAGCCGGTCTCGTTGCTGAAGCTGTAGACGCCGCCGAAGCTCAGGCCGCCGAAATCGGGGCTGGCGTACTTGACGGCATTGTTGGCGCGCACCGTGTTGTCGGCGTTGTCGTTGTCGAACGGATGCGACATCAGCATGCCGCCCCAACTGCCGGCCGCCGTCAGCGGCGCGAGGTAGTCGACCACCGAATCGTATTGGCGGCCGAAGCTCAGCGCGCCGTATTGCGCGTGGGTGAGCCCGACGAAAGCCTGGCGGCCGAACATCCGGCCGCCGTCGCTGAGCGTGCCGTTGCTCAGGTCGAAACCGTTCTCGAGCGCGAAGATCGCCTTCAGGCCGCCGCCCAGGTCCTCGGCGCCGCGCAGGCCCCAGCTGCTGCGCTGGGCAAAGCCGCTGGCCAGCGCGTAGACGCTGCGGTTGGTGCCGTTTACGCCGACATTGTTCGTATAGTTGACGCCTTCGTCGATCACGCCGTAGAGCGTGACGCTGGACTGCGCCCAGGCGGGTGCGGCCAGCGTCATCGCGACGGCAGCGACGGGCAGCAGGAACTTGTTCATCGTCGACAGTCTCCGAACCGGAAAACTGGAATGCCCGCCGGAGTGCTCGACGCGAGCGTCGTCCGTTGGACCTCGAGTTGGCGATGCGCGGCCCGGTCGGCACGCCGGCTGCGCGAATCACGGAGCAAAGTGTGTCACGGCCGAATCACGCCGTCCACGTCGTTCGGGGCGGCAAACGTGGTCGTTGCGCATTACCAACTCGGGCTTGCGCAAGCGCTTCGGCCCGGCTTGCGCAACGCTTGCCGCGCCCTTTCGGGCAAGCGCCGGGAAGGGCCGCCGGGGGCGCCCGCGCGGGCTGCCGGCGCGGCCCCGCGCGAGTCGCGGCGCGCCGCGCCGACGATGCGCCAGGCTGGTGCGGATCGAGCCGCGCCGCGCGAACCGTCGATGCCCCCGCAACGATGGCACAATCACGTCCGTTTCCGCTCCCCGCCGTCCGCTTCATGCCGAGTTTTCCGTCGCGCGCCGCCATCGTCCGCGCGCCTTCTTCCGCTGCCCGTTTCCGCGCCCGCCGGCGCCCTCGCGCATGAACGCACCCGCCCATGCGCCGGCGCCGCGCGCCGGCCGTTTCGCCGAGCTCGATTTCTTTCGCGGGCTGGTGCTGCTGGTGATCGTGGTCGACCATATCGGCGGCAGCATCCTGTCGCGCGTGACGCTGCACGCCTACGCGCTGTGCGACGCGGCCGAGGTGTTCGTGTTCCTGGGCGGCTTCGCCACCGCGATCGCCTACAACTCGCTGGCCGAGCGCCAGACCGAGGCGGTCGCGCGCCAGCGCTTCATCCGCCGCGCCTTCGAGATCTACCGCGCCTTCCTGATCACCGCCGGGCTGATGCTGCTGATCACGGCGGCGCTCAACGCGCTCGCGATCGACGGCCCGAACATGCCGACCAACGACCTGGAGGGGCTGCTGCACAAGCCGCTCGCGGCGCTGCGCGACATCCTGCTGTTCCGCCGCCAGCCCTACCTCGCCTCGGTGCTGCCGATGTACGCGATCTTCGCGGCGCTGGTGCCGCTGGCGCTGCCGCTGGCGCGCGGCAAGCCCTGGCTGCTGCTGGCGATCAGCCTGCTGGGCTGGCTCTCCGCGCGGCGCATCGCCGGCTACCTGCCGGGCGTCGACGGCATGCCCTGGGACTTCAATCCCTTCGCCTGGCAGTTCCTGTTCGTGCTCGGCGCGCTGTGCCGCTGCCAGCCGGTCTACGCGGCGCTCTCGCGGCAGCCGCGCGGGGTGCTGGTGACGGCGCTGGCGGTGGCCGTGGTGGCCGCGGGCGCCTATTACCGGCTGCGCATCGAGCCGTTCCCGACCGATCCGGCGATCAAGCAGAACCTCGGCGCGGTGCGCCTGCTCAACTTCCTGGCGATCGCCTGGCTGGCCGCCAAGCTGGTCCACCTGGGCTGGATGCACAAGGTGGCGCGGGCGATGCCGTGGATCGGCACGATCGGCCGCCAGGGCCTGCTCTGCTTCGTGGCCGGCACGGGGATCTCGCTGTCGGTGGATTCGGTGCTGTACTGGCAGACCGACGGTTATCTCGACGTGCCGCTCGGGCTGACCGCCGACGCGGTCGCGATCGGCCTGCTCTACCTGGTCGCCAAGCTCTACGGGCCGCTGGCCGCGCGCCTGCCCTTCCTGCGCCCGCGGCGCTGAGGGCGCGGCGCTGCCGGGCAGGCGCCGGCGTTCAGCCCTGCGTCCGGGCGTGCGTAGCGAGCGCGACGCGGCCGGCGGCCAGGTCCCAGGCCGCGCAACCGACGCTCTTGAACAGCACCGGCTGCTCCGCCTCGGCGCGGCCGCCGGCCTGCTCCGCCGCCACGATCGCGCCGGCCAGCGAGCCGACGCGCGCCCAGTCGACGCCGGCCAGGATCAGGTCGCCGGCCTCGTGATGCGCGCCGTCGGGATCGTCGACGAACAGGGCGCTGCCGTTCACGGTCCGCGCGGCGATCTCGGCGCGATCCGCGGTGAACACGCCGACGCCCACCACCAGGCGCCCGGCGCGCGCCGCCTCGTGATAGACCGGCGTGGCGCTGGTGGTGGCGGCGATCACCAGGTCGACCGAATCGGGCACCGGCGCCTCGCCGAACGGCTCGATGCCGGGCAGGCTCTCGCGCCAGCGCGCGCAGAAGGCCGCCGCGCGCTCCACCGAGCGCGCCTTCACGCGCACGCGCGCCTCGGGATACAGCTCGGCCAGCGCGTCGAGGTGATGCGCGGCCTGGGTGCCGATGCCGTACAGCAGCACCTCGCGCGGCGCGGCCGCCAGGAAGGTGCGCGCGCCCAGCATGGTGATGCCGGCGGTACGCCGCCCGGTGACGGTCGGCCCGTCGAGCGAGACCAGCGCCTCGCCGCTGCCGGGATCGTAGGCCACCACCTGGCCGTGGATGGTCGGCAGGTCGCGCTCGCGGTTGCCCGGGCAGACATTGACCAGCTTGTGGATCGCGATGTCGTCGGCCGCGGCCGGCATCGACAGCATCACGCCGCCCTCGCGCAGCGGCACCGCCAGCCGCGCCGGGCTCAGGATCCGGCCTTCGGCCGCGTCGCGCGCGGCCACCGCGAGCGCGTCCACCAGGGGCCCGAACGGCAGGCAGGCCGCCGTTCGTGCCGCATCGCATACCGCAAGAGTCATCGCAACGCCTCCTCGTGATTGCCGGCGCGCACCGCCTGTTCTCAGGCGTCGCGCTCGCGCGGGAAGCGCACACGTTAAGCGAGCCCGGCACCGGCGGCAAGCGGCGTCAAAAAACGGGTACGATCGCGCCCGGCGCCCGCGAGCCGGCGCGCGAAGCCGCGCCCGGCGGCGATCGGTAAAAAGTATCGGAACCCGGCGCCGGATCCGCGGTCCCTTACAGACGCCCTGCGCCAAGCCGGCCGAGCCGGCGCCAGGCAGGTTCGCACTACCGCACCACCCGTTCACCGTTTTTCCTCGATTCAATGAATGCCATCTGGTTTGCCCCCCTCGTCGGCTGTCTGATCCTGCTGGCCGCCTCCTGCGCGATCGCCCTGGCGGTGCGCTTCGTGCTGTTCCGCGTGGTCGCGAAGTTCGCGGCGCGCACCCCCACCCGCTTCGACGACGTGCTGTTCCAGTTCGGCGCCTTCAAGTGGCTCTCGCGCCTGGTGCCCTTCGTGGTGTTCCAGCTCGGCTTCCGCTCGATCCCGAACATTCCCGAATCGGCCGCGCAGATCGTCGACAAGCTGCTGTTCGCGATCGTGGTGTTCCTGGTGGCGATGACGATCGGCGCGGTGCTGTCGGCCGCCGAGCACCTGCACCGCACCCAGCCGCGCGAGCGGCCCACGCTGTCGCTCAAGGGCGCGATGCAGCTGATCAAGCTGGTGATGTACATCACCGCCGCGCTGGTGGTGATCGGCACCATCACCGGCAAGCAGATCGGCCTGCTGCTGTCGGGGATCGGCGCGATGTCGGCGGTGCTGATGCTGATCTTCAAGGACACCATCCTGGGCCTGGTGGCCGGCGTGCAGCTGTCTTCCAACGACATGCTGCGGATCGGCGACTGGATCACCATGCCGAGCGCGGGCGCCGACGGCGACGTGATCGACATCACGCTGAACACCGTGAAGGTGGCCAACTTCGATCGCACCATCATCACCATCCCGACCTGGAAGCTGATCACCGAGAGCTACCAGAACTGGCGCGGCATGACCGAATCGGGCGGGCGACGCATCAAGCGCGCGCTGTTCATCGACGCGAGCAGCGTGCGCTTCCTGAGCCCCGAGGAGATCGCGCGGCTGGAGCGCTTCACGCTGCTGAAGGACTACCTGGCGGGCAAGCGCGACACGCTGGCCGAATGGAACGGCGCGCTCGGCGCCGACGGCGAGTGGATGGGCAATCGCCGCCAGCTGACCAACCTCGGCACCTTCCGCGCCTATTGCGACAGCTACCTGCAGCGCCACCCGCGCATCCATCGCGGCATGACGCGCATGGCGCGCCAGTTGCCGCTGACGGCCGAGGGCATCCCGATGGAGCTGTACTGCTTCACCGACACCACCACCTGGCTCGACTACGAGACCATCCAGGGCGACATCTTCGATCACCTGCTCGCCGTGCTGCCCGAGTTCGGGCTGCGCGTCTACCAGCATCCTTCCGGCTTCGACATGCGCGGCATGATGGAGGCCGCGGCGGCCTCGCGGCGCGAGGCGGAATCCGCGGCGGCGGCGGGCGCGGCCCGGGCGGCCAAGCCGGCCGCCTCGCTCATGCAGGCGGACGGCGCCGCCAAGGCGGCCGACGCACCGCGCGCGGCCGACGCCGAGCCGGCCGGCACCCGCTGAACCCGGCACGCTTGAACCGACGCGCTTGAGCCGGTGAGCTTGAGTGGACGCGCTTGAGTGGGCGCTCAGGCCGGCTCGCTCAGGCTGCGGCCGCCAGCTCGCGCGCGATCGCCAGCAGCAGCGCGGCCAGCGCCGACAGCGGCCGCTCGCGCCGCGTCACCGCGACGATGCGCCGGTGCATCACCGGCGCGGCGATCGGGATTCGCGTCAGCCCGTATTCGCCGAGCAGGCGCGACGGGATCCGCATCGGCAGGATGCACTGGCCGTTGGTCAGCGAGACCAGCTTCAGCATCGCGTCCATCGAGTCGACCTCGGCGGCCACCTTGGCATCGAAGGCGCGACCGTGCAGCATGCGGCGCAGCGCGTAGCTGGGCGGGAACACGATCAGCGGCAGCGTGTGCGCGTCGAGCGTGATGGCCGCCAGCAAGGCGAAGCGCGAGCTCTGGTGCACCACGAAACCCATCTCCTCGTCGAACAGCGGCGTGATCTCGAGCAGGTCGGAGGCCACCGCCGCGTCGTAGACGAAACCGATCTCGGCGCCGCCGCCCTCCACCATCTCCGCCACGCCCGGCGAGCTGCGCTCCAGCAGCGAGACGCTGGCGTCGGGACGCTGCCGCATGAAGCGCGCGACGATCTCCGAGACGAAGTCGTGGCCGAGCGTGTGCACGGTGGCGACATTGAGGTTGCCGGCGGTCAGGCCGTGACGCTCGCGCAACTGCATCACCGCATCGTCGATCGCCTGGTAGGCCGGCCGCGCGGCTTCGAGCAGGCGGCGCCCCGCGTCGGTCGGCTCGACGCCGCGGCCGTGCCGCACGAACAGCGGCTGCCCGACATGGCGCTCGAGCGCGGCCAGTTGCCGGCTCAATCCCGATTGCGACAGCGACAGCGCCTCGGCCGCGGCCGACAGCGACCCGCGGTTCGCGATCTCGAGGAACAGCCGCAGCGGATGGTCGATATTGCCCTTCATGAACCCTGCCTGACACGAAAACCGGATCGGTGGCGGCGCCCGCGCCGGCACCGGCGCGCCGAACGCGCTCGGATTATTGCAGGTCTGGAGGCAATCGACAGGGATGCCCGGACGGGCGGGAAAGGGGGCTATCGGCCGGCACGCGCGGCGGCGCCCGGGATGCGCGGAAGTGGTTGCGGATGCAACGGTTTCGCGCGGCGGGCGACCGGCGCCGCGCGATCGCCTGGCTTCAGTGCGAGGCGCCGGCGCGCAACTCGCGCGGCTTCAGGAACGGCGAGAGCAGGGCCATGGCCAGGCCCACGCCGACCAGGCAGGCCATCGGCACGTCGAAGCTGCCGGTCAGGTCGCGCAGCAGGCCGACCGCGAACGGGCCGCAGGCGGCGATCAGGTAGCCGACCAGCAGCGAGAAGGCATTCCAGGTGTTCGCTTCCTCGGCGCTGTGCGTGTTGTCGAGCGGCAGCGTCATGCCGAGCGTGAAGCCGCCGGCCAGTCCGCAGGCGGACAGGGCCACCCACAGCGTGGTGAGCTGCATCGGCGCCCAGGCGATGCCGGCCAGCCCGGCCACCGCCAGCGCCGCGCACAGCAGCAGCCAGCCGCGCCGGTCGTGATGGCGGCTCAGCGAACCGATCACCGGGTTGGCGACCGTGAACACCGCCATGAAGGTGGCCAGCACCAGCCCGGCGCGCTCGGGCGACAGGCCGCGCTCGTGATACGAAGGCGGCAGCCAGGACAGCAGCGCGTAGAACAGCAGGTTGTCGCAGGCGAAATAGAGGGCGACGAGCCAGGCCTTGGGATCGCGCAACGGCAGCCGGAGCGCGGCGCGTGCCGGTGCCGTGGGGGCAGGCGCGGCGCCCGCATCGGAGCGCGCCACCATCCGCGCGCCGAGGATCGCCACGATGCCGAGCACGCCCCACACGCCCGCGCCGAGGCGCCAGCCGAACGCCGAGTGGCTGGCCACGAAGCCGGTGGCGGCCGCCGCGAGCGTGCTGCCGAACGACAGCGCGGTGGCGTAGATGCCCATCAGCAGCGCCACGCGGCTGGGGAATTTCGCCTTGATCAGGCCGCCGAACAGCGCGCCGGCGATCGCGATGCCGGCGCCCACGCCGACCGTGGTCGCCAGCAGGCCGAAGGTGTTCGGCGCGAAGGCGCGCGCCACGGTCGCCAGCGAGAGCAGCAGCAGCGCGCCCATCAGCACCGCGTTGCGGCCGAAGCGGCGCGCCAGCCACGGCGTGGGCAGCGCGAGCAGGCCCATCAGCAGGTCGGGGATCGCCGTCATCAGCGAGGCGGTGGCATGCGAGATCGCGAAGGTCTGCTGGATCTGCGGCAGCAGCGGCCCCATCGACACGATGCCGGGCCGCAGGTTGATCGCCACCAGCACGATCGCGACGATCAGCGGCCACTCGCCGGCCAGGCCGGGTTTCGCGGGTGCGGCCGGCACGCTTGCGGTGCCCGCCTGGGCGAGGGCCGCCGCGGTCCTCGCCTCCTGCGCGGAGCCGGCGCCGCCGCGCCCCGCCATCTGTTCCGTCGTCTGTCTGTCGCCACGCATGGGGGTCACTTTGGTTGGTTGTCGTGTTCGGTACGTCCGGCGCCGTCGCGCCATGCCCGCCGGGCCGCCGCGACAGTATCGACGGCGAACGCGCGGCGAGCCATGAAGCGGCACGCATAGCAGCTATGCGCGCCGCGGGGCCGTCGCGACGGCCAGCGGCCTCGATCCGCCTCAGACGGCCTTGATCTCGCCGCCGTCCATGCGCAGCGTCGAGCCCACCATCCAGCGCCCGGCCGGCGACAGCACGAAGGCGAACAGCTCGGCGATGTCCTCGGGCGTGCCGTAGCGCGTGATGCCGGCCTGCTGCGGAAACTGCTCGATCGCCTGCTCCACGCTCATGCCATGCGCGGGCGCGTATTTCTCCAGGTAGGAACGGCGCCGGTCGGTCATCACCGGCCCCGGCAGCACGCTGTTGACCTGCACGCCGTCGCCCACGCCGCGCTCGGCGAAGGCCTTGGCGAGCGCGACGATCGCCGCGTTGACGGTAGCCACCGCCGCGAAGGCCGATTTCGGCGCCTGCGCCGAGTTGCCGGAGGTGAAGATCACCGAGCCGCCGCTCGCCTTCAGCGCCTCCCAGGCATGCACCGTGAGACGCCGCGCGCCGTGCAGCTTCAGCGCGAAACCGTCGTCCCATTGCGCGTCGGTCATCTCGAGCAGGTCGATCTGCGGCACCGCGCCGGCGATGTTGAGCAGCGCGTCGATGCGCCCGAAGGCCGCCAGGGTGCGCGCCACCGTCTGCGCCGCCGCGTCGGGCTCGCGCAGGTCCAGGTCGAGCGCGAGCGCCTGGCCGCCCGCCGCGCGCACCGCCTCGGCGGTGCCCTCGAGCAGCTCGCCGCTGCGCGCGACCAGCACCAGTGCGTCGAAATCGCGGGCGAGACGAAGCGCCGTGGCACGGCCGATGCCGCGGCTCGCCCCCGTCACGATCGCCACCCGCGCCGCCTTGCCCGCCTGCTCCGTGTTGTCGCCGTTCATCTGGCCGTCCTCCGTCCGTCTCTCGGTTTGATGGATGCGGGACGGATCGCGTGGCCCCGGGCGCGACGCATCGCTTTGCAATCCTCATGAATGCGATGCGTACGCGGCGCTTGCGGCCGTCCTGATCGATGTCGTCCTGGATGCCGCGGATCGCTCCGCGCGCGCATGCCGCGCACCATCGACAGCGCTCATTCTAGCGATGCGATGTAACTTTTCAAGTTATATTTTGACGGTTACTCAGTTATTTTTCGAAACCGTCACGTCGAACCTGGCGCAGACGGCCCGAAGCAGCTCGAAGCGGCTTCAGTCGGCCTGGTAGACGCAGTGCAGCGCCTTCTTGGTGATCCGCTCCTCGTGCGGGTAGCCGAACGCGTTGTTGAGATAGCGGATGCCGTCGAGCACCACCTCGCGGTTGACGTGGCTATGCCCGTAGAGATGCAGGTCGGGACGGATCCGGCGCACCTGCGCCTCGATCAGGCTGCTGCCGAGCACCGGATAGAGCATGCGTCGCGAGGCGGGGATATAGGCCGGCATCACGTCGATGCGCGGCAGGAAATGCGAGAAGCTGATGGTCGGCCGGCCGCGCGGCAGATCGTCGAGCGCGTTGAGGCCGGTGAAATACTCGGCGACATGCCGGCTGGTCCAGCCCTGCGGCCAGCGGCAGGCATGGAAGTCCATCCAGGCATCGCGCAGCTCCTGGCCGGGCACGCCGAAGGATTCGTCGTACCAGCCCAGCAGCGGCACGATCGCCACGCCGTCCACCAGCTCGGCGCGCAGCGTCGCGCCGCTCGCCTCGGCCACCCGCCGCACCTGCTCGAACTTGTCGAGCGAAGTGGTGCCGGGCGGGTCGCGCATCACCCACAGCTCGTGGTTGCCCGGCACGAAGAACACGCGCCGGAAGCAGTTCGCGAAGGTAGACAGGCAGCGCTCCAGCCGCTCCAGCGAATCGGATACGTCGCCGGCCAGGATCAGCACGTCGCGCTGGTACTCGCTGCGCGACAGCGACGCCACCCATTCGGCATTGCCTTCGAAATCGACGTGGATATCGGACAGGGAAAAAATGCGCATCGTGTCGACGGTTTCCGCTTGACTCGGGGCCGGCGGGCCGGCGGGCCGGCGAAACCGGGACCTTATCACGCCCTCGGGCGCTGCGTATGCCGCGCCCCGCGCGGCTTGCGGTCGGCGCCACGGCGCTTCGCGAGCGGGCTCGCGCCTTGCGTGGCCGGTGCGGCATGGCTTCGGTGCCACATCGGCCGGCTGCCCCGGCCGTTTCCCGCGTGCGGCGGCTCGCTGCCCCTGCCACGGGCCCGAGCGACCCGCCCCCGTTTTCCAGGACAGCCGGCTATGGGTTTTATCGCCATTTTCAATTGCCAAACACGAATGAGAATAATTATCATTCGTGAATATGAGTCTGACATGTCCGATGTGAATCGTCTTTCCCGCCTATCCTTTGCTCAGCAGCAGGACCGCGACCGATGCCCGATCCGATGATCCCCTCCCTTCCCTCGCCAGCCGGCCAGTTCCGCCCGCCCACGCCCTGGACCCGTTTCGCCGGTGCCGGCGCGCTGGTGGCGGTCGGCTACATGGATCCCGGCAACTGGGCCACGGCGCTGGCCGGCGGCGCGCAGTTCGGCTACCGGCTGCTGAGCGTGGTCGCGCTGGCCAGCCTGATCGCGATGCTGCTGCAATGGGTGACGGCGCGCGTGGGCGTGGTGACCGGGCGCGACCTGGCCGAACTGTGCCGCGAGCGGCTGTCGCGGCGTGCCACGGTGCTGCTGTGGCTGGCCACCGAGGCGGCCATCATCGCCTGCGACGTCGCCGAGGTGGTGGGCTGCGCGGTGGCGCTGCAATTGCTGCTGCACGTGCCGCTGCTGACCGGCGTGCTGCTCTCGGCGGTGGGCACCTTCGCGATGCTGGCGCTGCAGCGGCGCGGCCATCGCACGCTGGAAATCTGCGTGGCCGCGCTGATCCTGTTCGTCGCGTTGAGCTTCGTGGCCGAGCTCGCGCTGGCGCGGCCCGACTGGCTCGGCGTGCTGGGCGGCTTCGTGCCGTCCACCGAGCTGGTACGCAACGCCGGCATGGTCTGGCTGGCGGCCGGCATCGTCGGCGCCACCGTGATGCCGCACAACCTCTACCTGCATTCGGCCCTGGTCAAGCGCCACGTGCCGGTCGGCGAGGATCGCGACGCCGCGATCGCCGACACCATGCGCGGCGTCAGCTACGACACCTTCGGCTCGCTCGGTTTCGCCTTCCTGGTCAACGCGGCGTTGCTGATCGTGGCCGCCGCGGTGTTCCATGCCAGCGGCCATACCGACGTGGGCGACCTGGCCGACGCGCATCGCCTGCTCGCGCCGCTGGTCGGCACCGACTGGGCCAGCCTGCTGTTCGCCGCGGCGCTGCTGGCCTGCGGGCTCAATTCGACGGTGACCGGCACGCTCGCCGGGCAGATCGTGATGGAGGGTTTCCTGAAACTGCGCATCGGGCCGACCCGGCGCGCCCTGCTCACGCGCGCGCTGGCGATCGGCCCGGCGCTGGTGGCGGTGATCGCGTTCGGCGACCACGGTTCGGCGCAGCTGCTGGTGGCCAGCCAGGTGGTGCTGAGCCTGCAACTGCCGCTGGCGGTGATTCCGCTGGTGCTGTTCGCCGCAAGCCCCGCGCTGATGGGGCGCTGGCGCATCCGCGGCTGGGTGCTCGCCGCGACCTGGGCCAGCACGGCGCTGATCCTCGCGCTCAATGTGGCCTTGCTGTGGCAGCTGTGGGTGGCCTGACGCGAAGAAGCAGCGCCAGCCGATCATTGCCAGCGCCGTGCCGCGTCGGCTCGACCTCAGAGGTAGCCGAATTCCTGTAAGGCCTCGTGAGCGGTGTTTTCGCAGTGCGACTGAAAATCGGGAGCCAACTCGTGCTTCCATGAGGTGGCCCGCTCCGCCAGGAACGGGCGCGAGAGATTCAAGTGGCTTTGGTCGTAGCGCAGCGCCGGAGCGCGATTCGTGCTGTCGAGCATCGCCTCCTCGAATGGCAGCCCAAGGAACTCGCTGGCTTGGCCGAGCACCCGCCGCGGATCGTCGACCAAATCCTCGTAGCGAACCAGCAGGTAGTTGTCCCGCGCGTGCATGGTCTTGAACAGATGGAGGTTCGTGTAATTCCAGAGACGCGGGAAATACTCCTCGATTCCGGTCGGCGCCCAGCTGACATGCTTCAGCGAAGACAGGGCACCGCGTACGTCACGCACGATATGGAGGAAACGCAGATCGCTGTCGAGCAGGCCGACCTGCTCGAGCTTGCGGATCGAAAGCAGATCGTCGGGCGTCTTGTCCCCACCGATGCGGCGGCCAGTGTTGTGCGCCATCCGCGCGTAGATCGCGCTCAGCACCCCGGCAAGGGTCGGTTCGGCACCGGTGACGGCGGTTTCGACCTCCGCTGCTGAAATATAAGGCTGCAGGACCTCGGCGAAATCGTCGGCCGAAGTGATGATCTCGACAATCAGCCGGCGCGCGACCGCCCAGTCGCTGATGCAGCCGAGCACATGGGCAATCGGACTGATGAAGGTGGTTTGATTGGGAATGAAGATCCCGCTGTGAAGATTGAGCGCCTCCTTGAAGAGCGTGGTGCCGGAACGAGGGGACCCAAAAAGAATGAACATGATCGGTAAATGGCAAGACACTGCATGAAAATGCGGCTAAGGCGGTGGCTGGAGGCCGCGTCTCTCCGATCCGGCATGGATACGGATCGACAAGACATGGTTCGATGCCCCGCCGCCACGCCGCGAGATATCGCGCTCGGCGCATGGGCGGCGCCGGGGCTGCGGTCACCCGGGGCGCTGGAGCTCGAAATGACGCATCAGGCGATCGATGCCATCCGCGCAAGTGCCCTGATCGGTGACGATATGCAAACCGGGCGAGACCGGACGTTCGTAGGGAGCGGAAATGCCGGTGAAGCCTGGAATCAAACCCGCGCGTGCCTTCAGGTACATGCCTTTCGGATCACGCTGCATGCAGCAGTCGAGCGAGGCGTCCACGAACACCTCGACGAAACGATCGACACCTACAATCTCGGCGGCTTGCCGCCGGTCCTCTTCAAATGGCGACACCAGCGATACCAGCACCACCAGGCCGGCATCCACTGCCACACGGGCGATTTCGGCGGTACGGCGCACGCTTTCGGCACGGCCGGCGCGATCGAAACCCAGATCTCGATTCAGACGAGCACGCAGTTCGTCGCCGTCCAGCACGAGCGCGTCGCGATGCCGCTCGCGCAACTGCGCGGCAAAGGCACGGGCCAGGGTGGTCTTGCCCGCGCCGGGCAACCCGGTAAGCCAATAACAGAGCGCGGCTCGCGCATGCGAACCGGAAGCGGCTCCGGGTCGCCGTGATGCGGCAGCCGGTCGAGCCTCTTGGAGCGTATTCATGGCAGCACCTTTACTGAATTCGATAGCGGCTTATGAATGCCGGTATGTTCCGTCGTGCGCTGCCTGCAAAACGAATCTCAAGCAATGGGGCAATGCATCCGCCCATGCCAGAGAATTGGAAGAATGCAGGCGTCAACGAGAATAAAAATTAATACCGCACCCGACTTTCATCGAAGCAACAAAGCGGTTACATGAAACTCCGATATCGGAGGATTGAGCTGGACTCAACGCTTCACATCGAGGTGATCCTAGCCGCCCGACTTTCATGAAACCGGGACGGCGCATCGGAATTCGATGCATATGACAAATACAATGGGATCACTTCAAGCCTCGGATTCGACGGTTATAAGATTTTTGGTCTGGTTCGAATCCTACGCGACGATCGCAAACGTTGCAATTAATCAAAAACACCGCTTCATTACGCAATATTTTCTTAAGGTTCCGCCGAGCCAGTCAGAAGTTCGTAAGAAACGAAAAACGCCGACTGCCCTGCAATAGCGTTCAAGACACCCGCGGCGCGCGATCGAATAATGCGGTCCTCATCGCTTTCCAGGAGGATTTCCGCATGAACCCAGTGATTCCCGAGCACAGCGCGGCGCCGGTCGCCGAACGCTGCGTGATCGTGGTCGACAGCCAGTTGCCGCCCGGGCGCGCCGCCAATGCCGCGGCCGTGCTGGCGCTGACCATCGGCCAGCGCCAGCCGGCCCTGGTCGGGCCGCCGCTGGTCGACGCCGACGGCGTCTCGCATCCGGGCCTGATCCCGATCGGCATCGCCGTGCTCTCGGCCGAGGCGGCCCGGTTGCCGTCGATCCGCGACAAGGCCCTGGCGGCCGGCTGCGAGGTGGTCGACTTCCCGGTGCAGGGCCAGCAGACCACCGACTATTCGGCGTTTCGCGACGCGGTCGCGCAGGTGGCCACCGCCGAGCTCGCCTATCTCGGCGTGGCGCTGGTGGGCCCGCGCAAGGCGATCGGCAAGATCGTCTCGAATCTCGGCTTGTTGAAGTGAGGCAAGCGGGGGCGGCGAAGCCGTGATCGCGGCAGGAACCGCATGATGGCCGGGGCGCCCGATCGGATATCGTGCCGGATGGGAATCGAGCGCGAATCGGCAAGCCGGGCCGGAGCTTGAATCGAAGTGGACCGGCGCAACCACGCGCCGCCGCGCTCAGGCGCGCGGCGCCCGAGCGCGCGTGGCGTCGCGGAACACGCCCGGCGTGACGCCCATCATGCGGCGGAACGAGCGCGTCAGGTGCGCCTGGTCGGCGAAGCCGCTGGCCGCGGCCACCTCGCCGAGCGGCCGCCCGAGCCGGATCAGCGCGATCGCCGCGCGCACGCGCGCCTGGCGCTGATAGGCATGCGGCGTCATGCCGAGATGGCGCTCGAAGGCGCGGAACAGGCGAAACACCGGCAAGCCGGCCGCGCCGGCGATCTCCTCGAGATGGACCTGCTGGTCCAGGCGCGCGTCGAGGAATTCTCGCGCGAGACGCACCGCGCGCGGCGCGGCGCCCGGCGCGGCCAGCGACGGCGATTCATGCACATGCCGCTCGAACAGCCGCGCGACGAAGCGCAGGTAACGCTCCTCGCGCCGCAGCGCGTCGCCCTGCGCCTCCGATTCCTGGTGGACCCGATAGAACAGCGCGTTGAGCCGCGCATCGCCGATGATCGGCCCGCGGATCGCCGCGCCGCCGCGCGCCTCGCCGTCGGACAGCAGCGAGCGCAGGTGCTCGGTGCGCACATAGACGGTGCGCTGGCGCCAGCCGCCCGGATCGACGGGGCCGCCCGCGTGCGGCTCGTCGGCGTCGATCGCGTAGAGGTCGCCCTGGCGGGCCACGAACTCGCTGCCGCGCATGCGGATACGGATCGCGCCCGAGGTGATCAGCGCGAAACAGGCCGTGTCGTGGGTGTGAACGTCGTAGGAGAAATCGTGGAAATCGCCGCGCAGCAGTTCGGCGGCCAGCTCGGGCGCCTGCCAGATGCGCACCTCGGTCTTGCGCGCGATGGCCGGGGCCGCCTCGCCGGCGCGCCCGCCCGGCGGAAGGATCGAAGCTGTCATGCTGGAGCCGGCCATGGCGGCGAAGTCACGAACGCTCCAATGTACCATCGCCGGTGGGCGCCGGGCGGCGCCTCGGCGGCAGGGGGCGGCGTCGCTGCCGATATCGCCGGGGCTACCGACGCCAGCGACGAGGCCGACAAGGCTCACGAGCCCGGGCCGTGGCCTCGGCCGGCGAAGCGCCATCCCGATCCGGCCCCGGTCGCCCTCCGACTCCACGACCAGTGCACGATCCTCCGGATCCGCGCCTCATTTGTCGATCCGCGCGCCGGCGCGATAATCGCCGCGAACCCCAGCCCCGAACTGCAGACGATCACCACTTCAAGGAAACCACCGCCATGAGCCCGCTGCAATACCAGAAGCGGCTGCGGCGCTACGAGGCACGCAGCCTGCTGCTGCGCGGCTCGCGCGACCTCGGCATGGTGGCCGCCTCGGTCGGCTACGACAAGCTCTCGCAGTTCCATCGCGAGTACCAGCGGCAGTTCGGGCTCACGCCGCTGCAGGACGCCAGGCGGCTGCGCGCGGCACGCTGAGGCGGCATCCCGCGACACGCCGCGCGCCAGCCGCGCGGCGCCCCTCGTTTTCGGAGACTTCCATGCGAAAACCCGCCCTGCGCGACATCGATCCCTCGAAGACCTATCGCCTGCTCGAATCCGGCCCGGTGGCGCTGGTCGTCACCCACGACGGCCAGCGCGCGAACGTGATGACGATGGGCTTCCACATGGTGATGCGCCACTCGCCGCCGCTGGTGGGCGCGATCATCGGCCCCTGGGACCACAGCCACGCGGCGCTGCGCGAAACCGGCGAATGCGTGCTGGCGGTGCCGGGCGCCGACTGGGCCGCCACCCTGGTGGAGATCGGCAACTGCAGCGGCGCCGAGCTCGACAAGTTCGAACGCTTCGGCCTGGCCACCGCGCCCTCGAAGCAGGTGGCGCCGCCGCGCCTGACCGACTGCCTCTACAACATCGAATGCGTGATCGAGGACGACACGCTGGCCGAGCGCCACGACCTGTTCGTGCTGCGCGCGGTGGCCGCCGCCGTCAACGACGCGCGCGAGGAGCGTCGCGTGCTCCACCATCGCGGCGACGGCACCTTCGCCGCCGACGGCGAGGTGTTCGACCTGCGCGAGCGCATGCATCGCTGGAAGGCCTTCCAGGTCGAGATCTGAAGCGCCGGCGCTCACGCCGCGCAACGCCGCGCGAGATAGTCCTGGCGCTCGGATCGATAGCTGAAATGATCGGTTCGCTGCAGCAGGCAGAACCGGTACGTTAGCGGATTGCCTACCGTCTCCCGTCTCCAGGAATCCGCTTCATGTCCCGACTCACGCGCCGCGCCTTCTCCCGTTCCCTGCTGGCCCTGACGCTGGCCGCCGCCGGCCCGCTCGCGCGGGCGCAGGGCGCGCCCGGCGTGCTGCGCATCGGCTACCAGAAATCCTCGACGCTGATCACGCTGCTCAAGGCGCACGGCACGCTGGAAACAGCGCTCGCGCCGCTGAACACGCGCGTCGAATGGCACGAGTTCGCCAGCGGCCTGCCCTTGACCGAGGCGCTCAACGTCGGCGCCGTCGACTTCAGCGCCGACGTGGCCGATACCGTGCCGGTGTTCGCCCAGGCCGCGCAGGCCCGCTTCGTCTACCTCGCCCAGGAAGCGCCCTCGCCCTCGGCGCAGGCGATCCTGGTCAAGCGCGACAGCGGCATCGACACGCTGGCCGCCCTGAAGGGCAAGGACATCGCCACCACCAAGGCGGCCGGCAGCCATTACCTGCTGCTCGCCGCGCTGGCCAAGGCGGGCCTGGCACCCGCCGACGTCTCGGTGCACTACCTGACGCCCGCCGACGGGCGCGCCGCCTTCGAGCGCGGCAGCGTCGGCGCCTGGATCACCTGGGATCCCTACGTGGCCTCGGTCGATCGTCGCCCCGAGGTCAAGGTGCTGGCCGACGGCACGGGGCTGGCCTCGTACCAGCGCTACTACCTCGCGGCCAGCGACTACGCGGCCGCGCATCCGGCGGTGCTGCAGGCGGTGTTCGACGCGCTGGTGCAGGCCGGCGACTGGTTGCGTGCGCATCCGGACCAGGGCGCGGCCGTGCTGGCGCCGATCTGGGGGCTCGACGCGGCCACCATCGAGCGCGCCAACGCGCGGCGCAGCTACGCGGTGCGCGCCGTGACGGCGGCCCACTTCGGCGAGCAGCAGAAGATCGCCGATACCTTCCTGAAGGCGGGCCTGCTGCCGGCGCGCGTCGACACGCGGCAGGCGCTGCGCTGGGATTTCGCGGCGCGTCGCGCGGTGGCGGTGGGAGCTTGAGCGCCTGAGGCGGCGCGGTTGCATGCCGGGCCGCCTCCCGCCAGGGAGGGAGCGGCCCGGTTCGCTTCAGTGCCCCGCCCAGCGCGCCTGCGTGACGTCGAGCTTGCCCGGAATCAGCTTCAGCGCCGTGAAGGCATCGGCGATCTGTTGCTGGTAAGCCAGCGTCGCGTCGCCGACCGGCTCGACGTGGTAAGTGGCCCGCCCCAGCGCGAGCTCCAGCGTCGGCGCATCGAGCCCGACCAGCGGCGAGAGCTGGGCGGCCACCTCGGGCACGTGCTCGCGTGCCCAGGCGTCGGTGGCGTCGATCTCGGCCAGCACCGCGCGCACCAGTTCGGGATGCGCGCCGGCGAAGGCGCGGCTCGCCAGGTAGTACTGCGTGTTGCTGACGATGCCCTCGCCGTTGCGCAGCGTGCGCGCGCCGGTCTGGCGCTCGACTGCGGCCAGGTAAGGGTCCCAGATCACCCAGGCGTCGATGGCACGCTGCTCGAAGGCCGCGCGCCCGTCGGCCGGGGCCAGGTAGACGGGCTGGATCTCGCGATAGTCGAGCTTCGCCTCCTGCAGGGCCTTGACCAGCAGGTAGTGGACGTTCGAGCCGCGATTGAGCGCCACCTTCTTGCCGCGCAGCTCGGCCACCGAGCGGATCGGCGAATCGTGCGGCACCACGATCGCCTCGCCTTTCGGCGCGGGCGGCTCGGCGCCGATATAGACGAAGTCCACCTTGCCGGCCTGCGCGAAGATCGGCGGCGTCTCGCCGACCGTGCCGATATCGACGGCGCCGGCCGCCAGCCCCTCCAGCAACTGCGGGCCCCCCGGGAACTCGATCCAGCGCAACGTCACGCCGAGCGGCGCGAGCCGCTTCTCGAGCGTGCCGCGCGCCTTCAGCACCACGAAATTGCCGTACTTCTGGTAGCCGATCCGCAGCGTGGTCTCGCCGGCCGCGAGCGCCGCGCCGCTCGCGCCGAGCGCCGCCAGGCCGGCGCCGGCCAGCCCCGCCGGGCGCGCCAGCGCGAGCGCGGCGGCGGCCGCCGCCTTGAGCCAGTCGCGGCGGCGCGCGCCGTCGTCCGGCAGGTCCGCCGTGCTGTCGTGGTTGGGGGGGATCGGGTGGCCGTGTCGCATCGTCAGGTGTCCGGGGTTCGCGCAGTGCGGTTGATCGGCGGCCGCGAACCAGGGCGCGCGGCCGGAGCGCCGATGGTAATCAAGGCGGCCCGCAAGCCAAATCCCGATTGCTGCAATGCTTATCGAGGCGATGCGATAGCGGCTGGACACGGTCGTTCCGCCTGCCCCGGCTGGATCGCCGGCCGCGCCGGGCGTGAGCGTTGCCGGCGATCGACAACGCGAACCCGGGCGAGATCCGGGCGCGTTCAGGCGGCGTTCATGCGGTGGTCAAGCGGTGGTCAAGCGGCGTTCAGGCGATCGTCAGCGTCACGGGCGGCAGGCCGGCGATCTGGCCGACCGCCACGCCGCTGCCGGCCACCTGCACCAGGCCGACATAGGTGCCGGCCGTGATCACCTGGTCCGGCGTGAGCGCCACGCGCCGCGCGACGGTCGCGTGATTGACCAGCCAGGCCAGCAGCCGGCGCGGGTCGCCCGCCGGGTTGCCCGGCGTGCCCGAGAACAGCGATTGGCCGTTGAAGGTGAAGGACAGCGAGGGCGCGAGGAACGGCAGGTCCTCGCGATACGGAACGAATTCGCCGGCCGCGAGCGCGGTGTGGTTGAGCAGGTCGGCGAGCTGGGCGAGGCGCTCGACGTCGGGAAACCGGGCGAAGCGGCTCGCCACCACCTCGATGGTCGCGCCCACCGAGGCGATCGCCGCCGCCACCTCGGCCTCGCCATAAGCGGTCTCGCTCGGCTCGAACACGCGGCCCAGGCGGAACGCGATCTCGAGTTCGAGCCCGAAGGGCCGCCGCGCGTCGGCGGTATAGACGGCGGTATCGCCATGCATCACGCCATGCGCCGGTAGCGGCGCGGCCGCGGGCGGCGCGTCGGGCGACTTGGCGCCGACCTTCCAGCCGCCGATCCCGCCGCCGAGCGCGGCGATCAGCTCGTGCTGCGCCGCGTAGGCGGCATCGGCATCGGCCGGCTGCAGGGCCGCGGGCAGCGCCTCGATCGGCTGGTGGTTCGCGTTCGCCTGCGCGAGCAGGCGGCCAAGGGAAAGGGAGTCGTTCATCGCGGGGATCAGGTGGTGGCCGGGGATGGCGGACGCGCTGCCGCCAGGGCCACATGCTACCGGCGAATCGCCGCGCCTGCCGGGCGCGGCGCGCGCCGCCTCAGAACCGGTAGCCGAGCGAGGCGAAGGTGGTCCACTCGGTGCGGCGCTCGGTGATCGGGCTGGAGGCCGCGAAGCGCTGCAGGCGCCCGAGCGTCGAATTGAGGGTGCCGACCCAGTGGCGCGAGAAGTCGTGCGTCATGTAGAAGTTCAGGTGCACGTCGCGCACGCCCGAGCCGGTGCCGTAGGACGGCAGGCCGGAGGCCGCGCTCTCGGCCGGCGAGATGCCGAACAGGGTGCGCGTGTAGGCGCCGTTGGCCCAGGTCAGGCCCGGCCCGATCGAGAACAGCCAGCCATTGAGCGGCAGCGAGGCATAGAGATCGGCGCTGGCGGTGGTGCCCTGCCCGTAGCCGAGCACGTCGCGATAGACGGCCAGCGCGCCGGTGAAGGCCCAGATCGTGTAATCGGCGAACAGCTTGAGCTTGGGGCCGTCGTGCACGTCGGGCAGCCCGCGCAGGCGCGCGTCGTCCTTCGCGTCGCGCGACTGGAAATCGAAGCTGACGGCCATGCCGAGGTGGTAGGTGTCGCCGCTGGACAGCACGTTCCAGCCCAGCACGTCGGGGCCCTGCGAGAAGAAGCGGTCGCGGTAGGAGATGTCGAGCGCGGGGAACGGATAGGCCTTCAGGTGGCGCGAGCCCGGATACTGCGGCGCCACGTAGACGCCCGGGCCGATCGTGATCTTCCAGGGCGAGGCGCCGCTCGCCGCGGAGCCGGCGACGGCCGCAGCGCCGCTGCCGGATTCGGCATCGGCATCGGCCTGGGCGAGCGGCGCCGCGCAGGCGAGCGCGGCGGCCAGGGTGATGGTAGCGGCGCGGCTCGCGGCGCCCGGCACGGAGCGGAAAAGGACTGGCTTCATTTGGTCTTGCGGGCCACCGCCGCGAGCTGGCGCAGCCGCCGCGCGAGCGCTTTCGACACGACCGGCGGCGCCCCCGCGCCGGCGCCGTGCGCAATCTCGCTCTCGCGCAGGAACAGCGCGGTCTCGCGCGCGACGATTTCCCGTTCGTTGTCGGAAGTGATCATGTGATACGAATCGTCGAGCCAGATGGTGCGCAGGAAGCTCGCGCCGATCCGCTCGATGATGGTGTTCGGGTTGCGCGGGCTGGAGGTCTCGTCGTCGATCGAGTGGATCACCAGGGTGTCGTTCTCGATCTCGCCGAGCTGCCGGCGCGCCAGCCGCGCCAGCCGGTTCGCCTGGTGCAGCGCCGGCAGCGAGATCTCGGACGGGCCGACCTCGCTGAACGCGTCGCGCTCCATGGCGCGCGCGATCTTGGCGCGCAGCGCCTCGTTGCGCAGTCCGAAGGGCTCGGCCTCGCGGTAGCGATAGCGGTGCCGCAGCGGCGTGTAGTAGGCCAGGTCGAGGATGAAGCGGTACCAGGGGATCGCCCAGCCGTTGTAGGTCAGCGTCAGCGACAGCAGGGCCAGCGCCTGCGCGTCGGGACGCGCCTGGATCAGCCGCAGCGCCAGCGCCCCGCCGATCGACAGCCCGACCACCGAGACGCGTTCGTAGCGCGCGGCGAGCGCATCGTATTCGCGCACCGCGCCCTCGATCCAGCGCTCCATCGGCAGCTCGGCCGAGCCGGCGCTGTAGCCCTCGATCACCGGCGCGCAGATCGTGAAGCCCTCGTCCTGCAGGTAGCGCGCGAGGTAGCGCAATTCGAGCGGCGAGCTGGACAGGCCGTGCAGCAGCAGCACCGCGTGGCCGTCGCCCTCGGCGAAGATCGGCGCGGCGGCAGAGGGTTTGGCCGTCGGCCGGGTCAGGCCGCTGTCGCTCGCGCCCATCTCAGGCCTCCTCGGTGCGCAGCACCAGAAAGTCGCCGGCATGCGTGGTGAAGCGCTCGCAGATGCAGGGCGCCAGGCGGAAATCGCCGCCCAGCGCGGCCGAGCGGATCCGCACGCGGTGGCTGCCCGCCGACAGCGCATGCGTGACGCGCTGGATATCGTCGGGATGGAGCTCGGCATGCAGCGGGCCGGGGGCGACCTCGCCGTCGAAGGGCAGCGGCGCGTCGACGCTCTGGCCGACCTGGGCGCGTTGCCTGGCATCGCGCTCGAGCGCCTTGATCAGAATCAGTTTCTGCTGGTGCTGCGCGAGATAGCGCAGCAGCCGATGCGTTTCGTCGACGGCGCGACGCGCCAGCGCCCGCTCGTTGTCCTGGCGCAGCAGCATCTCGTAGCGCGACTGCGCCACCGCGGTGACCAGGCCGGCGCGATACTGCGCGCGGCGCAGGCGCTCGACCAGCACGATCACCAGCAGGGTCACCAGCGGATAGGAGATCAGCAGCACCACGTCGCCGCGCTCGATCACCAGGAAGTTGTCGAGCGAGCCATAGGGCGGCACGAACAGGAAGTCGGCGATCACCAGGCCGAGCAGCATCACGGTGAGCGCGGGCGCGAGGCCCAGATAATATTCGACCAGCACCGCCGCGATCGCGAAGGCGGTGCCGGGCATCACCGGCCCAAGCAGTGGATGCAGGGCGAGCCGCACCGCCAGCGCGAGCACCAGGGCCCCCGCCGCGTATGCCCAGCGCCGCATCCCCGCGGGCGCCCAGAGACTCGCATTCCGAACTTTCATGTTTACCGGATATTTCAAAAAACGCTGAATGGTAACGAGTTTCGGGCGGGATTTGGCGAGCGCGACACGATGTTTTTCAACTTGTCACGCAGGCGTAAGGAGAAAGGGGCGAGAACGTGAAGTTTGTTGGTTTTTCGTCGTGTTTTGCGTCTGAATCCGCGTCTCGTTCGCAGTGGCTCGCGGCGACCGACGGCGGCTCGTGCAAGGCCCCGGATCGATGGCGGATCGAGCGCCGGAGCCTGCCCTTGCGGCATGCTCGCGGTTCATGCCCCGGCCCCCGGGAGCCGGCCCGCAACGGGGCAGGATCGCGCCGGCCGCGCGGCGAGCAAGCCGCGTGCTCGCCCAGGCGGGGCGCACCGCATCCCGTCGCCGGCGCGGCCCGCGATCGGCGGCGGTCTTACATGCCGTCGATCGGCGTGACGTCGGGGCCGAAGACCACGCAGCCGAACGCGAAACGGCCCGGCTCGGCGGCCATGGCGCCGGCGAAGCGCACCGCCGGCAGCCGGTGCGCGCCCGGCAGGTAGGTGCTGCCCGGCTCGGCCAGCGCGTCGGCCTGGCGCTTCGAGAGCGGCGCGCTCCAGCGCAGGTAGCCGGCGTGGAAGCCGGCGACATGGCCGTCTTCCTGGTTGTTCGAGATATCGAGGCCGGCCGGCACCGCCGAGGGCAGCGCCGCGAGCCGGCGCGCCGCGGCGAAGGTGCCGACGTCGCCGCTGGTTTCGGCGTAGATGCTCAGGTCGAGATCGGCGTCGGTATCGCCGCTTTGCTGGCGCGCCAGATGGACCACGGTGACGGGATTGCCCTCGATCGTCACCGGGCGCGGAAAGCGCACCCGCATCTCCTCCCAGCGGTCGGCCGGATCCTCGCGGCGATCGTCGATCAGCACCCCGCCGTCGTGCGCGTAGCCGGTGATCGACAAGCCCGCCTCGCGCCAGGCGGCGCGCTCGGCCGGCAAGGGCGAACGCGCGCCGGGCTGGCAGCTCAGCAGGGATTGGAAACGGGCGGCGGCGAGATCCACGCCGTCGGCGTGCGCGGCATGCGCGGCAGGCAGGACGGCCAGCAGCCAGAGCGCGGCCCAGCCTCCCCGGGCGACCCGGGGAGGCGGGCGGCGCGGCGCGGCCGGCGCCCGATGCGGAGCCCGCCCGGACAGGGATGCCGGCGGGGTGAAACGGCGCGGGTGGTTCATCGTAGCAGCGTTCGCTGCGCTCCTCCTGGGGTCTCGTCCGCGCGCTAGCACGGCGCGGCAGGACAGCCCTGCATCATGCCGAGAAGCGCCCCGCTTGCCAAGCGCCGCGCTGGCCCGCGGCTGCCCTCAGAGCATGCTGCGCGGCCGCTTCATGGTGCCGTCGACGAAGCGGCGCGCGCGGAATTCGCCGAGCGCCAGCGAGGGCTGGCCGCTGTCGACCAGCTCGGCCAGCAGCCGCCCGACGATCGGCCCCATCGCGAAACCGTGGCCGCAGAAGCCGGTGGCGATCGCCAGGCCCCGCACCGCCTCGGGCGCGTCGATCACCGGGATCCCGTCGGGCAGCACGTCGATCAGGCCGGCCCAGCTCTCGACCGCCTGCGCGGCCGCCAGCGCCGGGAAGATGCGCTTGAGCCGCGCCAGCGCGCGCGGGCCCTGCGCCGGGTTTGGCCGCGGCAGCGGCTCGCGCGGCTCGATCGCGTCGTGGCCGCCCGCCAGGCGGCGCTTCAGGTCGGCCAGCAGCGCGCCGTTCACGCGCACCCGGAACTTCTCGCGGTGCTTCCAGAATTCCGGCAGGTAGAGCGACAGGCCGCGCAGATGACCGAAGCTGAAGTCGAGGTCGACCGTCATGTCGTCGGCGAGATTGATCGCGCCGTCGGCGCGCTGGCGGATGCCGAGCCCGTGGCCCCAGATGGTGGCGGCCGAGACGGCCGGCAGCGCGTTGGTGCGGATGCAGGTGCCGCGCACGGTCTGCTGCGGCAGGCGGATGCCGATGCCGTCGAGCAGGCGGAAGCTGGTCGCGCCGGCCGCGCAGATCACCCGCGCGCTCCTCACCCGGCCGCGCTCGGTGAGCACGCCTGTCACCGCGCCGTTGGCGGTCTCGATCGCCGTCACGCCGCAGCCGTCGAAGAAGCGCGCGCCGCCCTCGATCGCGCGCGCCGCGAAGGCGGGCGCCACCCGGCGCGGTTCGGCCTGGCCGTCGCTGGCGGTGTAGAGCCCACCCAGCACCGGCGCGGCCAGCCCGTTCACGTGCCGGCCGACCTCGTCGCGCGACAGCGTGCGCGTGTCGAGCCCGTGCTGGCGCGCCACCTCGAGCCAGTCCTGGTAGGCAGCCCAGTCGTCCTCCTGGTCGGCCAGGTAGAGGCAGCCGCCCTGGCGCCATTCGAGATCGGTGCCGAGCTCCCGCTCCAGGCCTTCCCAGATCCGCATGCCGGCCATCATCAGCGGCACCTCGGCCGCTTCGCGGCCCTGCTGGCGCACGAAGCCCCAGGCGCGCGTCGACTGCTGCCCTGCCACCCGCGACTTGTCGAACACCACCGCCTTGAGCCCGCGTCGCGACAGGTAGTAGGCCGCCGCGCAGCCCATGATGCCGGCGCCGACGATCACCACGTCGGCCTGTTCGGGAAAAGCGTCGTCGGGGCGCGAGAAGGCGCCGTGGAGCGGATAGGTGGTGGTCATGCGCGGCGTGCTGCGAATCGATCGAGTGGGAGGGAACCGGCCATTCTACCGGCCGCGGCTTCGGGATTTTTCGCGAATGCACTTGAAGCCGCGTGCCGTCTCGCGTCGGATCGGCACGGCCACGGGCCAGGAACAAGACCGACGAACCGCGACGACCACGCTGAAACCCGCCGCCCACGATCGGCCGCGCACCGCCGGAGGCGGGTACTCGAGGACGTTCCCGGGCTTTCGCGAGCCCCGCCCGGTCGCGCCACAAGCCGTGCCCGGCGCGAGTTTTCGCAATGTTTGGTTACAGCTTTCACATCCACCAGTGTAAATGTCGGCGGAGCCATTTCTGATTTGCGGTAAAGTTAACGTTTGCGTGCGTGGCCGGTCGGCTCGCTCTAGTACAGACGGCTTCGTCCGACATGAACCACACGTCGTAAAGCGACTTTCTCGACCCGATCGCACCCGCAGCATGGCCAACGAAGCAGTGACCACGGACTCCCTAGCCGTCGCCGAACGCGTGCGCGAGCTGATGAGCCGCAACGGCATCGGCAAACGGCAGCAGACCACCGAGCTGTGCCGGATTCTCGATCTCAGTTTCTCCCAAGGGCATCGCAAGCTGCGCGGCAGCAGCCCCTGGACCCTCTCCCAGATCCGCAAGGTCGCCGAAGCCTATGGCGAGCCCGCCGCGCAACTGTTCAGCGCGCAATCGCTCGACCCCGGCATGGTGGGCGCGAGCGCGCACGACGCGGTGCTGTTCGCCGGCGTGAGCGAGATTCCCTGCACGGTATGGATCGGCGCGCAGCTCGAGCCGGGCGCGCGCCCCGAGTTCGTCGCCTACGAGCACCAGGGCCGCTGGCGCGTGCTGCGCCACACCGGCGTGCTCTACCAGAGCGCCTACGACGTCCACAAGATCGAGATCTACCCGCGCCGCGCCGAGAGCGACCGGATGCTGGTGGCGGTGGTGGACGGCGATCGCGTCAGCGCCGATTCGGTGTGCCGCTATCTCGACGAGCAGGGTTTCGCGACCGCGCATTTCGAGCGCCTGCCGGCCTTCCTCGACGCGCTGCAGAGCCAGGCCTTCGACGCGGTGCTGACCGAATGGCTGTTCGAGGGCCGCTCGGCCACGCCGGTGATCCGCTCGGTGCGCGCCTCGGACAACCCCGGCGCGCCGATCTTCGTGCTGACCGACGCGCTGCTGTCGGGCCAGGCCAGCGAAGCCGAGATCGGCGACGCGATGCGCACCTTCGACGTGGTCTGCTACGAAAAGCCGGTGCGCCTGAGCCTGATGTGCGCCGACCTGGCCAAGCGCCTGTCGCAGCACTGAATTCGCCACGGCGCGGAGGCGCGCGGCCGGCCCGCCCGGGCCGGCTGGAACCAGCAAGTCAGCACCAGGCGGCCCGCGCCGCTCATCCTCGCGGGGCGATCCTCCGCCCCGCCCCTGCTCATCTCCCGCTACCGCCTCCCCGCTACAGCGCCTGCACCTGCACCGGTGCGCCCGGCTTGCCGTCGACCTGCGGCGCGATGACCAGGTAGCGCCGCCGATCCGGCGTGCCGTTCGCCGCATCCGTGCCGGGCGCCACCTCGCGCCGGATCTGCCCGAGCGCATTGACGATCGCCGAGCCGGCCGGGTTGGTCATGAAGCTGGCGAGCGGCTCGATCGCGCCGCTGCCGTCGGGCGCGCCGGCCAGGCCCAGCACATAGGGATGCTTGGGCTGCAGGCCGGTGGCCGAGGCCTGCAGCACCTGCAGCAGCCCCTGGTCGAACAGGGCCACGCTGGTCGGCGCGGTGCCGGCCGCCGCCGCGCCGCCCACCGGCACCAGCGCCAGGTGCGCGGCCTCGCCCGAGACGCCGAGCGGCTGCGTATTGGCGCGGCCGTCGCCCTCGGGCACCGCGTCGGGCACGTAGGCCACCGCCTGCGGCGCCTGGCCGATCGGCACCGTCGCGATCACGCGATTGCTCGCCGTGTCGATCGCCGCCAGCGCATCGGCATTCTCGAGGCCCACATACACGCGCGTGCCGTCGCCCGACGGCCAGATGCCGTGGGGCAGGTTGCCGACCGGGATCGTCGCGACCTGCGAAAAATCGTCGGTGCGGAACACCTTCACCTGGTTCAGGCCACCCACCGTCACGTAGGCAAAGCTGCCGCGCGCGTTGTGCACGATGTTCACGTGGTTGGTGATCGGACCGGTGTCGAGCGTCTTGAGCAGGGCGAAGGGCGGGCGCGCGTCGAACACCTGGGTCTTGCCGACATCCTTCAGCGTGAACCAGACCTGCCGGCCGTCGGGCGTGGCCGCGATGTTCGGGCAGAACGGGCTGGCCTGGGGCACATGGCCGACGATGGCATGGTCGGCCACCGAGATCACCTCGGTTTCCGGATTGAAGGACGAGCACACGTAACCGTATTGCCCGTCGGGCGAGAAGATCGTCATGCCCGGGCCGGCCGGCACCGTGATGCGCGTCTTCTCCTCGAAGCTCCGCGCATCGATCACCGACACGTAGTTCTCGCCGCGCACGGTCACCCACACCTCCTTGCCATCGGGCGTGAAGAAGGCCTCGTGCGGCGAGCGGCCGACATAGGTGGTGTGCTTGACGGCATTGGTCCGGGTGTCGATGAAGCTGACCGAGTTCGAGCCGATCGAGACCACCGCCAGCGTGTGGTGATCGGGCGAGAAGCCCATGCCGTGCACCAGCAGCTGGCCGCGGTAGAGCGGGCTGAAGTTGCCCGGCGAGGGATCGCCCAGGCGAATCACGCCCACCAGGTGGTTGTCGGCCGGATCGGTGACCGACACCGTGTTCGAGAACTGCTCGGCGGCATAGACGCGGTCGCGATGGCTGACCGGCACGTCGGGCGCGGCCAGCGCACCGGGCGCCTGGCCGGCGCAGGCGGCCTGCGAGGCGAGCACCAGCATCGCGGCCGCGGCGGCCGACATCAGGGATGGACGCGGGGACGAACGCCGGGACGGACGCAGCGAAGGAAACAGCGAGGGAAAGCGCGGCGAGCTTTTCATTGGGATTCCTTATTCATGGACATGGACGAGTGGTGGTGCATCGACATCGCGGCCGACGGCTGCGACGGAACTGAAGCGGCGGATGAGGCGGACGAGGCTGTTGCCGGCCGCTGCTGGTCCGGCGCGGGCGCGGCGCTCGGCAGCGGCTGGCCGAGCGCGAGGCGCATCGCGACGATCTCCTGCTGCTGCTCGACCACGATCTCCTGCGCGATGCGGCGCAACTGCTCGTTGTGGCCGTAGCGCAGCTCGGCCTGCGCCATGTCGATGGCGCCCTGGTGATGCGGGACCATCATCGCGACGAAATCGCGGTCGACGTCGCCGGACGGCTTGATGCTCATGTCGTCCATCATGCGGCTCATGGCGGTGTCGTTCTCGGCCAGGAAGGCGCGCTCGTCCTGGGCCGGGGCGCCGGCGGCGGCCGCGGCACCGGCGGCCAGCAGCAGCACGGCGCCGAGCGCGGCAAGGATGCCCGGGCGGCGCGCGCGTCGGGATGAAGGGCGGGGTATCGCTCGCATGGTTCGTCTCCTCGATGGACAGCCAATCCTGTCACCGAGGCGAACACGGATTTCGCGCGACTATTCCGTCGATCCGCGAAATTTCCTGCCCGCGCGGGTGGGCGCCCCGGCCGCCACCCGTCCGCGCGCCTGAGTACAATAGCCGCGCCCTCCCCTCCGAGTCCCTTCATGGCCCGCATCATTCCCGACGACTGGCAGAGCCTGGCCGCCACCGGCGCCGCGCAACGCGAACGCGACACGCTCGCGATGCTCGAGAGCGCGCTGCCCGATGCCTACACGGTCTATCACGGCGTCCACTGGACGCGTCCCGATCACAATTTCTCGGTGTTCGGCGAGGCCGACTTCGTGGTGGTGAGCCCTTCCGGGCGCGTGCTGCTGGTCGAGCAGAAGGCCGGCTTCCTGCGCGAGACGCCCAAGGGGCTCGCCAAGGTCTACATGAAGACCGAGCGCAACGTGGCGATCCAGCTCGCGCGCATGCAGGAGACCCTGCACCGGCGCCTGACGGCCGCCTTCGGCGCCGGCGAATACGGCGTGGACGCGCTGCTCTACTGCCCCGACTACACGGTCGCCAACCCGGCCATCGCGGGGCTGCCGCCCGATCGCATCGTCGATGCCACGCGGCGCGACAAGCTCGCGGCGGTGATCGCCACGCTGCTGCCGGCCGACGAGACGCCGTTCGCGAGCGCCGCCAAGATCCATCACTTCCTGGCCGACGAACTGTCGCTCGCGCCCGACACCAGCGCGCTGGTCGGCCAGGCCGACACGCTGGTCACGCGGCTCTCGGCGGGGCTGGCCACCTGGGCGCGCCGGCTCGAATTCGCGCCGTTCCGGCTGCGGGTGGTGGCCACCGCCGGCTCCGGCAAGACCCAGCTCGCGGTGCGCGTGATGCGCGATGCCGTGACGGCCGGCAAGCGCGTGCTCTATGTCTGCTTCAACCGCCCGCTGGCCGATTCGATCAAGCGGCTGGCGCCCGAGGGCGCGATCATCGCCAATTACCACCAGTTCTGCGATTCGGTGCTGCGCGACGCGGGCCATACGCCCGACTTCAGCGAGCCCGATGCCTTCACGCGGCTGGCGGAACGCTTCGAGGCCACGCCGGTGCCCGAGCGCTGGCATTTCGACGTGCTGATCGTCGACGAGGGGCAGGATTTCCAGCCGGCCTGGGCGGCCTCGCTGGAACGCGTGCTGCGCCCGGGCGGCGCCTGGTGGTGGCTGGAGGATCCGCTGCAGGCGCTCTACACGCGCGACGAGGTGCCCTTCGAGGGCTGGGTGACGTTGCGCGAGCTGACCAACTACCGCAGCCCGCGCGACGTGCTCGCCTACCTGCGCAACCTGGTGGGGGAATTCGAGCCGCTGGCGGCCGAGCTGAAATCGGGCAGCCCGTTCGACGGCTCGGAGATCGCCTTCAATCCCTACGACGACGGCGACGCCACCGGCGAGGCCTGCATCGACGCCACCAAGCGCGCCATCACGCAGGCGCTCTCGCTGGGATTCCGCAAGCAGGACATCGCGGTGCTCTCGTATCGCGGCCGCGAGAATTCGGCGCTGACGCCGCTCGACCAGCTCGGCCCGCATCGGGTGCGCCGCTTCACCGGCAAGTACGATCTGTTCGGCACGCCCGAGTACCAGGACGGCGACGTGCTGCTCGACTCGATCTACCGCTTCAAGGGCCAGGCCGCGCCCTGCGTGATCCTCACCGAGGTCGATTTCGAGGCATTCGACGCGCGCGCGGCGCGCAAGCTGTTCGTCGGCGCCACGCGCGCGACCATGAAGCTGATCGTGGTGGCCTCGCAGCGCGCGACGGCCAGGATCGCGCCGGCCGACTGAGGCCGGGGCGCATGCACGGGTTCAGGCTCGCATGCATGCATGCGCCGAGGCGAGTCGCGGCCAGTGGCGTCGAGCACGGGCAGCCGGGCACGTTCGGCGCCGCCACGCGCCGCCGCCCTGCCCGCCGCCGGCTCTCGCGGGCTCAGGCCATGGCGACGCGGAAGGTGCGCACCGCGTGACGCAGGCCGTCGGCCTGCTCCTCGAGCGAGGCGGCCGCGGCCGCGGCCTGCTCGACCAGCGCGGCGTTCTGCTGCGAGACCTGGTCCATCTGCGAGACCGCGCGGCTGACCTGCTCGATGCCGTCGCGCTGCTCGTCGGAAGCCGCGGCGATCGCGGCCATGCTGTCGTTCACCCGCGTGATCGCGCGGCGGATCTCGGTCATGGTGTTGCCGGCCGAGCCCACCAGCCGCGAGCCCGCCGCCACCCGCTCGACCGATTCGCCGATCAGGTCGCGAATCTCCTTGGCGGCCGTGGCCGAGCGCTGCGCGAGCGTGCGCACCTCGCCGGCCACCACCGCGAAGCCGCGGCCCTGCTCGCCGGCGCGCGCGGCTTCCACCGCCGCGTTCAGCGCCAGGATGTTGGTCTGGAACGCGATGCCCTCGATGGTGCCGATGATGTCGGCCACGCGCTGCGAGCTGCGGTCGATGTCGTTCATGGTGCCGATCACCTCGCCCACCACCGAGGCGCCCTGCGAGGCGATCCGGCTGGCATCGTCGGCCGATTCGCGCGCGTCGCGCGCATGGTCGGCGTTCTGGCGCACCGTGGTGGTCAACTCGGCCATGCTGGCGGCGGTCTGCTCCAGCGCGGCGGCCTGCTCCTCGGTGCGCTGAGACAGATCGGTATTGCCGGCCGAGATCTGGCGCGTGGCGGTGGCGATCGATTCCGAGCCGCGCGAGACGCGCCGCACCGTCTCGGCCAGGTTGCGCTGCATGCGCGTGACGCCGCTCACCAGCTCGGCCATCTCGTCGCGCGAGCTCCAGTGCAGCTCGTGCGTGAGGTCGCCGTCGGACAGGCTGCGGAAATGCTCGAGCAGGCGCGCCAGCGGCCGCGTGATCGCGTAGTGCAGGCCGATCGCGCAGCCCAGGCAGGCCGCCAGGCCGAACACGATGGTGCCGGCCGACACCAGCCGCAGCAGCGAGAAGCTGCGCTGCGCGCCGTCGTAGACGGCCTTGCCGCGGGCGAGCCCGTACTTGTCGAGCTCGCCCGCCGCCTTGGTCAGCGCCACCGACAGCGGCGGCGAGACCTTCATCATCAGGTGGTCGGCCTCCTCGGGATGGCCGGCGCGCAGGGCGTCGATCATCGGCTGGATCGCCTGCGCGATGAAGGCGCCGCGCGCGGCGCCCACCGCGTCGGCCAGCGGCTGCTCGCCCTCGTGGCGCGGCAGCGCGGTGTAGTCGCGCCAGGCCTGGTCGGAAATCGCCAGGTAGGATTCGGCCTTGTTGAGCACCGACTGCAGGTCCGGGCGATCCGGATGCAGGATGGCGCGATCGAGCGTGGTGCGCACGATCGTCAGGTTCAGGTTGGCGCTGGCCAGCGCGGTCTGCGCGGCGAGCTGCGAGGCATAGGCATCCTTGAGCGCCTCGTTCGAGTTCTGCATGCCGGCCAGGCCCACCACGCCCGTCACGCAGAGGATCAGGGCCGCCAGCGCGAGCGTCGAATAGAGGCGAGTGCGGATCGAGAAGCGGGAAAACAGGGCGTTCATGGCGGGCCGATCGACAGGATTCAGGAGCGCTCGCGCGCACGGTAATTGCTGAGGATGTTTACGGAGAGATCGGGCCAAACTTGAGCATTGCGTTTTCCCGAATAATCGGAATCACCGGCTTTTTTTGCTCCAGCGCAATATCTCGCGCATAGTGGCGATTCATCTCCTCTTCCGTCCCTGATCCCGATCGTGTCCAGCCCCGCCGCCGCCCCCCCCGCCGCCTGCGAGATCCGCGATGCCCGCGACGCGGACCTGCCCGCGATCCACGCGATCTATGCGCACCACGTGCTGCACAGCGTCGCCTCGTTCGAGGAGGTGCCGCCCTCGCTCGACGAGATGCGCGCGCGCCGCGCTACCGTGCTCGGCCACGGCCTGCCCTGGCTGGTGGCGAGCGTCGAGGGCCGGCTGGCCGGCTACGCCTATGCCGGGCCCTATCGGCCCCGCGCGGCCTACCGCCATACCGTCGAGGACTCGATCTACCTCGACGAGGCGTTTCGCGGCCGCGGCATTGGCCGCGCCCTGCTCGCCGAGCTGATCGCGCGCTGCGAGCGCGGCCCGTGGCGCCAGATGATCGCGGTGATCGCCGACGGCGGGCGCGGCGGCTCCACCTCGCTGCATGCCGCGTTCGGCTTCGCGCCGGCCGGCACGCTCGCCGCGGTCGGCTACAAGCACGGCCGCTGGCTCGACATCGCGCTGATGCAGCGCGCGCTGGGCCCCGGCGCCGACGCGCCGCCCGCCAGGGGCGACGCCGGCCCGCACACAGGCTAAAATCCGCGCATGCCGACACCGACCCCGACCTCTCCCGCCGAGCTGCCGCCCGAAGGCGCGCATGCCAACGAGTACACCGTCGACGAACTCGCCCGCGTGACCGACACCACGGTGCGCAACGTGCGCGCCTATCAGGACCGCGGGCTGCTCACGCCACCGCGCAAGCGCGGCCGCGTCGGCATCTACGACGACACCCACGTGGCCCGGCTCAAGGTGATCAACCACCTGCTGGCGCGCGGCTACACGCTGTCCAACATCCAGGACCTGATCAAGGCGATCGACGACGGCCACGACCTGCGCTCGATCCTGGGCCTGGAGAACGCGATCGGCGGACGCTGGTCGCACGAACGTCCGAAAACCTATTCGCTGGCCGACCTGGTCTCGATGTTCGGCCCACAGACGCCGGCCTCGCTGATGCGCGTGACCGAGCTGGGCCTGCTGGAGCGGCGCGGCCTGTCCTTCGTCGCCAAGACGCCGGGCCTGATCGAGGCGGCCGGCGCGCTGGTGCGCGAGGGCATCCCGGTGCGCGAGCTGGTCGACGCGATGAGCATCGCGCGGCCGCATTTCGACGCGATCGCGCGCGTGCTGGTGGACCTGGTGGTGCGCCGGCTCGACCGCTACGACGAAGGCAGCCTGCCGCCGGCCACCGACGTGCCGGCCCTGGTCGACGCGATCTGGCGTCTGCGGCCGCTGTCGGCCACCTTCGTCGAGGGCGAGATGAACCGCGCGCTGGAAGCCGCCTCGGGCGCCTACCTCGGCGGGCGCGTGGCCACCATCCTCGACAAGCAGCTCAGCGAGGAAGCCGCGCGCGGCGAAGGCCAGCCAGCGCCGCGAGACGGCAGCGGCAAGGACAAGCGCGGCAAGCGCTGAAACTCCATTCCCGCGTGGCGTCCCCAACGCGCCACGCGCCCTCGAAGGCAATCGCCCCGCGCGCTGAAGACCATAGTCGGCGCGTCGTCATATTGATATCGGCAATGCTTGGTTGGTGCGCATGGATGCCCGTGCGACGATTTTTCGACTGGGGCGGCCCTCGCCAGAAAGGGGGCTGCCGCTTCGTCGAATTGCGCCGCCCGCCGGCCACCCTCCCGGAGATTGCCCGATGCCCCGCTTCACCCGCTGGCTGCCCGCCGCCCTCCTCAGCGCCGCCGCGCTGCTCGCTTCCACCGCCGCCAGCGCCCAGGCCGGCGCCGACCACCTGCTGCGCATCGGCTACCAGAAGGCCGGCCTGCTCGCCGTGGTGAAGGCGCAGGGCGCGCTCGACGACAAGCTGAAGTCGCTCGGCTACACGGTGAAATGGTTCGAGTTCCCGGCCGGCCCGCAACTGCTCGAGGCGCTCAACGCCAACAGCATCGACTTCGGCTATACCGGCGCGCCGCCGCCGGTGTTCGCGCAGGCCGGCGGCGTGCGCTTCGTCTACGTCGGCGCCGAGCAGCCGGCCCCGCACAACGAGGCGATCTTCGTGAGGGCCGGCTCGCCGATCCGCGACGTGGCGGGCCTGCGCGGCAAGAAGGTCGCGCTGCAGAAGGGCTCGAGCTCGAACTACCTGCTGCTGGCCGCGCTCAACAAGGCCGGCCTGCGCTACGACGAGATCCATCCCGTCTATCTCGCGCCCGCCGACGCGCGCGCCGCCTTCGAGAGCGGCGACGTGGACGCCTGGGTGGTCTGGGATCCTTATTACGCGGCCGCGCAGGGTTCGCTGAAGGTGCGCACCTTGTCGGACTACACCGGGCTCACGGCCACCTACAACTTCTACGAGGCCACCCGCGACTTCGCCGCCGCGCATCCCGAGGTGGTGGGCGCGGTGCTGCGCCAGCTTCGCGAGACCGGCCTGTGGGTCAATGCGCATCCCGCCGAGACGGCCGCCATCATCGCGCCCAAGGTGGGGCTCGACACCGCGCTGGTGGAAACCTGGTTCAAGCGCGTGCCGTTCGGCGCGGTGCCGATCGACGAGCGGATCGTCGCCTCGCAGCAGGCGGTGGCCGACGCGTTCTACGGCGTGAAGCTGATTCCGCGCAAGCTCGAGGTGGCTGAGAACGTCTGGCGCGATCGCGCGGTGGACGAGGCGCTGGCCGCGAAGTAGGCGCGCCGCCGGCGCCAGCGGCAAGCATGAAGCGGCGCGGGGCCGTCGAACGGCCCCGCGCCGCTTCGCGCTCCGTGCCTCGCGCGCCAGCCCCCTTGCGAGCGACGCGCCGAGGCCGGCGCGCCTCAATGCGAGAGCGTCGCCGCGCCCGCATCGCCCTTGTCGTGCGTCGCGTAGCGCTCGATCATGGTCGCGCTGGCGCGGTTCAGGCCGACGATCTCGACCGCCACGCCGTGACGCCGGAACTTGTTGACGATGCGATCGAGCGCGTCGATCGCGGTCAGGTCCCAGAAGTGCGCATGCGAGACGTCGAGCCTCACGCGCTCGACGCGTTCGTGGAAATCGAACTGCGCGACGAAGGCTTCCGAGGATGCGAAGAACACCTGCCCGCGTACCAGATAGCGGCGCTCGCCGCCGGTCTCGCGCAGCGCCTCGACCTGCAGCACGCGGCGCACCTTCGAAGCGAAGAACAGCGCCGAGAGCAGCACCCCGACCAGCACGCCGATCGCCAGGTTGCCGGTCGCCACCACGATCGCGACGGTCACCAGCATCACCAGCGAGGAGCTGCGTGGATGGGTGCGCAGGTTCGCGATCGACTTCCAGCTGAAGGTGCTGATCGACACCATCACCATCACGGCCACCAGCGCCACCATCGGGATCTGCCGCACCCAGGGCCCGAGGAACACCACCAGCACCAGCAGCACCGCGCCGGCCACGAAGGTGGACAGACGCCCGCGCCCGCCCGACTTCATGTTGATCACCGTCTGGCCGATCATCGCGCAGCCCGGCATGCCGCCCAGGAAACCGGCGGCGATGTTGGCGCAGCCCTGGCCGCGGCATTCGCGGTTCTTGTCGCTCGGCGTATCGGTGTAGTCGTCGACGATGGCCGCCGTCATCAGCGATTCGAGCAGCCCCACCACCGCGATGCCGATCGAGTACGGCAGCACGATGCGCAGCGTGTCGAGCGTGAACGGCAGGTGCGGCAGCGCGAAGCCCGGCAGGCGATCGGGGAAGGCGCCCATGTCGCCGACCGTGCGCAGCGGCAGGTGCAGGGCGATCGCGATCGCCGTCAGCACCACGATGCACACCAGCGGCGAGGGCACCGCGCGCGTCACGCGCGGCAGCAGGTAGATGATCGCCAGGCCCAGCGCCAGCAGGCCGTGGACGTAGAGCGGCACGTCGCGCAATTGCGGCAGCTGGGCCAGGAAGATCAGGATCGCCAGGGCGTTGACGAAGCCCGTCATCACCGAGCGCGAGACGAAGCGCATCAGCTCGCCCAGGCGCAGCAGGCCGGCGGCGATCTGCAGCGCGCCGGCCAGGATGCCGGCCGCGAACACGTATTCGACGCCGTGGTCGCGCACCAGCGAGGTCAGCAGCAGCGCGACCGCGCCGGTGGCGGCCGAGATCATGCCGGGGCGGCCGCCGGCGAAGGCGCAGACCACGGCGATCACCGAGGCGGCATAGAGGCCGACCTTCGGGTCGACGCCGGCGATGATCGAGAAGGCGAGCGCTTCAGGAATGAGCGCGAGGGCGACGACCAGGCCGGCGAGCAGGTCGCCGCGCGGGTTGCCGAACCACTCGTCGCGTAGCGTACGGGCGTGCATGGGTGGATTCCGTGTTGAATCGTTGGGGACAGCGCCGCGCGGCCCGATGATCGCCGGGCCGGCGCGCACTGCCCGGCCGTGGGTGGGCGCGGACGGGCTCGGATGCCGACGGCATGGACCGCACGGGACGGATCCCGGGCGCGCTGCCGGCTGGCTTCGTGTGGAACACGGGTAGACGGGACGGCGCCTGGTCGGCGCGGCGCAAGGCGCTCGCGCAGGCAGGCGGCATCTGTCCGCGAACCCCCGATCGGTCGGGCGGAATGGACTGACGGGAGTTCGCGAGCGATTACATGGGTAGCGGGATGAATTCGTCGAGGAGGATGGCCCGGCCGGGCAGCGGCGCCTGAGCGGCGCCTGGCGGGCGGGCGCGGCCTGGTGCGAAGGCATCGGCCGCTGCGCGCCGCGCATTTTAACCGGTTCGTCCGCGACCGCGCAAACCGGCTTGGCGCCGGCGCGGCAGCGTCGCGGGCGGCAGGCGGCGGGCGCTACCAGAACCGAAATGCGTCACCGCATGGGGCGAGCCGGCGCCGACGCGGGCCGCTGCCCTCGCCGACCGCCGTTCATCAGTGCGCGAAGCGCCGTTCCACCACCGTGTCGATCCGCGCGGCCAGCTTGGCCGCGTCGTCGCCGGGCAGGCCGATGCCGAACTCGTGGCGCACCGCCCCGCCGTCGAGCAGGTAGAGGCTCCAGGTCACGTCGGTGGCCGACTTCGAGCGCATGGTGCGCAGCGCGGCCCAGACATCGTCGGCATCCGCGCGGATGCCGGCCAGCTCGGCGCTGTCGAGCGCGGCCGCGTCGCCGGCCACCGGGCGCAACGCGAAGTTGCCCGCCGCGTCGCGCGAGGCGGCCGTGACCACGCGCGAGATGCGCTGCTGGTCGTAGTCGACCACGATCCACATCGATTGCGGCGTCATGAAACCGCCGCGCACCAGCATCAGCCCATGACGCGGCGGACGGATCGCGCTGACGATGAAGTCCATCGAGCAATCCTGGCAGACGTAGCCCGGCGGCAGCAATTGCGCGCCGGTGGCGCCCGGCGGCCGCGGCGCTGCGACCGGCGCGCTCTGGCGGGGCGTGCCGGAACCGGCGCAGGCGGACAGCAGCGCCGCGACGGCCAGCGCGAGAACGGGTACGAGACGCAAGCGTGCGCTCCTTCGGTGCAGGGGTGGACGATCGGGGCACGCGCGTCTCGCGGATTCGACCGGAATGCGCAACGCACCGCGTGCCATCATCGCATCGCCCCCGCTTATCCGCAATGCCGAAAGCCATCGGTAATCGATTATCAAATCAATGGAAAGCCAGGCGCTTTTCATTGCACTTTCTTTGCGCATCGGATTTGAATCGCGCTGATCGCCGATTGAATGACAGCTTGCTTCACATAAAAAATAATTCTGTTTTTTTAATACCACGCAGGGGTCTTTTCAACGCCATTTTTATTTTCGGCGTTCTATGATGCGGCCCGTTGCCTGATCGCCGGGCCGCCCCGCCAGGGCCGCCCGGCAAGCTCGTCGCACCGGTTGCTCGCAGCCGGTGATTTCGACCGATTTGCATCGGCGCGATGATCGACACGATATCGATTCGACCGATCCGAATTGCCGCGCGCCCGATTCGCGGCGCCGCTTTTTCCGATCGACATACATCAGGCAGCAAACCAATCGACCACACTCATCGTCCATTGCGGAGGCCATTCGATGAAACCCACCCTGATCACCGTCGCGCTGTTCGGCGCGCTTGCCGTCTCGACGTCCTCGTACGCGCAAAGCAGCGTCACGCTCTACGGCCTGATCGATACCGGCCTCGTCTACACCAACAACCAGCAGGGCCACAGCAACTGGCAGGAGAACAGCAGCTCGACGCAGAACACGGTGTTCGGCCTGAAGGGCGACGAGGACCTCGGCGGCGGCCTGCATGCGGTGTTCAAGCTCGAGCAGGGCTTCCTGCTCAACAACGGCGCGCAGGCCTTCTCGGGCGACGGCTTCGGCTCGCAGGCCTGGGTCGGGCTGCAGAGCGCCCAGGCGGGCACCCTCACCTTCGGCCGCCAGTTCGACGTGATGAACGACCTGGTGGGCCCGCTGTCGGCCGAGTTCAACACCTGGGGCGGCAGCCTGGCCGCGCATCCGTTCGAGAACGACAACCTGGCCGCCAACTCGGTGGTGATCAACAACTCGGTCAAGTACGCGAGCCCGACCTGGCGCGGCCTCACCTTCGAGACCATGTACAGCTTCAGCAACCAGGCCGGCAACTTCGCCAACAACCGCTCCTACGGCTTCGCGCTGTCGTATGCGCAGGGCCCGGTCAACCTGGCGGCCGGCTACCTGCAGCTCAACGATGCCGGCAGCGGCAGCGGCGCGGTCACCACCGGCGACACCAGCGCGAACTTCGTCGCCGAACGGCAGCGGATCTGGTCGCTGGGCGGCAACTACACCTATGGCCCCGCCACCGTCGGCCTGGTGTGGAGCCACACCCAGATCGACAACGCCACCGGCGTGTATTCGTTCGGCACCGGCACCTACCTGGGCGCCGCCGACGGCTCCTCGGGCAGCCTGAGCGGCACGCTGCGCCTGGACAACTACGAGGTCAACGCGAAATACGCGCTGACCCCGGCGCTGAGCCTGTCGGGCGCCTATACCTACACGCGCGGCGCCTACAACGGCTCGTCGCCGGGCTGGAACACCGCCATGCTGCAGACCGACTACGCCTTCAGCAAGCGCACCGACATCTACCTGGAAGGGGTCTATCAGAACGTGCACGGCGCACCGGCCGGCTCGGTGCTGTCGCACGCGATGATCAACACGCTGTCGCCGTCGTCGACCGACACGCAGGTGGCCGTGACGGTGGGCCTGCGTCACACCTTCTGAGCGGTGTCGAGGATGGCCGCCGGCGTCGACGGTGGCCTGCCGCCGGGCGGCCGTTTCCGGCGCCGGCCGGCGTGAGTGCGAGCGCGCCGCTCAGGCGCGGCGCGCACGATGATCCTCGCGCAGCAGCGCGTACTGCGCGAGATCGTGGAATGCGCCGCCCCAGTACCCCGCCTGGCGCTGGTAGCCCTCGCGCACGAAGCCGAGCGCCTCGAGCGCACGCAGCGAAGCCGCGTTGTCGGGGTGCACGCGCGCCTCGATGCGATTGAGCGCCATCGTCTCGAAACCGTGCTCGAGCACGGCACCCAGCGCCTCGCGCATGAACCCCTGTCCCCGTACCTCGCGCGCCAGTTCGTAACCGATCGTGCAACTGCGCCACGGGCGGCTCCAGCGGAACAGCCCGCAGGTGCCCAGCAGGCGCGCGTCGGCACGCCGCTCCAGACCCCAGCGCACACCGCTGCCGGCGATCCGCCAGGCGCTGAAGGTATCGATCAGGCGCGCCGCCTGGGCGGGTGCCGTGAGCGGATCGGCACCGTACCAGCGCATCGCCTCGGCGTCGCCGTGGATCGCGTAGAGCGCCGGCGCATCGGCCGCGCTCAGCTCGCGCAACACCAGACGCCGCGTGAGCAGGTGGGGAAAGGCTTCCATCGGGGCGCTCGGGTGGCCGCCGGGCATCGCGCCCGGCGCAGGTCTCGTGGTTTGGCCGGCAGCGCGACGCGAGCCGGCGATCGGCGCCGATCATCTCACGAGCGGCACGGCGCCGCCATCGGGAAACCCACCCGATCGCCGCCGGGTACGCCGGCAAGCGGGCAAGCGGGCAAGCGCCGCGACTCGCCGCTCAGCCGCCGTTCGAACCGTCGAAATCGACCATCTCGATCCAGTTCGCGCCCTTGCCGACCGGCGCCTCGCCAAGCGGCGCCAGGGCCCCGCTGCGCGTATCGATGCGGTACACGCGCAGCGAGGTCGACAGTTGCCCGACCGCCAGCAGGTAATGCCCCGACGGATCGATCGCGAAACCGCGCGGCTGCTTCTCGGTCGGCGTGGTGGCGATGCGCGTGAGACGGCCGCTGGCGCGATCGACACGCCAGGTGGCCAGCGTGCTCGAGGTGCGCTCCGAGGCGTAGAGGAAGCGGCCGTCCGGCGTGAGGTGCAGGTCGGCGCCCCAGGGCGTCTGGGCGCCGAAACCGGGCGGCAGGATCGACACGGTCTGCACCGGCTTCACGCGGTCATGCTCGAGATCGAAGGCCAGCACGTGCAGCTTGCCGTCCAGTTCGTCGATCAGGTAGACGAAGCGCTGGTCGGGCGAGAAACGAAAATGGCGCGGACCCGACTTGGGCGGCAGCGCATAGGCCGGCGCGTCGTCCAGCGTCAGCTCGCCGGTGCCGGCGTCGAAGCGCAGCCGCAGCCAGGCGTCGGCGCCGAGCACCGAGGCGAAGGCCACGCGATTGTCGGGCGCGGGCAGGATCGCGTGCGCCTTCGGGCCGGTGGGGATGGTCTGCCTGACCGGGCCGACCAGGCCATCCGCGCCGATCGTGTTGACCGCCAGCAGGTTGCCGTCGTAGGAGGCCGAGAACAGGTAGCGGCCGGTCGCGTCGGTCGACAGGTAGGGCATGCTGTGCGCGAGCGGCGCGCTGCCGAGTTCGGTGAGGCGGCCGTCGAGCGGATTGAGCGCGAAGCTGAGCACGCGATAGGGCTGCGAGCGGATCCCCGCATAGAGCCGCAGATGGTTCGGCGAGAGCGCCATCGGCATCACCGTGCCCCCCGCCTCGACCGTCTCGACCGGCGTGAGCGCCCCGCTGGCCGTATCGAGCCGCAGCACCGAGATGCTGCCGCTGTCGGCATTCGAGACATAGGCGTAGGTGGCTGCCTCGGCGGCCGTCGCCAGCCCGGCTGCCGCCAGCGAGACCGCGAGCGTGAAGGCACGGAGCGTACGCACCTGTTTCATCCCACCTCCTTATATGTCGTCTGACAACTTAAAATAGATCGATCCCAGCTATTTCATGCTTGAATCTGTCTTTCACATCCCAAGTCGAGCGACATCGTATATCTCACGTGCCGGCACGGCAATCCACCTCGACCCGCATAGGGCGCGCCGGTCGTCGGCCGCCTCGTGCTCGCGCCCCGCCCTTCGATGTCCGGCGATGACCCAGCCGATCACGCGCTTCGTTCGCGATCCGAATCAAATGCCGAATGGATGCGCACGCAACCAAATCGACGCGATACGCGGGCCTGCCACCCGCGCCGGTTTCCGTCGGGCACGGGCGATGCTTAGCGCTTGCATAGGTGCATACGCATTCACGAATTTGCGCGCGTGAAAGACTGCGTGAAAGACTGTTAACACGCGATGCCGCAACGCAGCGTCGAACATCGTCGCAACATGTTGCAGAGCGTAAAAGCATCGACCAGAACGGGAGGTTTGCGATACATTCGCAGCCTAGGATGGTGCATATGACGCCATCGACACTGACGCCCAAAACATCCACGAGGACATCATGCGTGTTATCCGCTCCACCGCGCTGCTCGCGGGATCGCTGCTGACCCTGACACTCGCCGCCGGCGCCCAGGCGCAAACCCCTGCTGCCGCTCCGGCCGCCTCGGCCAGCCAACCGGTGCTGCCCGTGATCGCGACCATCGCGCCGATCTACAACCAACTGGTCTACTTCCGCCTGCCGACGCGCTTCGTGTCGATCTACGAAGGCACGCGCGGCGACGACTACGCGCACGAATGGGTGCTGCCCGGCGAAACCAACGCGAACTGGTCGCAGATGATCACGCTGACGGGCGCGCAGAACGTGATCGCCAAGCATCCGGAAGCCGATGCCAAGAGCTATGCCACCGGCATCGCCGCCGGCTTCCAGAAGGCCTGCCCGCAGAGCTTCTCGGCCAAGGGCATCTATGACGGCAAGCTCAACGGCAGCGACGCCTTCTCGATGGTGGTGAGTTGCGGCAATGCCGCGGCCAGCGCGGGCCACAGCGAAACCACCGCGATCACGGTGGTGAAGGGCGCCAAGGATCTCTACACGCTGCAATGGGCGCAGCGCGGCCCGCTGTCCACCAAGCCGCTCGATATCGACGCCGCCATGTGGCTGCAACGCGTGCGCAACCTGATGCCGCTGAAGGTCTGCCCGATCGTGCCGGGCGAGAAGGCGCCGTATCCGAGCTGCAGCGCGAACGTCTCCTGAGCATCGGCGGCCCGCCTGCCGGCGCCGTGCCGCCCGGCGCGGCGCCGCGTGGATCACCCCTGGATCTGCTTGTCTCGCTCGAACTCCATGTAGAAGATCGTGCGCGGCACGGGCGAGGCATTCAGGGCGAAATGATCGAGCGAGCCGTCGAACACGATGGCATTGCCGACCTGGTTCTGGTTGAAATGGCCGGCCACGTTCAGGTAGGCATAATTCCCCTCGGCCGCCGCGTCGAGCGTGATGTGCATCTGCAGCATGCCCTGCTCGAGCAACTCCGGATGTCGATGCGTGCTCAGCAACACGTTCGGCATCATCCGCGACAGGGCACACACCTTGATGCCCTTGATCCTGCCCAGCATCTCGATCGTCCGCGGCATGGCCTCGGCGGCGAACGGGATCGCCTGGTCGCGCACGACCAGGCCGTATTGCGTCCAGTCGCGATTGAAGCTTCCGTCCGACTTCCATCCCAGCAGCCAGCCGTATCGCCCGCCCTTCCTGACGTGATCGATGATCTCGGCATGCACCTGGTCATGGTTCTTGCCCACGCGATCGATTTCGAGCAAGGGGGCATCCAGGTTCATGCACTCGTCGCGGATCACCTCCCAGTTCAGGGCGATCTCCTGCAATCGAGGGAACTGCGCGAGCGGGTAGAACGCCGGCCGGTCGGTCGGCGAGGGAGCATGCTGGCAGGCGGCCGCGAATCGATCTTGCATGACGATGTCACCGGAAAAGGAAAATGAGTCGATCGGATAGTTCACCGTAACGTACACCACTCGTTCCGGCGAATGTGTGAAACCGGCGAGTCACGCCGAAAGCTTGATGGCCCGGTTCGCCGGGCAGGCCGCCGGTTCACCCCGAACCGCCGCCGCTAGGCCGCCGCGCGCTGCCTCAGGATCGCCACGAATTCCTCCATCTGCGGCGAGGGTAGCTCGTTCTTGCGGGTGATCACGCTGTAGTGGCTCATGCTGCGGCGCACCTCGATCGGCAGGCAGCCGAGCAGGCCCTCGTCGATGCGCTGCTGCACCACCGCGCGCGGCTGCAGCGAAATCATCTCGGTCGAGCGGAGCAGCTCGATGGTCGAGAAGATCGAGGGCGTCTCCACCATCCCGACCGGCGCGACCAGCCCCGCGCTGGCGAAGGTCTCCTCGAACAGCTGGCGGATCGCGGTGGCGCTGGGATAGAGGATCCAGGGCCAATGGCCGAGATCGGCGATGTCCACGCGCCGCGCGCGCAGCAGCGGATGATGGCTGCCGACCACGAAGCAGACCGGCTCGTCCGACAGCTCGACCGCATCGAAGATGGCACGCTGGCGCGGCTCGGTGAGCCGGCCGATCATCAGGTCCAGTTGCTTGTGCTCCAGCCAGATCGCGAGCTGGTCGCTGCTCTGCTCGACCAGCTTGATCACCAGGCGCGGGCGCCGCGCCTGGATCTCGCGGATCGCCGCGATCACGATCTGCGCGGCAGAGGCCGAGATCGCGCCGACCGTCAGGTGCCCGTAACCGCCGCCCTGCTGGGTCACGAATTCATTGGCGAACTTGCCGAGCCCGGACATCGCGCTGCCCGCGTAGCGGATCGCCAGCAGGCCCAGGTCGGTGGGCCGCATCTCGCGCGGTAGCCGCTCGAACAGGCGCTCGCCGAACATCGCCTCGATATCGCCGAGGATCTTGGTGGCGGCCGGCTGGGTGACGTGCATCTGCTCGGCCGCCGCGCGCAGGTTGTGGGTGCGCCCCAGCAGCTCGAGCAACTGCAGGTGGCGAAAGCGCAGCTTCGAGGGCAGCGTCGCGGACAACAGGGGGCGATGGCGATCCATAGGGTAAACCTCAGTGCGGCGATAACCGAATGGAATCGAGTCTAACAATTCTTCGATTGGACGTTTATCGCGCGTCTGCCTAAAGTGCTTCGACCTGCCCTGCCCGCCGCATGCCAGGCTCCCGATATCCAAGAGACCAACGAGACGATCGATGAAGCTCGACAGCGCCCCCGCCCATTCCGACTCCGCTCCCGAGGCATCCTCCCAGCCCGCCTCCCAGGTGGTCGCGCTGCATCCCGACGACGACGTGCTGATCGCGCGCCGGCAACTGGTTGCGGGCGCATCGATCGAGGCCGGGGTGATCGCGCGCGGCCTGATCCCCGCCGGCCACAAGATCGCGCGACGCGCGGTGGCGGCCGGCGCGCCGGTGCGCCGCTACGGCCAGATCATCGGCTTCGCCTCGCGCGCGATCGAGATCGGCGAGCACGTCCACGTGCACAACCTGTCGATGGGCGAGTTCGAGCGCGACGGCGCGTTCGGCGTGGACGCCAGGCCGACCCGGCCCAGCGCGACGCCCGCGCGCTTCGCGGGCATCGTGCGCGCCGACGGGCGCGTGGCGACGCGCAACTACATCGGCATCCTGACCTCGGTGAACTGCTCGGCCACCGCCGCGCGCGCGATCGCCGACCAGTTTCGCCGCGATATCCGCCCCGAGGCGCTGGCCGACTACCCGAACGTGGACGGCGTGATCGCGCTGACCCACGGCCTGGGCTGCGGCATCGCCTCGGACGGCGAGGCGATCGCCGTGCTGCGCCGCACGCTGGGCGGTTATGCGCGGCACCCGAATTTCGCCGGCGTGCTGATGGTCGGGCTAGGCTGCGAGACCAACCAGATCGACGCGCTGCTGCGCGACCAGGCGATCGAGACCGGCACCGCGCTCCAGACCATGACGATCCAGGCCAACGGCGGCACGGCAGCCACGGTCGCGGCCGGGGTCGAGGCGATCAAGGCCATGCTGCCGCGCGCGAACGCGGCGCGGCGCGAGCCGGTGGAGGCGCGCCACCTGATCGTCGGCCTGCAATGCGGCGGCTCCGACGGCTATTCGGGCATCACCGCGAACCCGGCGCTGGGCGCCGCGGTCGACAGGCTGGTGGCGCACGGCGGCACCGCGATCCTGTCGGAGACGCCCGAGATCTATGGCGCCGAGCATCTGCTCACGCGCCGCGCGGTCTCGCCCGAGATCGGCGAGAAGCTGATGGCGCGGATCCACTGGTGGGAGGAATACTGCCGGCGCATGAACGCCGACCTCAACAACAATCCCTCGGCCGGCAACAAGGCCGGCGGCCTGACCACCATCCTCGAGAAATCGCTGGGCGCGGTCGCCAAGGCCGGCACCACCAACCTGGTGGAGGTCTATCGCTACGCCGAAAGCGTGCGCGCCGCCGGCCTGGTATTCATGGACACGCCCGGCTACGACCCGGTCTCGGCGACCGGCCAGGTGGCGGGCGGCGCCAACCTGCTGTGCTTCACCACCGGGCGCGGCTCGGCCTATGGCTGCGCGCCCTCGCCCTCGCTGAAGCTCGGCACCAATAGCGCGCTGTGGCGCCGCCAGGCCGAGGACATCGACATCAACTGCGGCACCGTGCTCGATGGCGAGGCCAGCATCGACGAACTCGGTCAGCAGATCTTCGAGCAGATGCTCGCCACCGCCTCGGGCCAGCCGACCCGCAGCGAACTGCACGGCTACGGACAGAACGAGTTCGTGCCCTGGCAGCTCGGCGCGACGCTCTGAGCCGCGCACCGCGCGCCCCGCTTGCCCTCCCGACAACCCGAACCGATCACGCCATGACTCAAGACGTCCGCTACGCCGCCACCGAACTGCAGGCCTTCGCCGAGGCGCTGCTCGCCGCCGCCGGGCTCGACGCGCCGCATGCCCGGGCCGTCGCCGCCACCCTGGTCGACGGCGACCTGATGGGCCACGACACGCACGGCCTCGCGCTGCTCGCGCCCTACGTGGGCGAGCTCGAGCGCGGGACCATGACGCGCTCGGGCGAGCCGGAGGTGCTGTCCGACCGCGGCGCCAGCCTGCTGTGGGACGGCCGCCGCCTGCCGGGGCCCTCGCTGGTGCTGTCCGGCATCGAGACGCTGGCGCCGCGCGCCCGGCAATACGGCAGCGCCACCCTGGTGATCCGCCGCAGCCACCATATCGCCTGCCTGGCCAGCTACCTGGAGCGCGCCACCGCCGAGGGCTTCATGATCCTGCTCGGCAGCTCGGACCCGGCCACCCACAGCGTCGCGCCGTTCGGCGGCACGCGCGCGGTGTTCACGCCGAACCCGATCGCGGCCGGCATCCCGACCTCGGGCACGCCGTTCCTCATCGACATCTCGGCCTCGCTGGTCACCAACGGCATGAGCGCGCGCCTGGCCAAGTCCAGCCAGCAGTTCGACGAGCCGGTGCTGCTCGACGCCGAGGGCAATGCCAGCCGCGACCCGGCGGTGCTGAACACCGAGCCGCCCGGCACCATCCTGCCGCTCGGCGGCCTGCCGTTCGGGCACAAGGGTTTCGGCCTGGCGCTGCTGATCGACGCGCTCACCGGCGGCCTGGCCGGCCACGGCCGCGCCGATCCGCCCGACGGCTGGGGCGCCACGGTCTACCTGACGCTGCACGATCCCTCGGCCTTCGGCGGCGAGGCGGATTTCAGGCGGCAGATGGACTGGATCGCCGAGGCCTGCCGCAGCAACCCGCCGCGCCCCGGCTTTTCCGAGGTGCGCATGCCGGGCGACCGGGGCCTGGCGCGCAAGCGCGAGCAGTTGCAGGCGGGCGTGAAGCTGCATCCGGCGATCGCGCCGGCCTTGAGCGCTTGCGCGGAACGTCATGGGCTGAAGCTGCCGGCGCGGATCACGCCCGCGCCCTGAAGGCGGCGCGCGGCCGGCCCTCGATCGGGCCGGGCACCGGGGCGAAACAGACCGCGAGAGGAAAGATCCTAGGTCCGCCCCGAGCTGGGCACCGAGGAAATCAGCGTGGCGCCGCACGACGTGTGGTGGCCGTCGAAGGCCACGGCGACGCCGTCGATCAGCACCTGCGGGTCGCCCTCCACGATCACGCAATGCTCGTGGCCCGACATCGGGCAGGTGCAGCGATCGCCGACACAGGCCACCGCGCGCCCCATCACGGTCGAGGTATTGCGGCCCGTGACCACCTTGCCGCCATGCGAGGTGGCGTCGCCGATCCGGATCACGCCGCGCATCGCCGCCTCCCTGCTTCCAGGCGCAGCCGCGTGGCGCGAGTCGATACCTTGGGCATGCCGGCCATCATTTGAAGGGGCTGCCGCCGGTCTTCCGCTGCCACGCGGCCTTGTTGCCGTCCTCGGGCGGGCTCACCATCACGATGCTGGCGGTGCCGTTCGGGCGACGGTTCACGGTCGCGCTCGCGCCGCCGTCGTCGTAGCCCGCGATCAGGCCGAGGCCGATCTGCACCAGCGGCGAACTCACGCCGGTATTGCCGATGCGCGCGCCGATGTCGTAACCCTCCTTGACGTCGTCGAGGCTGGGCGCGCCCGCGCCGACCTGGGCCAGCGCCTGGTTCAGCGGCACCACCCACAGCCGGTCCGCGGTGGTGTCGTAGAACACCCGCCTGGGCTCGCGGCCCTGCGGCAGCGCCGCGACCGCCTGCTCCCAGCCGGCCTTCAGCGCGGCCGCCTGCGCCGCGGTCTTCAGCGGCTGGCCATGATCGTCGGTCAGCTTGACGTCGACGGGACGATGCAGGTAGCCCAGCAGCGGCGCGTCGTCGAACTGGCGCAGTTGCCAATTGGTCCAGCGCACCGGGAGGTAGGACGAGGTCGTGAACTGGCCGGGGCCCTGGTTGCCGATGGTCTTCCAGAACGCCGGCAGTTGCGCCTGCCACCAGCTCGCCGTCATGGTGCCGATCGAATCCGGATCGTCGACGCCGGCCGCCTTGGCCTGCTTGCGATAGTGGGCATCGAAACCCTCGGGGCCGCGATCGTCGTTCTTGTCCCAGTAGAAATTCCAGAGCTTCACGACATCGTATTCGCCGTGGGCGCGATCGATCTGCTCGGTCTGCTCGACCGCGAACGGGCGCACCAGCCGATCGACGCGATCGGAGCGCGACACCAGTATCGCGACGATGCTGTCCGGCAGCGCCGGACTCGCGTGTGCCGCCGGCGCGGCGCCGCCGCTGCCGGGCGCGCCGAGCAGCGAACGCATGGTCGAGCCGTCGAGGCTGTAGACCAGCGCGGCGGTCACGTCGGGATGCGCGTCGAAGAAGTCGAACAGTTTCTCGAGCATGGCCGCGCCGTCGTCGCCATTGGCATCCTCCTGCCACAGGAACAGCGTGACGCCGAGCCCCGCCTTCTGCCGGCTGTCGGCGATGTTCATCGCGGCGCGATAGGCGTTGTGCGCGTTCTTGGCCGGCCCCCACACGATCACCGGCACCGGCCAGTACTCGACGGCATGCCGCGCGCCGAGCTTGAAGCTGGTGGTGATCGACACGCGCATGTCGTCGAGGCGCGCATCCTCGCTGTCGGGATAATCCTCGGGATTGCTCGAGAAATAGCTGGCGTGGTTGTCGGCTTTCTGAACGATCTTCGCCCAGATTTCCTGGTTGGTCTCGTAGCCGGTCACGGCGCCGAGCCCGCGTACCTCGAGCACCGCCTGCGGGCCCTTGCGCGCGAGCAAGGCGCTCGCGCCGTTGAAGCCGTGCGCGAGCGCGGCGTGGCTCTCGCCGGGCGCGGCCCCGGCCGCGGCGGCCTGGGCCTGCGCGGCCGGCTCGGCGGGCGTCTTCGCGGCACTGCGATGCACCCATGCCATGCTCAGTCCGTAGGCGAGCACCGCCAGCCCCAAGGCCACCACCACGCCATTGCGAATACTGCTTGCCATATCCGGCATCTCCCGGCCCGTCGTTTCCCAATAACTGTAGTGTCTGGCCATCACCAGCAGAAGCCAGGCGATCGCCGCCACCGCGAAGGCGATAGCATACGGTCAAGTTCGAGCCGGTTGCCGCACACGTCCTGGTACTGGCCGCGCGTCATCAGGTTGTAGTTCTCGTCCTGCGAGGTGCTCGGGACGATGTCGGCGTTGTGGATCTTCGCGACGTCCTAGTTGCCGGCGCGCAGCCCCCGTAGAACGGCAGGAACATGACGTGGGTCGCGTCGCCCACGGTGCGTCGATACCTGTAGGTGTCCGGATTGGACGGCACCTCGTTGTTGCGCCGGGTGGCGCCATTAAGGCTCCGCGCCTTGGCCCGCCAGTACGGATTGGGGGCGAAAACAAGCGAACCGCCCCGGGCCGAATCAGGCCCGGGGCGGTCGGTCACGCGAAATTGCCCGGGGTGGATGTCGCGGGCGGCTTCGTACCCGCGCCTAAACCGCTTCCTCGCTGCCGCGCACCGGCACCGGCTCGCCCACCAGGGTCCAGTAGCCGATCATCGCCACCACCACCACCGCCGCGCCGACATACAGCGCCGGCTTGAACGAGTGCGAGGCCTGCACGATGAAACCGGTCACCACAGGCGCCAGCGCGCCGCCGAAATAGCCGCCGAAGTTCTGCATCGCGCCGATCGAGGCGGTGGAGTTGGCCGGCGCCGCCACCGAGGCCATCGCCCAGGCCGCGCTCGAGGAGATGTACATCAGCATCATCGACACCGAGATGAAGGTCACCGCCAGCGCGGTGTTGTCGGTCAGCGCCGTGAGCAGGGTGAACACCGCGATGCCGAGCAGCGAGGCGACCATCGGGTACTTGCGGCTGTTGATCTGCGAGACGCCGCGCCGGGCCAGCACGTCGCAGATGCGCCCGCCCGACAGGCTGCCGATCACGCCGAACAGGTAGGGCACGGCGGCCACCCAGCCGGTGCGCGCGATGGTCAGGTGATGCTCCATCTGCAGGTAGGTCGGCAACCAGGCGTTGTAGAGCCACAGCACGTAGATGGTGCCGAAGAAGCCCAGCAGCATGCCCCAGGTGGTGCGATAGCGCAGCAGGTGGCGCCAGTCGGCCCAGGTCGGGCGCGTGCTGGCCAGGCCCTCGGTATCGTCGAGATACTCGCGCTCGCGCTGGGTCAGCGAGACATGGCGCGGGTCGCGATGCAGCAGGTAGAAGGCCAGCGCCAGCGCGAGGCCCGCCACCCCCATCACCACGAACATCCAGCGCCAGCCGAGGTTCAGCATCAGGATGGTCAGCAGCGGCGCGGAGATCGCGGTGCCGAGCGTCGACGAGCTGTTCCAGATGCCGGTGGCGGTGCCGCGCTCGTGCTTGGCGAACCAGTCGCGCACGATCCGCGCGCTGGTCGGGAACTGCGGCGCCTCGCCGACGCCGAGCACCATGCGCGCCGCGAAGAACTGCGAGAAGCCGTTGACCACGCCGCCGAAGGTCTGCGCCACCGACCACAGCGCGAGGCTCATGGCCAGCGTCAGGCGCGCGCCGAGCCGGTCGATCAGCATGCCCGCCGGCAGTTGCGCGAACGCATAGGCCCACAGGAAGGCCGACAGCAGCAGGCCCATCTGCGGCACCGAGAAGCCGAGATCCTGGCGGATCAGCGGGGTGGCGATCGACAGCGTCGAGCGGTCGAGGTAGTTGACCACACCGCTCATCAGCAGCAGCGCGAGCGCGGTGCGCTGGATGCGGCGCACGCGCGGCGAGGCCGCGTCGCGCGTGCCGGCCTGGGCGGATCCGGCCTCGGCCGGCAGCGCGTCGGGAGTGGTGGGCTTCATCGGGTGTCTCCTTGCTGGGGTCTCGTTCTATACGTTCTAGGTGTCGACGCGCCCCATGGCGAGGATGGGCGCGCCCGCTCGAAACTCGACAACGACCGCAACCGCGCCGGCACGCGCGGCGGGGTGGCCAGCCAAGGTACCGGTTCCGACAACATACAGGCGCGGCCCGACGGAAATCCAATCAAATTTTGCGGGGGAGCGATTCCATCCGCTTATCGCGACTTAGGGGCTAACCCGCCGCCGGGTCAACCCCGATCCGGGCTCGCGCGAGGCGCCGCGCGCCGTTTTGCGAGTAGCAAAGTCTTACGTCAGATGAGTTCGGAATGTCGTTCCGTAATGAGCATCTCACGGCTGCCGAATTTTCCGATGAAAGCCTTATTTGGCCGTGCTTGCAGGGTTAACCGCGATGGGACCAGTTTCATAAATGGAATAACGTTCCGAAACGATATCGGACAACCGATGAATAGCCGTGCCGGCACGGCCGCGCGCGTTCGATACCCCGCTTACTCAACTCAACCCCCATCGACACCACCGGAGACGACAGATGCTGTTCCAGACAACCCGCCATACCGCCCTGCGCGCCGCGCTCGGCGTCGCGCTGGCCACCGCCGGCCTGATGGCCGGCGCGGCGACTTCGCATGCGAGCGGCGACGCGGCGGTCGCCAAGGCGGTCGAGCAGTTGCGCGTGGCGATGGTGGCCGGCGACGAGGCCACGCTGAAGAAGCTGACCGAGCCGGAACTGAGCTACGGCCATTCCTCGGCCCATATCGAGGATCGCGCGGAATTCCTGAAGGATCTGGTGGGCACCGGCGCGTTCAAGTCGGTCACGCTGTCGGACCAGACCGTCAAGGTGGTCGGCGACAACGCGATCGTGCGCCACGTGTTCGATTCGGAGAACAACCAGCCGGACGGCAAGCTCACCACCTCGCACATCGGCGTGCTGCAGGTCTGGAAGCATCATCCGGACGGCTGGCGCCTGCTGGCGCGCCAGGCCGTGCCGCTGCCGCAGAAGTAAGGATGCCGAACATGGCTCGGCCCGGCGCCTGGAAACAGGCCGGGGCCGTCGAGGGAGCGTCGGGCGACGCTCCCTTTTTCGTTGCCGCCCGCCGCGATGGCGGGCGCCGCCGGCTCAGGCCGGCAAGGCGAACTGCGTCACCGCGTGGCGCAGCGCGTCGGCCTGGTCCTTCAGCGAATGCGCGGCGGCCGCGGCCTGCTCGACCAGCGCGGCATTCTGCTGGGTCACCTGGTCCATCTCGCCCACCGCGCGATTGACCTGCTCGATGCCGGTGCTCTGCTCGGTGGCGGCCTGGCTGATCTCGCCGAGGATCTCGTTGACGCGCTTCACCGACTGCACGATCTCCTGCATGGTCGAACCCGCGTCGGTGACCAGCGAGGCGCCCTGCTCGACCGTGTCGGTGGAGGTCTCGATCAGCGACTTGATCTCCTTGGCGGCGGTGGCCGAGCGCTGCGCCAGCGAGCGCACCTCGGCGGCCACCACCGCGAAACCGCGGCCCTGCTCGCCGGCGCGCGCCGCCTCGACGGCCGCGTTCAGCGCCAGGATATTGGTCTGGAAGGCGATGCCGTCGATCACGCCGATGATGTCGGCGATCTTGCGCGAGCTGTCGGTGATCGCCGCCATGGTACGCACCACGTCGCCCACCACCTCGCTGCCGCGGGTGGCCACGTGGGCCGCCTGCCCGGCCAGCGCGGCCGCCTGCGAAGCGCTTTCCGCGCTCTGCCGCACGTGCGAGGTGATCTCGTCCATGCTGGAGGCGGTCTCGACCAGGGCCGCCGCCTGCTGCTCGGTACGCTGCGAGAGATCGGTGTTGCCGGCCGAGATCTCGGTGGCGCCGACGTTGATGTTCTCGGTGCCGAGCCGCACCCGCGAAACCATCTCGATGAGCCCCGCCTGCATGGTGTGCAGCGCGTGCAGCAGGCTGCCGCGATCGTCGCCGCGCAGCGCGACATGGGCGGTCAGGTCGCCTTGCGCGATGCGCTGCGCGGTCTCCACCGCCGACTCTAGATGGCCGCCGAGGCTGCGCCGCACGCTGCGCAGCACCAGCACCATCAGCAGCGAGGCGACGATGCCCAGCGCGCCCGACACGGCCAGCCAGATGAGGATGTCGCGATACATGGCCGCGCGGATGTCGTCCATGTACATGCCGGTCACCAGGAACCAGTCCCAGGGCGCGAAGCGGCGCACCACGCTGGTTTTCTCGACCGGCGCGTCGGCGCCGGGCTTGGGCCACAGGTAATGCACGTAGCCCGGCGCGCTGCTGCCCTCGCCGCCCTCCTTGCCGGCCTTGACGATGTCGACGAACAGGTGGGCGCCGTTCGGATCGGCGAAGTTCGCCAGGTTGGTGCCGTTCAGGGCCGGCTTGATCGGGTGCATGATCATCGCCGGCTGCGAATCGTTGATCGAGATGTAGCCGTCGCTGCCGTAGCGCATCGCCGCGATCGCATCGAGCGCGCGCTGCTTGGCCTCGTCCTCGGGCAGCGTGTGCTGCTGGGCGAGCTGGTAGTAATGCTCGGCCACGCCATAGGCCTCGCTGACCAGCGAGGCGAGCGCCGCGCGGCGCGCCTCGAGCATGGACTGGCGGGCATGCCAGGCGCCGAATCCCGCGATCAGCAGCAGGCCGATCCACAGGATCGCGATCATCGACGTCAGTTTCCGGTTCAGGGTAAGGGTGCGCATCTCGAAGTCTCGCTCAGGTTACTGGACCGTGTTTCAAACCGGCCAGTGTTTGACGGCAGCGCGAGGCGCGCGGCGCAGGCGGGATATCCCTGAGGTGCCTCGATGAAAGGCGCGAGGCGCGCCAAAGATCGGATCGATATGGAGCGTGCGAGGCGCTCGACGATGGCGGCTCGCGGCTCGCCTCGCCGGGGGGGGCGCAGCGATGCGACGCGAGCCGCGATGATGCGGGGAACCGGCCGATCAGGCCGCGACGATCGCAGCACCCGGCTGCGCCGCTTCCTGCGCGCACTCGCGCAAGGCATCGAGCGCGACCACGATCGCCCCTTGCAGGGCCGCGCCATGGCCGAAGGCGGCACGCTGCCATTGCGGCTCGAACAGCGCGGCGCGCGCCACGGCGGCGCGAAGCCGCTCCACCAGCGCCGGCACGCGCGCCATGCCGCCGCCCAGCACGATGCGCTCGGGATCGATCATCAAGGCGAGATTGGCGACATGGCGCGCCAGCGTGTCGAGCGCCTCGTCGAGCAGCGCGGCCACCGCGGGTTGCGTGGCGGCCAGCGCGAAGGCCTCGCGCGCGCTGGTCTCGCGCCCGAGCAGCGCCGACACGCGCGCGGCCAGCGCGCCGCCGCCCGCGTGTTCCTCCAGCGGCGCGCCGCCCTCGGCGCACGCGCGCTCGCCGGCCGCGCCGAGCAACTGGTAGCCGATCTCGCCGGCCGCGCCGTGCGCGCCGCGCAGCACGCGCCCGTCGATCACGGCCGCCGCCGCGAGCCCCGTGCCGAGGTTCACGTAGAGCCCGGTGCCGACCCCGGCCAGCGCGCCGAAGCGCGCCTCGGCCAGGGCCGCGGCCTTCACGTCGGTCGCCACGCCCACCACCCGCACCTCGAACATCCGGCGCAGCGCCGGCTCGAACGCGAGCGTCTCCCAGCCGGGATTGTTCGGCGCGAACCGGATTCCGTCGGGCTGCACGATGCCGGGCGTGACGGCCGCCACCGCCAGCAAGGGCAGCGCGCCGGCATCGCCCGCCCCTCGCTGCTCGCGGCGCGTGCGCGCCAGCAACGCGAGACCGGCCTCGCGCGTGCGCGCCAGCACGCGCGCCGCGCCCTCGGCGGCCAGCGTCGGGATCTCCGCCTCGCCGAGGCGCTCGCCCGATGGCGTGGCGGTCGCCATGGCGATCTTGGTGCCGCCGAAATCGATCGCCAGCAGGCAGCCCGCCGCCGCTGCCCCGCCCTTGCCGCCCGGTCCCATCCGCCCTGCCGCTGCCTCGCTCATGACTGCTCCACGCCGGTTCGCGGCCGGCCTTGCTGGCGCTCCAGGAACACTTCCCGCACGCGCTTGGGCCCGAACGGCCATTGTTTCGCGACGCGCGCCCAGACCAGGAACGCCATCACGCCGAGCGCGATCCATGCCGTCGACATCCATTGCGAACGTGCATCGGTCGCGTAGAACACATACAGCCAGCCGACCAGCGCGAGCAGGCTCGGCAGCGGATAGCGCCATTGCCGGTAAGGCCTGCGCAGGCCCGGCTGGCGGCGGCGCAGCACCGTCAGCGCGGCGATCTGCGCGACCGACTGCAGCAGCACTGCGACGGCCACCAGCATGTTGATCACGGTGGTCAGGTCGAAGAAGGTGCCGATCGCGGTCACCACGCCCATCACCAGCAGCGCCACGTGCGGGAAATCGTGCCTCGCGTGCAGGCGCCCGAAGGCGGCCAGGAACACGCCGTCGCGCGCCGCGTGGAAGGGCACGCGCGAGCCGCCGAGCAGGCCCGCGAACACCGAGGCGAGCGCCGCCACCAGGATCAGCGCGGTGATGATTGCCGCGGCCGTGTGCCCCCAGTTGCGCTCCACCACCAGCGAGGCCACCGAGGTGGACTTCGCCACCACCTGCCAGGGCACGGTGCCGATCACGCCGATGTTCATCGCCAGGTAGAACACCATCATCGCCAGGATCGACACGATGATCGAACGCGGCATCACGTGGCCGGGATTCTTCAGCTCGTCGCCCATGTAGGCGGTGGTGTTGTAGCCCGCGTAGTCGTAGATCGCGATGATCAGGCCGGCGCCCAGGCCGGTGAAGAACTTGCCCGCATCGAACGCGTCGGGCGGCATCGACAGTGCCAGCGGCAGGTGGAAGTCGCTCCAGGCGGCGGCCGTGGTCAGCAGCACCGCGAGCACCATCACGATCCACAGCACCGCGCCCAGCGTGCGGATCGACTCGATGCGCCGGTACAGCGCGAACACCACCAGCGCCACCGCGGCGATGCCGATCGCATGCGACTGCCAGGGGCTCAGGTGCGGCAGGAAGAAACCGAGGTACTGCACGAAGCCGATGATGCCGGTGCTCATGATCAGCGGAATCGACAGCATCGCGGTCCACACGAACAGGAAGGGCATCAGCTTGCCGGTGCGGTACTGGAAGGCCTCGCGCACATACAGGTAGGTGCCGCCCGCGCCCGGCATGGCCGCGCCGAGCTCGGCCCAGACCAGGCCGTCGGCCATCGCCAGCAGCGCGCCGCAAACCCAGCCGATCACCGCCAGCGGCCCGTTGAGCACCGCCACGATGGCCGGGATGGTCAGGAACGGCCCCACCCCGCAGATCTGGATCATGTTGACCGCGATGGCCGGGAACAGCCCGACCGAGCGACGGAAATGCTGCGCCTGCTGCGCGTCGTCCGCGCCGTCCGTGGCGGCGGCGCCGTCCGAACGGCTGGCGCCGGGGTCCTGCCAGGTGGAATCGCTCATGCCTGTCTCCTAGCGGCCGGGGGCCGCGATCTCGTTGCCAAGGAACTGCCGTGCGAGGCTGCCGTGCCGCTTCGTCGATGGCGGCATCGTGGTCGAATGATAGGAAAGGTTCTTTACGAATTCAATAGGTTCAAAAATAATCCTTCGGAACCCCGCCTTGCCTCGCGCGACATCTCGTTGATAGGATCGGACACCCGCAGACAGGCCACGCATGAATCCGCATTCCCGCAAAGCTCCGCCCCCCAGCGCTCCCGTCACCCGCGGCCCCGCCTTCGTGCGCCAGGGCAACGAATGGGCCATCTACCAGCACCTGCTGGCGCTCGCGCCGGCCACCGCGCCGCAGCTCGCGCAGAGCACGGGCCTCTCCAAGGTCACCGTGACGGGCGCGCTCGGCAACCTGGAACGGCTCGGGCTGGTCGAGCAGGTGGGCGTGCGCGAGGGCAGCGCCGGGCGCCAGCCGCGCCTCTACCAGCCGCGCGCACGGGCCGGCTACGTGGTGGCGATCGACGTCGGCGCGGCCTGGATCCGCGGCGCGCTGGCCGACCTGTCCGGCAACATCCTGGCGCGTCTGGAGAAACGCTCGCCGGCGCGCGCCTCGCTGCTGGTCGCGCGCATCGTCGAGATGGCGCAGGCGCTGGCCGAGGCGCAGGCGCTCCCGCGCGAGGCGGTGCTGGCCACCGTGCTGGGCTCGCCCGGCGTGTTCGATCCCTCCAGCGGCCGGCTGCGGCTCGCGCCCAACCTGCCCGACTGGGAACGCGCCGATCTGGTCAGCTCGCTGCGCGCCGCGCTCGGCGAGGACACCCTGTTCGACAACGACATCAATCTCGCCGCGCTCGGCGAGCAGGCGCACGGCATCGGGCGCGGGGTCGACAACTTCGTGTTCATGTCGATCGGCACCGGCATCGGCCTGGGCATCGTCACCGACGGCAAGCTCTATCGCGGCGCGCACGGTTTCGCGGGGGAAATCGCGGTGCTGCGGCCGGCGCCGCCCGCGCAGGATCGAGGGCTGGACAGCGAGCGCGAGCGCGGCAAAGACCGCGGCGAGAACGCCAGGGACGACGGCCCGCGCGCGGCGATCTTCGAGGAATCGGCGGCGGCCAAGGGCATCGTGGCGCATGCGCGGCGCATCGGCCTGGCGGTGGACGACGCCGAGGCGGTATTCGCCGCCGCGCTGCAGGGCGACGAACGCGCGCGCGCCTGCCTGGCCGAGCAGGCGCGCCAGCTCGCCTGGGGCCTGGCCGCCATCATCCCGGTGCTGGACCCGGCCCTGGTGGTGCTGGGCGGCGGCATCGGCCTGGCCGGCGCGGCGCTGCTGCCGGCGATCCGCGAGCAGGTGGAGGCCTGGCTGCCGATCCCGGCGCCCGAGTTCGCGATCTCCGCGACGGGCACCGACGCGGTGCTGCTCGGCGCGATCGTGCAGGGCGTCGAGCGCGCGCGGCTCAAGGCCTTCGAGCGGGCGGGCTGAACCGGGAAAAATTTGGCGGGAAATTCGGAAGTCGTGTCGGCGCAAAGCCGCAGGGGAGGATCGGGCGCCGCCAGGACGGCGGCGCCACGCGAGATGGCCTCAGCCGCGTTTGCCGAGCGCCTGCTCGATCTTGCGATCGGTCTTGTACTGGCTCAGGGCATAGACGGACCAGATCGCGGCCGGAATCCAGCCGATCAGGGTGATCTGCAGCAGCAGGCAGATGATGCCCGCGATCGGGCGGCCGATCGTGAAGAACTGGAACCATGGAATCAGGATGGCAAGCAGCAGACGCATCGGGGTCCTCGCATCGGGCAATTGAGTTGTCGGAGCCGCGCCGGGGCGGCCCCTCATTCTACGATCCCGGGATGACGCTCCCGGGCACGGCGCGGCGAGGGCCCCACCAAGGCCGGACAACGCGCCGCCGCGCCCTCCCCCTTCAAGCCTCCACCGCCTTGCGCTCCTTCTTCACGCCCGGCATCACGCGCTTGGCCGGATCGTTCTCGAGCGCCGGCACCGAGGCGAACAGATCGGCGATCCAGTCGGCGAACACGCGCACCGTCATCGACAGGTGGCGGTTGTGCGGATAGACGATCGAGATCGGCTTGGGCTTGGGATAGACGCCCTGCAGGATCTCCACCAGCGAGCCGTCCATCAGGTGCGGGATCACCGAGAACAGCGTCGGCTGGATCAGCCCGAACCCCTCGAGCGCGCAGGTCACGTAGGCATCGGAATCGTTGACCGTGACGATCGAGTTCATGCGGATCTCCTGCAGCTTGCCGTCGATCAGGAAGATCCACGGCATCGGCCGGCCCAGCGCGTAGGCGAAGTTCACCGCGCGGTGCTGCTCGAGTTCCTCGATACTGCGCGGCTCGCCGAACTTCTCCAGGTAGGCGGGCGAGGCGCAGCTCACGCGGTTCATCACCCCCACGCGCCGCGCCACCATCGACGAATCCTCCAGCGGCCCCACCCGGATCTCGCAATCGAAACCGTCGCGCACCAGGTCGACGGGCCGGTCCGACATGCCGAACTGCAGCTCGATGTCGGGATAACGCTCGTGGAATTCCGGCAGCGCCGGCAGCACCACGCGCCGCCCCAGCAGCGACGGCATGTGCACGCGCAGCGCGCCGTGCGGCTTGCGGTTGCCGACCTGGAAGCTCGCGTCGGCCTCCGAGATCTCCGTCAGGATCCGGATGCAATGCTCGTAATAACCGGCGCCCTCGGGCGTCAGCGAGAGCCGGCGCGTGGTCCGGTGCAGCAGGCGCACGCCGAGCAAGGCTTCGAGGTTCTGGATGATCGTCGTCACCGAGGCCCGCGGCATGGCCAGCGTCTCGGCGGCGCGCGTGAAGCTGTTCGCATCGACCACGCGCGTAAAAACCTGCATCGCCTGTAATCGGTCCATCAATTTCCCCTTTCTCTGCTTTCGAACGGCCAACGGAACAGGATAGAGCGGCACGGCATCGCGATTCAAGCCTGACGGCGATTATTCATGTGCCGCGAGCAATCGCGGCGGCCGGCCGGCGATTGGCGGAAGGCGGCAAAGCCTTGCCGGGCGGGGCTCGCGCGGCGGTCTCGGCAGTTCCGCCGGCAGCCCGAGCCGGCTCGGCCGACCGCGCGCCCGGCGCCGCGAGGGGCTCCGTGTTTTCACCGACACCTTCGGCGAGCCTTTAGCAACGAAGAAATTACCCATTTCGAATCAAACACTTGCATCACGACAGCAAGCCTCGGGCAGCACTAGAGGCCGCCATCTACTCGCTTGCGATTTCTCCCGACACCGACTATCTTTACATCCGTCAATGTCACATTTAAAAATGAACCGGAACGGAGACACCGCATGAATGCGCGTACCCTGCCCGATGGCGACGGCGCCAGCGAAGCCGTCGACATCGCGATCATCGGCACCGGCTTTGCCGGCCTCGGCATGGCGATCCGGCTGCGCCAGAAGGGGCGCGGCGACTTCGCGGTGTTCGAGAAGGCCGCGAGCGTGGGCGGCACCTGGCGCGACAACCATTACCCCGGCTGCGCCTGCGACGTGCAATCCCATGTCTACTCGTTCTCGTTCGCGCCGAACCCGCGCTGGACGCGCATGTTCGCGCCGCAACCGGAAATCCGCGCCTACCTGGAAAGCTGCGTCGAGCGCTTCGGCATCGCGCCCTACCTGCGCTTCGACCATGAGCTGGCCAGCGCCGAATACGATGACGTGGCGCACCGCTGGCAACTGCGCTTCGCCAACGGCCGACGCGTCTCGGCGCGCGTGCTGGTGTCGGGCATGGGCGGCCTGTCGCGGGCCGCGCTGCCGCAGATCGAAGGGCTCGACAGCTTCGCCGGCCATGCCTTCCACTCGCAGCACTGGGACCACGACTATCGCCTGGAAGGCAAGCGCGTGGCGGTGATCGGCACCGGCGCCAGCGCCATCCAGTTCGTGCCGCAGATCGCGCCGAAGGTCGCCCGGCTCTCGCTGTTCCAGCGCACCCCGCCGTGGATCATGCCCAAGCCGGACCGCCAGCTCGGCCGCTTCGAGCAATGGCTGTTCCGCGCCCTGCCGTTCACGCAGAAGCTGGCGCGCACCAGCCGCTACTGGATGCTGGAATCGCGCGTGTTGGGCTTCGCGATCCATCCCGCGCTGATGAAGAACGTGCAGAAGCTGGCCGAGCGCCATATCCGCAGGCAGATCGCCGACCCGGCGCTGCGCGCCGCCGTCACGCCGAACTACACGCTCGGCTGCAAGCGCGTGCTGATCTCGAACGACTACTACCCGGCGCTCACGCGCGCCAATGTCGACGTGCTCACCACCGGCATCGCGCGCATCGAGCCCGACGCGGTGGTCACCACCGACGGCCGCCGCCACGAGGTGGACTGCCTGATCTACGGCACCGGCTTCCAGGTGGCCGACCCGTTCCCGCGCGGCGTGATCCGCGGACGCGGCGGCGTCGACATCGTCGATACCTGGCGCGACGGCGCGCATGCCTACCTCGGCACCACCCTGCCCGGCTACCCGAACTTCTTCATGATCGTCGGCCCGAACACCGGGCTCGGCCACAACTCGATGGTGTTCATGATCGAGTCGCAGATCGAGTACATCCTCGGCGCGCTCGACGCGATGGACCAGGAACGCGCCGACGCGATCGAGGTGCGCCCGCTGGTGGAGGCCGAATACAACACGCGGCTGCAGCAGCGCCTGAAGCGCGCGATCTGGTCGACCGGCGGCTGCAAGAGCTGGTACCTGGACCCGCGCACCGGCAAGAACACCACGCTGTGGCCGGGCTTCACCTGGCGCTTCCGGCAGGCCACCGCGCAGTTCTCGATCGCCGACTACCACGCCTACGCGGCCGCGCGCCGCGAGACACACGCCGAGGCCGGCAGCGCCGTGGCCGGCGCCCCCGCCACCGACGCGCCGGCGCGCCGCGCGCAAGCCGTCTGACGACCAGGAGCGAAGCAGATGAAATCCTTCCACGACAAGGTTGCGGCGATCACCGGCGCCGGCTCCGGCATGGGCCGCTCGCTGGCGCTGCAGCTCGCCCAGGACGGCTGCCACGTGGCGCTGGCCGACAAGAACGGCGTCGGCCTGGCCGAGACCGAGCGCATCGTGCGGGCGCTGGCGCCCTCGGTGCGCGTCACCACCTGCCTGCTCGACGTGGCCGACCGCGCCGCCGTGCATCGCTGGGCCGACGACACCGCGCGCCAGTTCGGCCGCGTCAACCTGGTCTTCAACAACGCCGGCGTGGCGCTGTCGAGCACCATCGAGGGCATGGACTACGCCGACCTCGAATGGATCATGAACATCAACTTCTGGGGCGTGGTGCACGGCACCAAGGCCTTCCTGCCGCACCTGAAGGCCGCGGGCGACGGGCACGTGATCAACACCTCGAGCATCTTCGGCATCTTCGCGCAGCCGGGCATGAGCGCCTACAACGCCACCAAGTACGCGGTGCGCGGCTTCACCGAATCGCTGCGCCAGGAACTCGACATGATGAAGTGCGGCGTGTCGGCCACCTGTGTGCATCCGGGCGGCATCAAGACCAACATCGCGCAGTCGAGCCGGATCTCGCAGAACATGCTCGGCTTCATGGTCGACAGCGAGCAGCAGGGCAAGGACGACTTCGAGAAGTTCTTCATCACGACGCCGGAGGAAGCCGCGCGCGTGATCCTGCACGGCGTGCGCAGGAACAAGCGCCGCGTGCTGATCGGGCGCGATGCGCGCGGCGCCGACTGGCTCGCGCGCACCCTGCCCGCCGCCTACCAGGCGCTGGTCGTGCTCGCGACCCGGCGCGAACGGGCCAAGGCGCGCCGCCGCGCCGCGCGCGGCGGCAAGCTCGCGCCGGCCCACTCCAGCTACAACAACGCAGGTAATCAGGGAGAACCGTCATGATGCCCGTCCGCCGTGACATCCGTTTCGCCATGCCCCCCGACCGCGCGTGCGACTGGCACGTGAAGGGGGTGCCCGTCACCCACTTCATGAACGCGCTGTCGCTGCTGTTCCCGGCCGGCGAGCGTTTCTTCATGGACTCGGTGCGCCACTACCGCGACCAGATCCACGATCCCGAACTCAAGAAGCAGGTGATCGGCTTCATCGGCCAGGAGGCGATGCACACGCGCGAGCACATCGAGTACAACGATCTGCTGCAGGCCGCCGGCCTGCCCGCGCACAAGCTCGACCGCCGTCTGTGGTTCATCCTCGGCCTGTTCAAGAAGTACCTGCCGCCCTCGATGCAGCTGGCCATCACGATCGCGCTGGAGCACTACACGGCGATGCTCGCCAACCTGCTGCTGGAAGGCCACGAGGAGCGCATCGACGGCTCGGTCGACGGCTACACGCAGATGTGGATGTGGCACGCGATGGAGGAGACCGAGCACAAGTCGGTGTCCTACGACGTGTGGCTGCGCGTGATCAAGCCGGGCCTGGGCCGCTACCTGCTGCGCACCGGCACCATGCTGATGACCACCGCGATCTTCTGGGCCATCGTGTTCGATTACCACCTGCGCCTGATGTTCGCGCATCGCCGCCATCACGGCCGCTTCTCCGGCATGTGGACGCTGGTGAAGTACCTGTACGCGCCGCGCGGCGGCGTGTTCCCCGGCATCGCGCGCGAGTGGTTCGGCTTCTTCCGCCCGAACTTCCATCCCTGGGACTACGACAACCGCCGCTACCTGGGCGAACTCGACAGCCTGCTCGCGAAGATCGACGAGACCAACGCGCGCTACGCCGCCGAGGCCGCGCCGCGGCGCGTGCCGCTGCATGCGGCCGCGCCGGCCGCCGCGCACTGAGCGGGGGATCGGTCATGGCGAGCGCGCGCGAGACGCTGACGGTCGATTCGGACGGCGTGCGGCTCGCCGTCCACCTGAGCGGACCGCGCGAGGCGCCGCCGCTGATCCTGGTGCATGGTTATCCGGATTCCTCACGAGTCTGGGATCGCGTGCGCGAGACGCTGGAGAAGCGTTATCGCGTGATCGCCTACGACGTGCGCGGCGCGGGCGAATCCGACGCGCCCAAGGCCACCGCCGCCTATCGCATGGCGCAGCTCGAACGCGATCTGTCGGCGGTCGCGCGGGTGGCCTGCGGCACGCGGCCGTTCCACCTGGTCGGCCACGACTGGGGCTCGATCCAGAGCTGGGAAGCCGTCACCGATCCGGCCATGCGCGGCCGGATCCTCTCCTATACCTCGATCTCGGGACCCTGCCTGGACCACGTGTTCCGCGCGCGGCTCAACCTGCGGCAGTCGCTGAAGTCCTGGTACATCGCCTTCTTCCACCTGCCGGTGCTGCCGCCGCTGTTCTGGCGGCTCGGCGGCGCCGCGCTCTGGCCGCTGTGGCTGCGCCGCACCGAGCGGATCCGCGCCGAGGCCGATCCGCATCAACTGCGCAACGGCGTGAACGGCATCCGCCTGTATCGCGCCAACTTCATCGCTCGGGCCCGCCAGCCGCGCGAGCGTTACGCGCAGGCGCCGGTGCAGATCCTGGTGCCGCGCCGCGATCGCTACGTGACGCCGGCCCTGACCGAGAACCTCGAACGCTGGCTCGGGCCGCATCGGCGCGAGATCATCGACGCCTCGCACTGGACCGTGCTGCGCGACGCGGCGCTGATCGCGCAGCGCATCGACAGCTTCGCGGCCAGCCACGAGCCGGCCTTCGCGTCACCGGCGGCCGCCGCGGCACGCGCGGGACAGCCCGGCGCCAACGACGCCGATCTCGCCGCGCGCCCGGGCGCAGCCGGGGCCGCCTCGGGCGCGCCGCTCAAGCCGCGGGCAAGCGCCTGAACAAGGTGTCGTATTCGAGCACCAGGCCGTCGTCGTCGACGCTCAGGCCCGCCGTGAAGCGGCCGTCGATCCCTTCGTAGCGATAGCGCCGGCCCGGCTCGATGCAGACATAGGCCTGGGTCGCGCGCGACACCGCCAGGTCCGGCACGCTGACATAGGCCACCTCGATCGCGCGCCGCTCGTCGCGGCGCAGCCCGAGGCGGCGGATCGGCAAGGTGTTGGTGTAGGGGGTGGCGGCGATATCGAGGTCGACGCAGCCTTCGAGCGCCGGCAGCGGGCGCCCCTCGCCGTCCCGCCAGCGGCCCTCGCGATCGCGCAGCAGGCTCAGCGTGGCGCCGCCCATCACGCTCAGCGTGGCCCGCGTGGTGCGCCAGTGGCCGTCGCAGGCGAGCCGGTAGGCCAGCCCGTAGCGCCGCCCGTCGTCGTGGCGGCCGATGATCACGCTCTCGGCCAGGTAGCCGTCGCCGTCGCGCGAGAGTGTCAGGTGTTCGATACCGTCGCTGTCGAGCGACGCCCAGCGCACTTCGCGCATCGCGATGCCTTCCCTTGGCGGCCCGCGCGGCGGGGCCGCGCGCGGTGCGCTCGATCGTAGCGCAAATAGCCGGTATCCGGGCTCGCCCATGTCGCGGCGCGCGGCGATCTTCTATGCTCGCGGCTTCGCGTTCGCCTGCGCCCTGCTCCCCCGCTGCCCCGCTCATGCCCGCCCGCTCCCGCCTCGTTCCGCTCGCGCTGCCGGTCGAACTGCGCACACTGCTGCGCGGCCTCGGCCAGGTGCTGCTGCAGCCGCATGCGGGCACCGGCGCCGGCGTGCTGGCCGGGCTGCTGCTGGCCGATCCCGCGCTCGGCTGCGCGGCGCTGGCCGGCACGGCCGCCGCGAACATCGCGGCGCTGTTGACGGGCGGCGCCAAGGGGGGATCGAGCGTGCTCGGGAGCGGCTCGCGGCAGGCCGGGATGGCCGATGCGAACGCCTCGACGCGATCGACGGGCACCGGCCCGCTCGGCATCGACGCCGCCACCAACGCAGCCGGCGGCAACGCGCGGCAGAGCGGGCCCGCCAACGCGGTGCCGACGAAAACGGCCGCGGCACGGCCGACGCATGCCGCCCCACGCGCCGCCGATGGTTCCGGCGGCGACGCGCGACAAACCGATCTCGCCGACATGGCGCTCGGCCTGCACGGCTACAGCGGCGCGCTCGCGGCGCTGGCCGCCGTCGCGCTGATTCCCGATCGCTCGCAGGCCTTCGCGATCGCCTTGATTGCCGCGATGCTGGCCGGCGCGCTGTACCGCCCCATCGCGCATGGCCTCGCGCGCCGCGGCGGCGGCGCCTATTCCCTACCGGCCGTCATCGCGACGGCATGCTGGCTGCCCTGGTTCATGCCGGCCGCCGTCAGTCATGCCGGCGCGTGGCCGGGCGCGCCGGCCGTCCTGTCCGGCGCCGCGCTGGCCGCCTTCGCCCAGGCCGCGTTCGCCTCGGGCAGGCTGCCGGGCCTGTTCCTGCTGGCCGGCCTCGCGCTGGCCTCGCCGCGCGCGGCCGGGCTCGGCCTGCTCGGCGCCCTGCTCGGCTCGGTCCTGCTGCTCGCGGCCGGCGGCACGGACACGCGCTCGGCCGGCGCCTGCGCGGCCGGCTTGCTCGGCTACAACGGCGCGCTGGCGGCCATCGCGCTGGCCGCCCGAGGGCCACGTATCGCGCTGGCCGGCGCCCTGGGCGCATCGCTGCTGCACCTGCTCGCGCTGCGTCTCGGGCTGCCGCCGTTCAGCGCGCCGTTCGCGATCGCCGCCAATCTCGTGCGCATCGCGTCGCGCGAGAGCGTCGCGCCATCTTCCTCCGCCGCGCCAGCCACGCCCCGCGCGCCGGCACCGCCCCTCGCCACCACGCCCCACCATGAGCTTCGTCCACCACGCTGAACCCCGCACCGCCGCCGGCCCGATCTCCGCGGCCGAGCAGCGCGCCCGCCTCGACCTCGCGGCCGCCTATCGCCTGGTCGCGCTCGACGGCCTCGACGACCTGATCTACACGCATCTGTCGGTGGCCGTGCCCGGCGAGCCCGGGCATTTCCTGATCAACCCCTTCGGGCTCGCCTTCGAGGAGGTGTGCGCCTCGAACCTGGTCAAGATCGACCTGGCGGGCAGGTGCATCGGCGACGGCCCGCACCAGGTCAACGCCACCGGCTTCGCGCTGCATGCGGCCGTGCACGCGGCGCGCGCCGATGCGGTCTGCGTGATCCATCTGCATGCCAAGGCCGGCATCGCCGTCTCGATGCAGCCGCAGGGCTTGCTGCCGGCCTCGCAGCACGCGCTGCGCTTTCACGGCGACCTGGCCTGCCACGACTACGAGGCGCTGGCCTTCACGCCGGCCGAAGGCGCGCGCCTGGTCGAGCGGCTCGGCGACAAGTCGGCTATGCTGCTGCGCAATCACGGCACGCTGACGGTCGGCCGCACCGTGGCCGAAGCCTGGGTGCGCACCGCCACGCTGCTGAAGGCCTGCGAGATCCAGCTGGCCGCCCAGGCCGGCGGCCTCGCGCCGGTGCTGCCCGCGCCCGAGGTGATCGCGCGCGCGGCCGAACAACTGCGCGACGGCGGCGCGCTCGAGGGCGAGCTGGAATGGCCGGCCATGCTGCGCCGTCTCGATCGCCACGAACGTCATGCGCACCCCGGCGAGGCGTCGTATCGCGATTGACTCGTCCCGCCCTGAATCGTCCTGAATCGCCCTGTTTGCCCGCATCCCTGACCTGGAGACCTGCCATGCCCACCTTTCACGTCGATCTGTTCGAAGGCCGCAGCGCCGAGCAGAAACGCCGCTTCATCGAGGCCATCACGCGCGTGACCTGCGAGACGCTCGACTGCCCGCCCTCGGCGGTCGACATCATCCTGCACGAGGTGAAGAAGGAGAACTGGGCCACCGGCGGCAAGCTGTGGTCCGACGCGGACGCCGGCTGAGCGCCGCGCCGCCGCGCCCGAACCCGCTCGGCCCCGCCAAAACGCAACGCGCCGCGAATATCGCGGCGCGTTCTCCTTTCCGGCGCGGGAGCGCGCTCGAATCCGGCGCGTCCCGCTCGCTTCGGCCGAGGTTCAACCCCAGCCGGCCATCATCGCCCCCATCCCCGCCAGCAGGCCACCCATCAGGCGATTGAGCGCACGCACGCGCGTCGGGCGCTGCAGCAGGCGGCTCAGGCGCTGCGAGAACAGCGCCATCGATGCCACCCCGAGCGCGAACAGCAACGCGAACGTGGCGGCCAGCACCAGGTACTGCTGGTTCACGCTCCAGCTCGCCTCGCTGCTGATGAACTGCGGGAAGAAGGACGGGAAGAACAGCAGCGTCTTCGGATTGAAGCCCGAGGTGGCGAGGCCGCGCCAGAACAGGCCGCGCCGCGAGGAAGCCGTCTCGGCTTCGGCCTCGCCAACGGTGGGCGCTTCGCCCTCGGCCGGCGCGACGATCGCGCCGCCGCGCCACTGCCGGTAGCCGAGCCAGACCAGGTAGGCCGCGCCGACCCAGCGCAGCACGCCCAGCGCGCGTTCGTCGACGTGCAGCAGCGAATTGAGGCACAACGCGGTCAGCACCAGTTGCAGCAGCACCGCCACGGTGCCGCCCCAGACGCAGGGCAGCGCGCGCCGCCAGCCGGCGCGCAGCGCATGGCTCATGGTGAGCAGGTTGACGGGACCGGGGGCATAAACGAGCACGAGCGCGGCGGCGAGGAAGGACAGATAGAGCTGGAACGACATGTCGGAGCGGGCGGATTCGGGTAATTCCGTGATGCGACCCGGCGACGGCAGCGCCGCCGGTTTCGGACGGTAACGAGGGTGACGGATGCCCGTCCTGCCCGGCCTCGCGACTCGTGATCGCGCTAGCTGATCGAAACGGGGGTGGCCGGATCGGTCATGCCGGGCAACAAGGCATACGGAAAATATACGCGGCGAGGCGCTGAAAAGGCTTCCGCTTATCCCGTGATTTCCGCCAAGAACCGGAAGCTTCTTCAGATAGAATCGCCATTCCGCGAACAAAATTCCAGAACCTCATGGCCACCCGCGAACGCTCGCCCAAATCGCTCGACAACCAGGACCGCAAGATCCTGCGCGCGCTGCAGTCCAATGCGCGCCTGTCCAACGCCGAACTGGCCGAACAGGTCGGCATGTCGACCACGGCCTGCTGGAACCGCACGCGCCAGCTCGAGACCGACGGTTATATCGACGGCTACGTCGCGCTGGTCAACCCGCGCCTGCTCGGTTACGCCGACATCGTGATCCTCGAGGTCACCCTCGATCGCCACGAGGACGATGCGCTGGCACGCTTCGGCGCCGAGCTGGCCGCGCTGCCCGAGGTGCTGGAGGCCTACCTGGTGTCGGGCGAATACGATTACTGGATCAAGGTGGCGGTGGACGGCACGGCCGGCTACGAGCGCTTCCTGCGCGAGAAGCTCTACAAGATCTCCAGCATCCGCCATAGCCGCTCGATGTTCGCACTGCGCTGCGTGAAGGACGTGCCGTCGATGCAGGTCTGAAGCGGTCGGCGCGGCGGCGAGCGCCTCAGCGCCGCATCGTCGGCGCCATGCGGAACCGATTCGGGTCGACGAGGGGTTTCAGCCCTGGCGGCCGGCCATCACGCCGCCGTCCACCGGCAGCACGGTGCCGGTGATCCACGAGGCGTTGCTGGAGGCGAGGGCAAGACGTTGAGCAGCCCGCACGCGCGCGAACGTCTCCATTGCCTCCTGGAGCAATGCGGCCGTGTTCATGCCTGGATCAGCCATGCTCAAGGCGATCGTGTAGAGGTCGTCATCGATGGTGACGGTAATACGCATGACTTCGTCTCGTCGAAATGGAACTTGAATGTGCATCATTCCTGACACTATTGCCCTGCGACGGCCTGTCTCCACCTCATACCCCCGCCTTGGCGGCAAGCTCACCGCCCCTGATGCGATATCCTTGCCGCGACCCGTCGTCCTCCCCCGCCACCGTGAAAACACCCGTCTTCCTCAATGCCCTGCGCGCCTTCGAGGCCAGCGCCCGCCACCAGGGCTTCTCGGCCGCCGCGGCCGAACTGAACGTGACGCCGGCCGCGGTCGGCCAGTTGGTGCGCTCGCTGGAGGAGTGGCTGGGCGCGCCCTTGTTCGTGCGCGGCACCAGCGGCCGCGCGCGGCTGGTGCCGACCGAGACCGCCGAGCGCGCGCTGCCCGATATCCGCGCCGGCTTCGACCGCCTGTCGATCGGCCTGGCGCGCCTGCAGGAAGGCACGCGCTCGGGCGTGCTGACCGTGGCGGTCAGCCCCGCGTTCGCCGCGAAATGGCTGCTGCCGCGCATCGAGCGCTTCCATGCGCAATGCCCGGAAACCGACGTGCGGCTCGACACCAACCTGAAGCCGGTGGATTTCGTCGCGCAGGGCATTGACATCGGCGTGCGCTACGGCCGCGGCAGTTGGCCCGGCCTCGCCGCCGAGAAGCTGATGGAGGAGCGCCTCTTCCCGGTCTGCTCGCCGGCCTGGCTGGCCAGGCACGGCGCGCTGGGCTCGCCGCGCGAGCTGGCCGGCAAGCCGCTGATACACGATCGGTCGGTGGACACGGATGCGGGTTTCGCATCCTGGGAAGCCTGGCTCGCCCACGCGGGCGCGGCCGGGGTGCAAGCGCGGCGCGGCATGCAGGTCAACAATTCGGCGGCCGTGCTGCAGGCGGCGATCGACGGCCACGGCATCGCGCTGGCGCGCAGCGTGATGGCCTGCGACGACGTGGCCGCGGGCCGGCTGGTGCCGCTGTTCCCCGAGATCGCCTATCCCTCGGCGCTGGCCTATTACGTGGTCTATCGCGCCGAGGCGGCGACGCTGCCCAGGCTGGTGGCGTTCCGCGACTGGCTGATGCGCGAAGCCGCGACGAGCGATTGCGGGAGCGGGGCCCAGGCCGGTTGATGCCTTGACGGCGCCGCCGGTCGCGCGGCAGGCAGCACGCGCGAGCCTCGCCCTACCCGCGTTTTCGTTTTGGTACTCCGGCGCCGCGCCTCAGCGCGATTGCGACTGCGCCTGGGCCAGCGCGTCCAGCGCCGCGCTGCGCGCCTGCACGCGCGCGAACAACTGCTCGATATCGAAGCCATCCAGGTCGAGGTCGAAGTGCTGGTCCAGGCAGGCGGCCCAGGCAGCCGCGTCGGCGAGACGCTCATGGCGGGTCGCCGCGCCGCTCGCATCGCGCAGCGTCAGGGTGTCGTTGAGCAGCGCGGCGCGGCCTTCCGGCAGCACGCGGCTGACGATCAGGTCGTTCACGAACTTCGAATCGGGATGCGTCGAGGTGTACCAGTTCGCCACCTCGTAATCGATCTGCTCGACAGCGCGCGCCACGAAACGATAGACCGGCTGCCAGCCCTTCGCGGCACGGAATTCCAGGTCGAACGCGTCGGCGCCGGGCGCCTCGACCAGCCTGTACTCGCCATGCGGCGTGCGCTGCGCGACGCCGGGCGTGGCCGCGAGCGGCGCCGTCTGCGTGACCGCGCCGAAACCGACGTCGAGGTTCCAGGTCGCGCCGTCCAGCTCGACGCGCAGCAGCATGTGGGTCTGCGCGGCCACCAGCTCGGGGGGACGCTGCCAGCGCACGCGCGCGATCAGCGGCGTGACGCGAAAGCCGAAGCGCTCCAGCACCGCCTGGAACAGCCGGTTCTGCTCGAAGCAGTAACCGCCGCGACGCCGCGCCACCAGCTTGGCGCCCAGCGACGGCAGGTCGAGCCGCACCGGCGCGCCGGTCAGGGAATCGAGATTCTCGAAGGCGATCGCGGCAGGATGGAGGCGATGCAGCCGGCGCAGCGCATCGAGCGTCGGCGCGACTTCGCCCCGGTAGCCGATGCGTTCGAGATAGGCGGGAAGATCGAGATCGTCGTGCATGCCAGGAGGTCCGGTGGAAGGGAACGCGCGCGGCGGCGAATGCGCGCTACCTTAGCACTGCCATGCGATCGCCGCCGGCATGCGCGAGACGGCAGGCTTCGGCGCGACGATGGCGCCGCGTTGCACCCGTCAATGCGCGACGCGGCGCAGCGCCAGCGTGGCGACCGGCGGCACCTCGATGCCATGCACCGAGGCGTAGCGCACCGCGTCGTTCAGCGTGGCCGCGGCCGCGTCGATCTGGTCGGGCGCGTGCTCGGCGAAGCGTGACGAGGCCGCATCGGGCACGGCCGCTTGCGCGCCGCTGGGCAGGCCCTCGAAACGCTGCAGGCCCTCGCCGAGCGAGGCGAGCCCGCTGCTGAAACTGTCGCGATCGACCGGCAGGGCCGAGGCCGACGATGCCGACGCAAAGGCCTGCGACAGCGCCAGCGCGATCGATTGCTGCGCGCCGCCGATCTCGGCGAGCGTGCTGTTCGAGACACGCGAGGCGTCGCTGTCGTCGCCGAGCGTGCCGGCCGCGCTGGCGGCCTGGCCCGCCGCGCCCGACAGGCCCATGGCGATGGCCAGGTCGGCCTGCCCCGCCAGCACGCGGCGATTCGCGTCGACATAGGCGGTCCAGTCCGGCGCAACGGAGGCGGCGGAAGAAGGGGAATCGGGAGACGCTGACGCGCGGCGCGTGGCGCCATCGGGGCTGGCCGAGTCGTTGCCACGGCCGTCAATCGCGGCGTATTGCGCGACGGCCGGGCGCGCCGCGGCATGCGCGTGGCCCTGCTGCGCATGCGCGCCGGCGCTCGCGACTAAGCCCGCCGCGGCCATGAAGGCCGCCCGGGCATGCCTCTTCGCGATCGCTCTTGCCTTGTGGGATGTCGTCAGCGCTTTCATGGGCAAAATTGTCCGCGCAGCGCGACGCGGGATGCAACGATCGATACAACTGGAAACGTATGAGCAATCCGGGGCCGGTGCGCGGCGCGGCTTCGCGCCTGGCGAAGCCCACGCGGCGGCGACGGAAACGCGGCGCCCGATAGCAAGCGCCGCGCCCGGGAATCGTTCCGCCCCGCCCTGCCGCGCCTAAGCCTGCAGGATGCCCGGCAGGCGCTCGGCGACCCGATCGCCGGCCTGTTGGTAAGCATGCGCGAGCTGCAACACGGCGAAATCGTCGCGCGGGCGCCCGATCAACTGGATGCCGGTGGGCAGCCCCGCCTCGTTGAAACCGGCCGGCACGTTGACCACCGGGCAGCCGGCCAGGGTCCAGGGCGTGACGGTTTCCATCCAGCGGTGATAGCTGTCCATCTCGCGGCCCGCGATCGCCTTCGGCCAGCGCTCCTCGACATCGAACGGAAACACCTGCGCGGTGGGCGCAGCGATGAAGTCATGGTGCTCGAACATCGCCATCAGGGCCTGCAGCCAGGCCGTGCGCGCGGCGCTCGCCTCGTAGACCTGCTCGGCCTTCATCGCCAGCAGCCCTTCCACCTCGTAGACCGCCTCGGGCTTGAGCAGCGCGCGCCGCGCCGGATCGCGGTAATGCACCAGCGCCGCGCCGCCGGCCAGCAAGTGACGATGCGCGAGCCAGATACGCCAGATCCGCGCCGGATCGAAGGCCGGCAGCACGGCATCGACCTCGCAGCCGATGCTGCGCAGCGTGCCGAGCGCCGCCTCGCCCAGCGCGAGCACGCCCGGCTCGGTCGCGAGATAACCGTCCCAGTCGCCGACCCAGGCGATCCGCTTGCCGCGCAGGTCGGCGTCGAGCGGCTGCGTGAAGCGGGCCGGATCGTCGTCGAGCGAAAGCGCGTCGCGCGCGTCGCGGCCGGCCTGGATCGCCAGCAGCCGGGCCAGGTCGGTGACGGTGCGCGCCATCGGGCCGTCGGTGCCGAACTGCTGGTAGAACACGTCGACGGCGGGCCAGCGCGGCACGCGACCGACCGAGGGCCGGAAGCCGAGCACGTTGCAGAACGCGGCCGGATTGCGCAGCGAGCCGCCGAAATCGCTGCCGTCGGCCACCGGCAGCAGGCGCGCGGCCAGCGCAGCGGCCGCCCCGCCGCTGCTGCCGCCGGCGCTCTTGCCGAGATCGTGCGGATTGCGCGTCGCGCCATAGACCTCGTTGAAGGTATGCGAGCCGAGCCCGAACTCGGGCGTGTTGGTCTTGCCGATGAAGATCGCGCCGGCCGCGCGCATGCGCGCCACGGCCACCGAATCCTCGGCCGGGCGGAAATCGCGGAAGATCGGCGAACCCATGGTGGTGACGATGTCCTTGGTCATCGCCAGGTCCTTGGGCGCCTGCGGGATGCCGTGCAGCCAGCCCTGCCACTCGCCGCGCGCCAGCGCTGCATCCTTTTGCGCGGCCTCGGCCAGCAGCGTTTCACGCTCGCGCAGCGCGACGATCGCATTGACGCGGCCGTTCACGCGCTCGATATGGTCGAGGTAGGCGCGCATGGTCTCGACGCAGGACACGGCCTTGCCGCGGATCGCGTCGGATAGCTCATGAGCGGGCATCGCGACGATCGGATCGAGGGAGATGGGAGACGACGGGGCGGGCTTGACGCTCATGAGGCACTCCTGAAGCGAGGGAACGCCGACAATTATATGAAGGGCAAGCCGAGCGGTCTGCGCGATTTCGCCGTCGATTTTCGATTTTTTTCGCATAATCCAGTGCGATTCGCACTGAATCCGCGCCATCGTTTCGCGTGCCGGCGTGACGGCCCGCCGCGTGCGGCCCGGGTGGCAACAGGCGGCCCCGATGTGTCATTTATGCGCATAAACATAAAATTCTTAGATTTTTTATTCGAGTGCGCGACGCCGCAGGCTGCGATCAAAACTGCGCCGTCAATTGAAACCCCAGCGTGACGCGCGCGGTCGGAAACCCCGAAGGCTTGTAGACCGGCGTCCCGGCAAACAGATCGTAGGCATAGGCGCCGAATCGAGTCGCCACGCTGCCCTTCACGCCCACCACCGCGCCAGCCAGCTGCGTGCCCACCAGCAGAACCGGCTGCGGCCCCCACACGCGACCGTAATCGAGCCCGGCATAGATCGCCTGCCCGGTCTGCCCGATCGGCATCTGCAGCTCGTTGCGCCAGTAGAACCCGCGCGCCGCCGCCAGCATCGTTTCGCCGTCGAAGCCACGCACCGTGTAGCGGCTGCCGATGGTCAGGTCGTCGATGTAGTACAGCGTGTTGCCCGTGTACTGGCCGTGGACGCTCGTCACGTAACGGAACGGCTGCCTGGCGATCGCGAACGGCACCGACAGGTTCGCATCGAGCACCGCCATGCTGTAGCGGTAGGTCGGCCCGCCCCCTTCGGCGAGGATGTCGTCGCGCGCGCCGAATCCGCCGATGCCCTGCCGATAGGCAAGCGCACCATCGAATTGCGCGCCGCCGACGTAGTGGCGATCGGTCAGCCCGAGTTCGACAAGCGTGTTGTTGCGTCGCTGCTGGGTGATTTCGGTGTCCTCGATGAAGCTTTCGCCGAAGCGGCGCGAGAGACGGACATATCCGCCGAACACGTCGTTCTGACCGCGCAGCAGGACGCGGGCCAGCTTGAAATCCAGGGTCTTTGAATTGCCGCTCGCGATGAAGGTCTGGTTCACGCCGGCAATCTGCTGGTAGTAGGTGTTCGTGTACGCCGCGATCGTAGCGGTCCAATAGCCCCAGGGGATCGAATAGAAACCGTTCCAGCCGTGCGAGCCGAGGCGCTTGTCGCCGAATTCGAGATCCTGGCTCACGCCGATGTTGAAGATGTCGTCGAGACCGAGCGGGTTGTCGATGCCGATCGACAGGTTGCCCTGCAGCCTGCCGGTCGCGCGCGTGCCGGAATTGTCGATCGAGGCGACGAGGGTCCACGGCTTGCCGCGCTTCACGTCCAGTACCACGTCGCTTTCGCCCGGCTGCTCGGCAGGGACGATTTGCATCGACACGTCCTGGCTGGTGACGCGCTTCATCTGCTCCAGGCCCTGCTCGAGATCGCGCAGGTTCAGCACGTCGCCGTCGCGAGCGGGAAACGCGGTTTTCCAGGTACCGCGCAATGTGTCGTCGGCAAAACGCAGGTGCCGGATCGTGCCGGGGATCAAGGCGAGTTCCAGCGTGCCGCCCGTCAAGTCCTGTTCAGGCAGCAAGACGCGCGTCGTGATGTAGCCACGCGCCAGGATTTCCTGGGAAAGACCTTTGACGATCATGTCGAGGCCTTGCCTGCCGACGCATTGGTTCGCGTAGTGAGCGAGCCACTCGCGGGCGAAGGCGAAGCGATCCATCGGCAGCGCGGACGCGCCTGCCGACCTCGCGGAAGCGGGTAACGAATCGGGGACATCGAGTGCGAAGCGGCGGATCGGGAAGCATGGAGTTTCAGCCGGAAGCACCGGATAACCGACGCTTGCGGCAACACGCGATCGAACGCCTGGCGCTGAAACGGTTCGCTCGCGTTCTCTTGCCTCTTCCTGCTGCCGGACCTGCTGTTCGTTGCCAAACTGCTGCGCGGATTGTGCCCATGCACCGGCCGATGCAAGGAGCAGCGAGCTTGCCACGACCCTGGTCCCTCGGATTTTCTTGTTCATGTTTGTTTTCATCTCATCATGATGCGTAACGCGTGAGCATCCAGACCCCGATCAGGATGACGAAGGCGCCGGCCGCCTGCATTGGCCGCAGAAGGTTTTCATGGAGTGCGGTGAACGACAGGACCACGATCATGGAGACCGCCACCATGGTGGGATAGGCAATGCCGAGCGTGATCCTGCGTAATGCGAGCGCGTAGAGGATGAAGCCGGCGCCATAGGCCGCAACCGCGGCGCCACGCATGAGCCATGGCAACACACTCGACTCGCCGAGCGCGATTCCCTTGAGCGCCGCGATCCTGAGCAGGACGCTGGCGAGGCCGCCGAAGATCCCGCTGGCGATGACGATCAGCCAGTTCATCGAGCCGCTGCCCTCGACGTCGCTGCATTCGAACGACAGGCCGCCGTGATCCGAGCGTCATCCGATGCATCCTGGATCGCGCCGAAAATCATGTTGAAGCGGCTCGCGCCGTGCAACGCGATCAACACGATGGCCGGAAATACGACCGAGAAATTGCGTGCCTCGTCCCGATAACCGAAGAAGAGGAACAACATCAGTATCGGCAGGAATGCCGCGAGAAAGTAGCGCCGGTAGCGAGTTGGCGTCGCACGCCAGGCCGCGCGGAAGAACACCGCGAGCGGCACCAGCATCAACGGATTTTCCAGGCTCGGCGTGAAGATGCCCTTGCCGATCAGGTTGTAGAACGACAGGTAGGATTTAGGATGCAGCCAGAACTTCAGGTTGTCCCAGACATGGAATTCAACGAAGCCACCTGCGTTCGCGCCGTATCCGCTCATGATGACCTGCCGGGTCGCGATACAGATTGCAAACTGCAACACGAGCCACGCGATTCGCTTGCGCATCGACACATCAGGCTCGTGCAACACGAACAAGGCGAGCGGAACGAGAAAGAAGGTTTCCTTGTTCAGCGAGAAGACGGCAATCATCAGCGTGCAGGCCGCCATGCGCTTCTTCAGCAGGAAATAGCATGCGCCCAGCACGCCGAGCAACTCGAAGAAATCGTAGTAGTAGCCGCCCTGCTGAAACGTCAGTGGATAGATGAAACTGAAGGCCGCCAGAAAACCGACGGAATGTCCGAAGCTCAGCCCATGCAGCCTGGCCAGCCTGTAGATCAGCAGCAGCGCGAACAAGGTCGCCAGGACGATCGCGATGTAGGTCAGGTGATAAACGAGCGCCGTGACGGGCGTCCAGTATTCGTCCGGCACGTTCGCGAAATAGGCCTCGCGCAGCGAATCATGTCGCTTAATCGAGTTGAACAACTTGTCCTGGGTGGCCTGGCCGAGTTGCCCGGCGATCCATTTCCCCGCGCGAGGGAACGCCGAACGGTAGACATAGGGTTTCGGCGCATCGCCGTTCATCATCCCGACAAGGCTGTAGCTCGTCGCGAAGCTGCCCTTCTGGTCGTCGCGAAAACCCCATTTCAGCAGCATGCTGTTGGTGATGTTGCCCGCGCATACGAACAGCATCACGTAGACGATGGCGAAGCGGCAGAAAGCACGCAACCGGTTCTGGTTGATTACCGTCATGGTATTTCGCCGCTCACGGCGCCGGCAGGAAATGAGCAGCCAGCACCATCGCCACCATGGCGCAAAGCGTGCCGAAACTACCGCGGTTTTCGAGGATATGGACGATCGGATCGTCGTGCATCGCGCCGCGCACCGTCGTGATCCAGAGCCGCCCGAACAGGTAGATCAGACCGATCTGCACGAACCAGAGCAAGTGCGGGACCGCGTAGCGCGCCGCGGTCTCGGGTGCGTTGATGAAAAGTCCGAACACGACCACCGCGGCCAGCGAGGCACCGATACCGAATGGCCACAGCACTTCCAGGTCGCTCACGCGGTAGTCACGGCCTGCCGATGCGCGCCTGTCGCTCTGGCGAAGGAGGACCAGTTCGGAGCAGCGTTTCACCAGCGCGAGACTCAGGAACGCGAACACTGAGAATGCGAGAAGCCAGCGACTGACCGTGATCTGCGCCGCGACGGCACCCGCCACGATCCGGTAGGTGTACAGCAGCGACAGCACGAGCACGTCGAGCAAGACGACCGATTTGAAGCGCCAGCTGTATGCCGTCGTGATCAGCAGGTAGAGCACGAACATGCCCGCGAATGCACGCGATACCGCGAATGCAAGTGCAAACGCCAGCACCAGCAGCAGCGCCGCGCAGCCGAGACCTTCGGCAATCGACAAGGCACCGCTGGCGAAAGGCCGGTTGCGCTTGCGGGGATGCCGGCGATCGCTGTCGAGATCCCAGAGATCGTTGCCGATGTAGGTGGCGGATGCGCCGAGCGACATGGATAGAAAGGCGAGCGCGACGGTTGCAATCCTGTCGGTGTCGAAAAAGGCGAATGCGGTCAGCAAGGGCACGAAAAGCAACAGGTTCTTCAGCCACTGGTGGACGCGCAGCGCCTTGCACCACGTCGAGATGTCCGCGCCGGCATTTCGAAATTCCTGCTCTACAGGAATGCGGCCCCGGACGTTCGCGGCCACGCCAGGTGTTACGCCGGCAAGAATGGCGCCATGCGCGCCTGCCCATACCGGCAGGTCGGCCTTGCTGTCGCCTGCGTAGATAAAATCGCTGCCCACCTGTTCACGGATGCCGGCCAGCTTGGTTTCGCCCTTGAGGTTCGTTTCGCCGCAGGTCGAGATAACGAGATCGAACAAGCCGAGATGGCGACTCACACGCTCGGCGATCGAGCGATGCGCCGCGGTGGCGAGCACGATCTTCCGGCCGCTTTCGCGCTCGTGTGCGAGATAGGCGATGAGCGATTCGCGGTATGGGAGCGCGTCTGCTTGAAAATCGGCGTGTTCCGCGACCTTGGCCTTGAATGACGCGCGGCCGCCAGCAAGCCAGAGAGGCATGCGTAGAAGAGTCCCCGGTTTGCGTTGGATTGCGCGGATGACGGATTCCATCAAGGTGTCCGTTGTCGTCAGCGTGCCGTCGAGGTCGACGACAAGCGGCAGCTTTCGGATAATTGACATCTCCGTCAAGGATTTATTCGATGTTGGCATTGGAATTTTTATCTTCATTTATGACAGATTGCTTGGCCAGTGAGTTGATATATTGAATTTTAAAAACCAACTCACTTCACACCCCCAAATCCATTCACACCAAAATTAATCTCGAAAAATTCAACTATCGCCCTGATAATAGCCCACCAAGATCCCTGGTTCTATAGGAAAAATCAGAAATCAACCGTCGAACAAGCCCCCACAAGCTCACGCTCATTTAAGCACATCACACTACAACCATGAGATCATCAACAATCTATTTAAAAGATAAATTATTTTAAAAATATTTTTCGCCTCAATCATGATCATCCATGACCATGCTTGCAGCAGACTCACCCCGCAACCTCGGCACCCTTTTTATCTTTCGTCACCAAACCAATCCATAACAACGACAACTCAGCCGAACACCATCACTTCCGAGAACAAATTCGTCACACAAATACGAGAACCTCTGACCAAGATGACTTACATATAAATTCCCTCAAAAAAAACAATCTACAATAGAAAATTTCATGAAAATTTATTAACAAATTCATCAAAATTGACACACGCCCAGATACACCACCTTCACCAACCCTCACAATCAAACCATCAACCACATTGAACTCAACACTACCGCGCCAGAAAACCAAATCTTGAAATTACATCTCGCACCACCTCCTGAAACTCTCCTCGCTTTAAAATTAACTCACGAACAGCATCACCCTCCCCCCTCCTTCCCCATACCAATTTTGCCTGATCCTCAAATTCGATAATAAAAACTTGAAATCCAGCATCCAGCAAACTGCCAACGGAGACCAAATTTCTGTAATCATTCATTTCCACATTCGAGTCCATTTTCGGAAACGCCTTTTCAACGAGACGTTCGTAGGAAACAGATGCGGGCAAATTAAATAGCTCCGCATCTTCCACATCGCTCTCAAGACAACTCAGTGACGACAGCAAATTTACGTCAACATCGATAGTTGCATCCAACGACCAAATTAGATCCCCTCCGATGAAATAGGAAAAGCAGCCGTTTTTAAAATTATCAGTTGACCACGAATCAACCGAATCATACCAAACCGCAAACCCATCTGGATTTCCGATTAACATATCACCTCCCTTTAAACCCCAAAGCACGCTTAATTTTAATAGGAATAGTCGACACATCTATAGGAGATCTACCATCCCCCGTAGAACCAGTCCAATGAAACACCCCATTCCCGTCCGAATAAAACCTATTGATATTACCACTCGAATCCATCGCATATCTTGCACTTCCGCCATCCGAGATAGAGGAATTGAACAAATCAAGCGAATCCTTAGGCTCAGTACCAGCATTTGCGCGACTCCCTCGCATGCCTGGCGTATGCTTCGGATTTGACTCGACTTGCAACCCGTTGTCTGCAGTCGTTTTTTCCGGAATTGGAAGCCGGCTATCCCTATCGCCGCTCGCAAGTGAGGCGTCGTCAGGAACATATCCCGGATTACTCGGTTTGATGAATTGGCCACTTCCTGCGGCATCCACCAGCACCACCCCCGGGCTCGCCGCAGGCGGCTTACCGCCACCCATGCCGACAATCGCGTTCAGCCCATTGGCGATACCCTGCAATATCAGACCAAGCGCTGTCGTTTTCTTCCGGAACGTGCCTTGTCCGCTAGCCTCTTCCAGCGTGTCGGTATCCGTGTGATTCCACTGGTTATACAGGTTCGCATTCGAAGCCGTGGCCGAGCCGCCAGTTCCACCGACCAACCAACCCAGCGCGCCGACAAGCAAGTTGCCCGACATCTTTCCTGCGAGTGTCGAATCCGTCGCCTCGGCCACCTCTCCAGCAGCCTGTGCCGTCTGGGCGGACAGCAAGGCCGCCAATCCCGCTCCTGCCGCTCCCTGTGCCGCGCTCCCGATCCCGCCGCCGCCCAGGCCGCCAATGAGTGCGCCGCCGGCTATGTGCAGGTAAAGCCGGTTGCTACCACCTTCATCCCACGAATCGGCTTCGGCTTGATAGGCCGCTTGCGCCGCGGTATCACCGGCAAGCTTGGCGGCATCGGCCGCCTGCTGTGCGTCTTTCTGCTTCGTATCTGCGTAAGCGCCGATACCTTGCGCAACGACCTGACCAGCCGCCTGCGCCGCATTCATCGTGTCCGCCTGCTGATTCAGCAGATTCTGAGCATCCGGTGTCTTTGACACCGTTCCGTTCAAGCTCGACGTATCACGATTCAGGTTTGCTACCTCCTGCGCCTGCTCCGCTTGATTCGTGATATTGATCGTGCCCGCGCTCACGCCGCTGCGCGTAACGGCGTGTTCGCTGCCGCTATCCGATTGCGAAATCATCGGCGTGAAGCCGCCCGCCCCGCTGACCGAGCCCGGCCCCGTGGCCTTTCCGGTTATCCCCAAGCCGGCGCCCGCGCTGAATCCACTGCTGTCCGCGTTATAGCTTGAATGGTTCTCGAGGTCGCGATAAGTCAGCGTCCCCGTCGTCAAGATATTCCTCGACGGATCGGCCGTGCTGGCGATCGCGGCCCCCGTCAGGTCGGTATTGCCCTTGACGGTCACATTGAAGCCACCATCGCCCGCCTGGATCCCGGCCTGTTCGTTCACGCCCGCGTAATTGCCGTCCGCTTTCCCGTGCTGGGCACTGACGCTGACATTCCCGCCCCCAGCCGTGCTGATCCCGAACCCGCCGCCCGCGCTGCTCTGATTCGCCTTGCTGATCGTCGTATCCTGCACGCTGCGCAGGTTCAGATTGCCGCCCACATCGGCCGCAACGGTACGCCCCGAAACCGTCGCGCCAATCACGTTCGTATCGCCGCCGCTGACCAGCGTCACGCTATTCGCGCCGCTGACATGCGAGTTGTTCTGCATCGCGGCATCGCTGTTGCCGTCGCCATGCGCACGCGACATCGACGCCGAAACGCCGATCCCGTTCGTGCCGATCGATACGCCGACGCTGCCGCCCGACGACGAATTCGAACTGCGCGTCGAATCGGTGTTCGTCGTGTTCCGCAGGTCAATCTGATTCTTCGCGGCCAGCAACACATCGTTGCCGGACACGTTCGAGCCGGCAACGGTGATATTGCCGCTGCCCGCGGTGCCGTTGCCGGTCGCGATCAGCGAGGTCGCGCCGCCCGACGTGAGGCTCGAACCGCGCTGCGTCGTCTGGTTTTCCGAGCTGTCGAGCTGGCTATGACTCGATCCGACACTGACCTGGATACCGATGCTGGGCGCGCCCTTGCCGGCCAGCGAGCCGCCGGTGACACTCGCCACGCCGATCGCGGCATCACCTGCCGCTGCAATCGCATGCAGGGCAGTCGCGCGGCGGTCGCCGCTGCCGCTTCTTGCCGCCTGCGCCTGTTGATAGGCCCCGTTGAGCGCGTCGCCGATGCTGCCCGACAAGCCGAGCGTGATGCCGCTGCTGCTGGTCGTCTCGCCATGCGTCGTGTTGCTGGTATCCGTGGCGGAGTCGATCACGACGTTTGTGGCCGTGCCGGTCAGGTTCTTCCCGGCGATCAGCTCGCTGCCCGTTGCATGCAGGGTATCGCCGGCCTTGATATTCAGGTTGCCGCCGATCGACCCCACCGTGCTCGCGTTGTTGGTGACGGACGAGGCGTGATCCGTGTCCTTCCTCGACTGCGTACCGATGCTGATGCTCAGGCCGCTGGTTCCCAGGCCCGAATGTGTTTCGTGGTAATAGCTGTCCTGCGTGACCGTGTCCCGCGACGTCGTGATATTGACGTCGTTCACCGCGCCAAGATTCACATCGTTCGTACCAACCACCGTGCTGCCTTGAACGTTCAGGTCGCGGCCGGATTGAATGTTGACCGTGTTGCCCGACACCGTGCTGCCGATGCCGACGTTCGCATGCGTACCCTGCATCGAATCGGTCCTGGTGCTGCTGACGAAGCTGCCGCGATTCACCTGCACCGACTGATACTTGTCGTGTTCCTCGCGTGCCTCGTCGATCGTGACATTGCCCGTCGCCGCGACGCTGGTGGCACCGCCGCCGTTGTCGACGCCATTCGTCGTGCCGGATATGACGGACGACCCCGTGAGGCGCACATTACCCTTCGACGTATCGCTGCTCGCCGCGGCGAGTGTGGCATTGCCGCCCGCCGTGAATTGCGTGCCGACCGCATGCTCGTCGTAATCGTGATCGACTTCCTTGCGCGCCTTGCTGTCGGCCGCGACGTTGTCCAGCTTCGCGGTATCCGTGACCGCCGTCGCCGTGAGATTTCCGCCCGCCAGCACCGACAGATCCTTGCCGGCCGAAACCGTCGCGCCCTCGAACGTCGTATCGTTGCCGCTTTGCATCCCCAAACTGCCGCCGGCGCTGATGCCGCTCGTGACGTGCGTGGTATTCGATTCCTCCCAATGATGCTGATCGTTGAGGTACATCGATTGGTTCGTGGTGGACTGAACCGTATCCACGCTGATGTCCCGGCCGGCCGTGACCAGCGCATCGCCGCCGGCCGACAGATTCGCGCCATGCAGCGCCAGGTCCCGACCGGCCTCGACCGACAGATCACCAGTTGCAGCGATCGAAGCTTGCCGGCCGATCAAGCTCGTACTGACCTTGCTCGCGCCCGACGCTCCCGTCGCGCCCACCGCGTCGACCAGCGTCGTGTTGACGATATCCCGCCCCGCCGACACGGCCACGCGGTTACCGGTGATCATCCCGGACGCATTCACCACGTCATGGCTCGCCGATAGGACGGTCGTGCCGTTGGTGCCGTTGCTCGATACCGTTCCGCCACGATTCAGGATATCGGCCGCGGCAAGCACGGTCTTCGTGCCGCCCTTGATGACACCCGAGTTCGTCGTGCTGCCGAGCGCATGGATTTCGACGTCGTCGGCGGCAATCAACCCGCCGGTCGGCTGCAGGTCGTTCGCGTGCGTCTGCGCCATGTAGACGACCGGCGCCAGCACATGCGTGGTGCTGCCGTCGGCCAGGGTCACCGTCTGGTCGACGAGCCACACGATATCGCTCGTCAGCGCATCCATCTGGGCGGCCGTGAGCGCCATGCCGGGCACCAGGCCGAACGACTTCGCGTAGTTCGCGCCGTTCGTCATCAGCGCCCGATATTCGTCTTCGGCGCTGGCATAGCCGGGCAGGAACGTGCGACCCGTCAACTGCGTGACCTGGTTGCGCACCATCTGCTGCTCGTACATCCCGTCGCCCAGGCGTTTCTCGATGCTCGCCGGGTTCAGGTTCAACTGGCCGAGCATGTAGTCGCTGGAGATGAAATTCGTATAGCTCGTCAGGCGCGGATCGGTGACGACCAGATAGGGCTGGCCCGGTGCGGGCTGGACCGAATACATGCCGTTCGCCGGCAAGCTGATCGACAAGGCGCCGGTTGCGCTGGCAACCGATTGCAGCGCCGGGACGGTCGTCGTGCCGCTGGCCGCGCCGACCTTGGCCTGGCCTCCCCCCGACACGCCTCGATTGGCCGCGTTGTTGCCCAGCGTGCCGGCCGTCGCGCCGGTCGCGGAATTCTGCGCGGCGACGTTCTGGTTATTGACGTCCTGCGCGTCGATCGACACCGACTGATTCGCGATGATCGTGCCACCGGTCCCGCCGATCGCGATCGGTGCATGCACAACCGGCGGCTCGACGATCGTGCCGCGATCCTGCGTCGTATTCTCGTTCCACGCATACGTCGAGACGATATTGTCGGTCTGGTATTGATACAGCGTCTGGCCGACATTGTTCACGACCGTGCCGCCGTAACTGCCGCTGCCCACCGCGCCGTTCTGCTGCGAACCGCCGATCTGGATCGACTTGCCGGCCGTGATCACGCTGTAGTCGTTGTCGATCGTGCCGACATTCGCCATCGTGATGCTGCCGCCCGCCACGAGTTGCGCCTGCGGCGCCTGGCTGCTTATCTTGTCCTGCTGAATCGTGGAGGTGGTGTCGCGCCAGATCTCGACGCGTTGGTAACCGTTATGGCCGTCGCTGCGCGTCGCGTATTCGGTATCGGGCGCGTAATTGACGTGCGGATCGTAACCCGCCCAATAGACCGCCGTGACGCTGCCGTCGCCGTTGACGGTCAGGGTGTTGTAGTACAGCGTCTGCTGCTGTCCGTTGACGTCGACCACCAGCACGCGATCGACAGGATTGGCCCCGTTCGATTGCGATACCACCTGGCTCGCCGAATAGGTCGCGGTCTGCGGCGTCTTGTAGGGCCCCGACCAGCTTGCATACGAACACACGCCGTGATTCGGCGCGGCGTTGCCGGTCGGGCAGCCGATGAACTGCTGCCGCTTGGTCTGGTGCGTGGTGGTCGTATCGGTGGTTTCGGTCTCGATCGTCGGCGCGGGGCGGCTGTTGGTGAAGGTGCCGGCGGCGATTTCGATATTGCCTTGGGCTTCGATCGTCGACTGGTCGTTCAGCACGTTCCGCGTGCGGTTGGCCAGCAGGCCGCTCGCGTCGCGCTGCCCGTTCGCCGCGATATGGATATCGCCGATGCTGAACAGGTTCGCGCCGCCGGTGTTCGACAATCGGTTCGTCGCGTACAGGTTCAATTGCCTCGCGGCGGCGAAAACGGCGGCAGCACCGGCATTCGTGATGGTGCTCGCGTTCGCCGTCACATCGGCACCGATCACGGTGCCCGTGTTGTTCAGGGTAGCGCTGTTGATCGTGACCGAATCGCCTTCGATGCGGCCGGCGTTATCGATCGTGCCGCCGTTCGCGTTGATCGTCGTCGCCGCGGAATTCAGATCCGCGCCGCCCTGGTTGTCGAGGTTCGACACATTCACCGTCAGCGCGCCGTTCGCATCCAGCACGCCCTGGTTCGTCAGCTTGCCGGAGCTGGTGAAATCCAGCTTGCCGTTCGCATGAAGCTTGTTGGCCGCCGTTTGCGTGTAGTCGCTCGCGAGCGTGATCGACGCATCGCGGCCCGCAACGATGGAGCCGTCGCCGGACAAGCTGCCGGTACCCAGCGTCAGGTCCTGGTCGCTACCGATCGCGCCGCCCTGATTCAGCAGCGTACCGGTCTGGATCGACACGCTACCGCCGCTGCCGGCGTCGTTGCCGATCCTGCCGGACCTGTTGTCGATCGATGCGGCCGTCAGCGACAACGCACCGTTTGCTCGCACGGACCCGCTACCGTTGTCCAGCGCGGCGTTCTTTCCGTCGAATGTCAGCTTGTTGGCTGCCGACAGCACGCCACCGGCATTGCTCGCATGGCTGCCGATAGTCAGGCTCAGGTCGCGGCCGGCGAGTGCCTGGCCGCCTTGGGCGTTGGTGAGTGTCCGTGCCGTCAGGCTCACGTCGCCGTTGCCGCCGATCGTGCCCGCCCCGGCCTTGCCGGATGCGGCGGTGTTCGTGATCGATGCGCCGCCGTCGATCGTCGTCTCACCGGTGCCGATATTCGCGATGCGACCGTCGCTGTTGTCGATGCTGGCGCCGGACAGCTCGAACGTGGCGGCCGCGCCATTGGCCTCGATCTGGCCGCCTTGGTTGAGGATGGCACCTCGTGCGCCGGCCGACAGCTTGCCGTTGCTGGCCTGGATCAGGCCAGCCGCGTTGCTCAATTGACCATTCGATTGCACGGACAGGGATTGCGTCGCCAGCAGCGAGCCGTTCGAATTGTCGGCGCTGCCCGCCTGGATCGACACGTCGCCGTTGCCGCCGATGACGCCGCCCGCCGTGTTGCTCAAGGCATTCGCCGTGGTGACGGATAGCGCCTCCGTGCCGAGCGCCTTAACGACGCCACCGTCGTTCGCCAGGCTGTCGGCCGTCATCGTCAAGGCGTGATTCGACTCGATCGTGCCGGCCTTGTTATCGATCGCTTCCTGCGACCTGATCGTCACGCTGTCGGCGCCGATATAAGCGGCCGCGCTGTTATCGAGCGACTGGACGCCGAGCGTGGCCTGTCGTTGCGCCGACAAGGTGCCGGCCCGATTCGACAAGGCCGCGGCGGTCAGCGCCAGCGCGCCGTTGGTCGCAATCGAACCGCCCTGGTTCGACAGGGCGCCGGTGGCGATGGTCAGCGTTCCGCTGCCGGCGTGCGCAAGCCGGCCGTGGTCATTGATCAGCGTCGCCGGGCTCAGGCTCAGATCGGCGCTGTTCGCCTGCAGCGTGCCCGAGCTATTGTCGAGCGTGCCGGAAACGGCGATCGTGGTCGGATTCATGCCGGTCTGGACGATCGAGCCCGCCCGGTTTTCAAGGTCGGTCGCCGTCAGCGACAGCTGGCTTGCCTGTATCGAGCCCGCGCTGTTGTCCAGATTGCCGGCGCGAACCGCCGCCAGCGCACCGGCGGCGATGCTGCCGGCGGCGTTGTTCAGGTGCGAGCAGGCGTCGATCGAGCTGTCTTTGCCGGCCGTCATCGATCCGCCGCCGTTGTCGATCGATTGCGCGTTGGCCCACAGGTCGGTGGCGGCACGGATCGATCCATGGTTCGCGATACCGCCGGCCTGCAGCTCGACGCTGCCGTCGCCGCCAATTACGCCGCCTTGCGCGCCGTTCGCGACAGTGCCCGCCACGTTCGTGAGCTGGCCGCTCGTCGTGATCGACAGTTCATCCCGGCCCAGGGACGTCACGCGCCCGGCGGTGTTCTGCAGGGAAGCGCCGGCCACCGTCATCCGGCCCGTGCTCTGGATGATGCCCTGTTGATTGTCGATCGCGCCGCCTTCGAGGTCCGCGGTGTTCCGCGACACCAGCGTGCCGGCCTGATTCGACAGCGCCCCCGTCGTGCGCACCATGAGCGCGCCTTGCGACGACACCGTGCCGCCCTGGTTCGACAGGCTGCCAGCCGTCAGCGTGATGCCTTGCTGGCTGGAAAGACTGCCATGATCGTTGACCAGCGTGCCCGCGGCGGTCGCGCTCAAGCTGCCCTGCGCACTCGCCGTCACATTCGACAGATCGACGTCGCCCGCCGTCGCACTCACCCCCAACGAACCGTTCGCCGCCGTCTTGCTGCCGGCCAGACTGACGCCATCGCCGCTCAGCATCGCGCTACCGCCCGCGATGTTCTGGCCGGTCGCGGTCAGTTGGCCCGTGGTCGTCACCCGCAGATCACCGGCTTGCGTGACCGTGCCATTGCCGTCCACGCCCGCGCCCATGCCGCCGGTGGAAGTCAGCGAGCCGGCATCGACGCCGACATCGTGTTGCGCGGCGAGCATGCCGCTATTCGTCATGTCCGCGCCGGTATTCATCGACACGGATTGCTGGCTGTAGGTCGTGCCACTGTTGTCGATGCCGCCGGCAGCGGTAACCGCGACGTTGCCGAGCGAACTGATCTTCCCCGCCTGGATCAATCGCCCGTCCGTGGTGAGCGTCAGGCCGGCCGCATCCGCGGCGATGCTGCCGGCATTGCGCACGCCGACGCTATTGCCCGAACTGACGAGAAAGATGCGGTTGCTGTACATGCCGCCGAGCTGGCCCACGTCGATGGCAACCGCGGGCGCCGCGCCGTCGCCCTGGATCGGCGTCGCCGCGAGGGTACCGTGACTGACCTGGTTCGCGCCCGCGATCACGTTCAGGTTCCGGGCGTAAATTGCCGCGTTGGCCTGGACCGCGCGCGAGATGATGTCGACCTGGTCGATATCGGCGGCATTCAGGCCCGATCCGGAAACGGTGACGAGGCCGCGACTCACGTTGAATCCGGCGACGGAACCGTCCGCGCCGTAATACGGGACGCCCGTCGTCAAAACGGCGCGGGATGTATTGATGAAGCCGCCGCCGTCGATCTGCAGGCCGGCCGGATTCGAGATGATGAGTTCGGCCTTCCGCCCGGCGATCTCGACGAAACCGCGAATGGCGGACGGGTTGTTGCTGTTGACCTGGTTGACGATGATCCGCGCGGCATCGTTGGGCCCGAAATTCGGGTTGCCATTGATCATGCCCGCTTGCTGCGTATTGACGATCACGGGCGAATTATTGAGTATCGCCCCAGGCTTTTGCACGTCGAATTGGCGATAGGTATTCAGCGAAACGCCGGCATTGCCGGGTTTGTTGATATTGACCTGGGGTAGCCCGTTTTGCGTCTGGATAACCGACGGGGCATGCGCGCTGCCGCCGACGATCTGCGCATTGACCCAACTCGGCACAGCTCCCGCCATGACCAGCGCGGCGAACGCCGCATGGCGCAAGGCGAACCGCGCGAAGCCCGGCTGCACCTGCGCGGCTGCCGCCACCTCCCCGCGGCCGGCATTGCCTGACGCATTGGCTGTTTCTTCGACAGCAATCAGCATCCCTCGAATACGACTGAATACCAGTCGGTAATTATTCTTGTTCATGGTTCTGGTCTACTCGCGAATCGCGCTACTGAGCACTACGGATCAACGGACCGGCGCATTGTCTCGCAGAAGATGCCCCGTTTTGTCTCAAAACGGGTTAAGGAATGTCAAATGCATGAGCAACCAGGGATTAATCAAAGAGGCCTGTTAACTTTGACAGGACGGATTATTCAATCTTCAAAAACATCTCGAAAATCCGGACGCCTTTTCAAGTCTGATAATTCGGCGCATCGAATCGGCGACCCGGCCAGTGCCGATCTTGACGAGATTTTTATACCCCAGCGCCCACTCTTTACGAGATCGACACCACCGGTTGTTTACGCTGCGGGCATCGCATCCGAACTGCTTGCCGCCCACATGCTCAAACTGCTCGTCCCCGTCGGCCACTCCCCGCGCGCGCTGCAGGCCGTGCGCCATGCCGCCTTCCTCTACCGCGAGCGCTGCGCCTCCGAGGTGGTGCTCGTCAACGTGCAACCGCCGCTGGGCGGCTCGCGCGCCGACGCCTTCCATACCCATCGCGAGCTCGACGAGATCGGCCGCGCCGCGGCCGAGCACGACCTGGCCGCGGCCATCACGATCCTGCGCGACGCCGGCGTGCATTACTCGCTGACCATGAAGTTCGGCGCCACGGCCGACGCGATCGCGCGCTGCGCGCTGGAGCATCGCTGCGACGAGATCGTGCTGACCGCGCCGCGCCGCAATCCGCTGCACTGGCTCGCGCGCGTGTTCGGCCTGGGCCTGCACGATCGTCTGCTGCGGCTCACCAAGCTACCCGTCACGGCGGTGCACTGAGCACGCGGCGCCGAAGCCGCGTCCAGGGCACCTGCGTAACGCACCAAAACAAAACGGCCGGCATGACAATGCCGGCCGTTTCGCATCCCGCGTTCGAAGTGCTCAGGCCTCCAGCCGCTCCAGCACCTGCCCCTTGGTCTCGATGCCGATGAAATGCACCGTCAGCGCCGCGATCAGCGGCACCGCGCCGAGCAGGTAGAAGGCCGGCGTCAGATTGCCGCCGAGGATCGCGTGCGGCACCACCATCGGCGCCACGAACGAGGCGATCTTCAGCCAGGCGCTGCCGAGCCCGCAGCCCGAGGCGCGGATGCTGGTGGGGTACTGCTCGGGCGTGTAGACGTAGGCGGTGATGAAGCCCGAGGCCATCAGCCCCAGCGCCAGCGAGCAGCAGATCGCCACCACGTAGACCGAGGCACCGTGCCAGTAGCCCGCCGCCGCCAGCGACAGCGCGCAGAGCAGGAACGACACGCTGATCACGGGCTTGCGGCCCACCACGTCCACCAGCAGCGCCGACACCAGCGAACCGAGCACGCCCAGCACCGAGCCGATCACGGCCAGGTTCAGCGCGAGCTGCAAGGGCGCGTGGTAGAAGTCGCGATAAATGGTCGGCAGCCAGGTGGAGAGCCCGTACTGGATGAAGCCGCAGGTGGCCCACAGCGTCGCCACCGCGATGGTGCGCCGGCGATAGGCGGGGCTCAACAAGTCGAGCGCACGGCGGCGCGGATGGCGCGCCAGCACCTGGTCGAACTCCTCGCTGCCGGCCGGCGGCGGCAGCGTCCCGCGCACCGAGGCCTCGAAGCGCGAGAGCGCCTCGCCGGCCTCGGCCAGCCGCCCGCGCGAGGCCAGCCAGCGCGGCGACTCGGGCACCAGGCGCGTGAGCACCAGGCCCAGCAGCAGCGGCAGCCCGCCGATGAAGTACATGATCTCCCAGCCGTAGCGCGGCACCAGGTAGGCACCCAGCGCCATCGAGGCCAGCAGGCCGATCGGGAACACGATCTCGTACAGCAGCACGAAACGCCCGCGTCCGTGGGCGCGCGTGATCTCGTTGATATAGGTGGCCGCCACCGGCAGCTCGCCGCCCAGGCCGATGCCCTGCAGCACGCGCAGCGCCACGAAGGCAGCGAAGCTCGGCGCGAAGCCGCAGGCCAGGCTGGTCACGCCGATCACGGTCGAGCTCCAGGCGATCGCGCGCACGCGGCCGTGCCGCTCGGCCAGCATCGGGAACAGGATCGCGCCGATCAACTGCCCGATCGCGCCCGAGGCGATCAGCCAGCCGATCTGCGCCGGCCCGAGCCCCCACTTGTGGATCAGCAACGGCAAGGTGGCCGCGATGGTGATCACGTCGAAGCCGTCGAAGAAGGTGGCGGTGCCGATCAGCACCCGCGCGCGGATCTGCAGCGCATTGGTCGGCAGGCGTTCGAGGCGCGCGACGACCGCGCCGGGCGTGGCCGGCGCCGCGGCGGCCGACACGGCCGGGCTGGCGACGACGCTGGGATAGGTGCTCATGCGGGGATTCTCCTTGGGGCCTGCGATAGCGGGTGGCGTGGGCGGCAGCGTCGCTAGGCCAGCGCGCGGCTCGTGTCGGTGAGCGCCGCGCGATCGACCGCGCGGCCCTGGTTCATCCATTTGCGCGCGAGCTTGAGCTCGCGTGCCGTGTTGATGGCGATCACGCCGCGCAGCATGACGCCGTCGACGAAGAACAGCGTGGCGCGGCGCGCGGCCAGGTCGCCGCGCACCAGCATGGTGGTGGCGTCGCCGGGGTCGCCGAGGATCTGCAGGTTCACGTCGTACTGATCGGACCAGAACCAGGGAATCTCGGCATAGGGCACGCGCGTGCCGAGCAGGGCCCGGGCCGCCGTGATCGCCTGGTTCTGCGCATTGGCCCAGGATTCGAGCCGCGTGCGGCGCTTCAGCCAGGCGTTCGGGTGGCTCGCCACGTCGCCGCAGGCGAAGATCGCCGGATCGCTGGTGGCGCCGTATTCGTCGACCACGATGCCGTCCTCCACCGCCAGGCCGGCCTCGCGCGCCAGCGCCAGGTTCGGCACCAGGCCGATGCCGGCCACCGCGCAATCGGCGTCGATCACGCTGCCGTCGGCAAGCGTGGCGCGCACGCGCGAAGCGTCCTCGGGATGCGGGTCGAGCGCGGCCAGTTGCGCGCCGAGCCGCAGCTCGACGCCCCGGGCGCGATGCAGCTCGAGCAGGAAGTCGGACACGGCCAGCGGCAGCGAGCGCGCGCAAAGCCGCGGCGCGCCCTCGACCAGCACCGCCTCGATGCCGAGCTTGCGCGCGGTGGCCGCCACCTCCAGGCCGATCCAGCCGCCGCCGATCACCAGCACGCGGCGGCTCGCGCGCAGCGTGCGGCCCAGCTCGGCCGCCTCGTCGAGCGTGCGCAGGTAATGCAGCTTCGGCGTCCTGACGATGGACTCGGGCAGCCGCCGCGCCGCGCCGCCGGTGGCGATCACCAGGCGGTCGTAGTCCAGCTCTCGGCCCGACTCCGTGCGCACGATGCGCCGCTCGCGATCGATCGCCGTGGCACGCTCGGGCTGCCACCGCTCGATCGCGAGCCCGGCCAGCTCGTCCGGCTTCAGCAGGTGGGTGCTGGCCGCGTCGGCCTCGCCGGCCAGCACCGCCTTCGACAGCGGTGGGCGCTCGTAGGGCGGATGCGTCTCGTCGGCGATCATCACCAGCCGCCCCGTGTAGCCTTCCGCGCGCAATGTCTTCGCCACCCAGCCGGCGGCCTGCCCGCCGCCGATCACGGCGACGGTCTCGATGCGATCCTCAGCCATGCTTGCGCTCCGTCATGAAGGCGCCGGCCGGCGCCTCGGCCTGCTTCTGGCGGCGCGTATGGCCGTCGATGCCGCCGTCGATCGCCCATTCGGCGAACACGGTCGGGCCTGGTTCGAAATCGCGCGGCTGCCATTCGGGCGTCAGTACGTCCTCGTCGGCGTAATACTCGATCAGGCCGCCGGCCGGGTTCTGGAAGTACCAGAAGTAGGCCGACGACACCGGGTGGCGCCCCGGGCCGAGCTGGGTGGTCCAGCCGCAACGGCTGATATGCAGGCCGCCGCCGAACACCTCGTGGATGTCGCGCACGGTGAAGGCGACGTGGTTCAGGCCGCGCTTGCCGTTGGGCAACTGCAGCAGGAACAGGTCGTGATGGCCGCCGTGCGGCGCGCAGCGCAGGAAGGCGCCGCGCCCCGGATAGCGGTCCGAGGTCTCGAAGCCGAGCAGTGCCTGGTAGAACGCGGCCTGCTCGGCGAGGCGGTCGGTGAAGAACACCACGTGCCCGACCTCGACCGGCTCGGCGCGCTCGTAGACGGGGCTGGGCTGGTCGACGCGCGCGGCCGGCAGGCCCCAGACGTTCGAGGGCGAGCCCTGCAGGTCGAGCGGCCGGCGCCGCGTGATCTCGACACGGATCGCCATGCCGATCGGGTCCAGGCAGCCCACCGCCTCGTCGGTCTCGAAGTGGCCCGGCTGGCCGGCGAAACGGCCGCGCAGCGCGTCGAGCTCGGCGCGCGTGGCCACGCCCCACGTCACTTCGCGCAGCGTCGGGCCGGCCTCGAAGGCGGGCGGCAGCGAGGCATCGTCGGCCGTCACCAGCCGCACCGTGCAGCCGTTGAGCGTCTCGAAGCGCGCCTGCTGCGCGTCGTGCGCCACCTCCTTCAAGCCCCAGTCGGCGAAGAAGCGCCGGCAGGCGTCCAGGTCGGTCACGCCGTAGGTGATCTGTTCGATTCCAAGGATGGTCATCGCGTCGTGCTCCCGTTCAATTCGCCCACGCGAGCGGCAAGTCGTTGAGGCCCCAGTAGAGGCTCTTCTGCTGCATGTACTCGACGATCCCGAGCCGGCCCTTCTCGCGGCCCTGGCCGCTGTCCTTCCAGCCGCCGAACGGCGTCGAGATCGAGAACTGCTTGTAGGTGTTGATCCACACCGTGCCGGCCTCGAGCGCGCGCGCCACGCGCCAGGCGCGCTTGTAGTCGCGCGTCCAGATGCCGGCGGCGAGCCCGAACACGCTGCGGTTGGCCATCGCCAGCAGCGAGGCCTCGTCGTCGAAGGGCATCGCCACCAGCACCGGCCCGAAGATCTCCTCCTGGCAGATGCGCGCCTGGTTGGACAGGCCGTCGAGGATGGTCGGCAGGTAGTAGTAGCCCTGCTCGCGGCCGGCGCCGCCCGGGCGCTCGCCGCCGCACAGCACGCGGCCGCCCTCCTCGCGCCCCAGCGCGACATAGGATTCGATCGAGGCGCGGTGCTGGGCGGTGATCAGCGGGCCCATCTGGGTGCGCTCGCTGGCCGGGTCGCCGACCCGCAGCGCGCGGGCCCGCTCGACCAGGCGCGAGACGAAGGCGTCGTAGAGGCCGCGCTGCACGAACAGGCGCGAGCCGGCGATGCAGGATTCGCCCGAGGAGCTGAAGATGCCGTACAGCACGCCGTTCACGGCGTGGTCCAGATCGGCGTCGTCGAACACGATGGTCGGCGACTTGCCGCCCAGCTCCAGCGACACCGGCATGAAGCGCTCGGCGGCGAGCCGCGCGATGCCGCGCCCGACCTCGGTGCCGCCGGTAAACGACACCTTCTTCACGCGCGCGTCGCGCACCAGCGCATCGCCCACCACCGAGCCCTTGCCCGGCAGCACCGAGATCACCCCGCGCGGCACGCCGGCCTGCTCGCAGAGCCGCGCCAGCGCCAGCGAGGCCAGCGGCGTGACCTCGGCGGGCTTGAGCACCACCGCGTTGCCGGCCGCCAACGCAGGCCCGAGCTTCTGCGCGTCGGAGGCGATCGGCGAGTTCCAGGGCGTGATGGCGGCCACCACGCCGAGCGGTTCGTGCACGCTCATCGTGAGGTAGTCGCCGCGCGAGGGCGTGAGCGCCTCCTCGAAGGTCTCGGCGGCCGCCGCGAAGTAGCGGAAGGTATTGGCGGCGCTCGTCACCAGCGCGCGCGTCTCGCTGATCGGCTTGCCGTTGTCGCGCCGCTGGATCTGCGCGAGCTGCTCGTGGTTGGCCTGCACCAGATCGGCGATCCGGTGCAGCACGGCGGCGCGCTGGTGCGGCTTGAGCCCGGCCCAGTCGCCGCGTCGCCAGGCGGCGTCGGCCGCCTCCAGCGCGTCGCGCGCGTCCTGCGCGTCGGCCATCGCGATCTCGCGGTTCAGCGAGCCGTCGGCGGGATACAGGCTCGCCGTGGCGGCGCCGCGGCCCGGCCGCCATTCGCCGCCGATCAGGATCTCGCCGGTCGGCACCAGCGGAAAATCGAATGCTGTCATCGTCTGTCCTCGGTCATCCTCAACAAGGCATCGCGTGCCCGGGCGGCGGCGCGGCCAGGCCGGCGCCGCCGCTCGCTCAGATCACGCAGCGCGCGGCGCGGTTGCGCAGCGCGCGGATCGCGCTGAACGCCGTCAGCGCGGAGGTTTTCGGGTTGTCCGGCAAGGGCTTGCCCGACATCTCCAGCGACATCTCGCCGAACGCGCCGCGCGCCACGATGCGATGCACGTTGCGCGTCACGGCCGGATCGGCGATCAGGGTCACGCGCGTGCGATCGAGCCCGAGCCCGGCCAGCGCCACGGTGGCGGCCACGTTGGCGTTCTTCGGGTAGAGCCGCGCCGCGTCGCGCGCGCTGCCCTCGAAGATGACCTGCTCGAGCGTCAGCGTGCGCAGCTCGCAAACCGCCTCGGCCGGCGTGTCGAGCCAGCCGGTGGGCGGCTTGCGGCCGATGTAGCTCACCTCGTCCAGGCCGCCCTGCCTGGCCGAGGCCAGCGCGTCGATCCCGCCGATCGCGCCCGACAGCAGCGTGAGCGTGGCCTGGCCCCGGTCGGCCGCCTGAGAGAGCGCATCGAGCAGCGCCAGGTCCGACAAGGCGCCGATCGAGGCCACCGCGCAATCGGTGCCGGCCTGCAGCAGCGGCACCACGTGATCGACCAGCGCGCCGTGCCCGGCGCATTCGAGCGCGAAGCGCGGATGGCTCGACAGCGCCTCGACCGAGCTCACCACGTCCACCCGCTCGCCCAGCTCGGCGCGCACCGCGTCGCGCTGGTGCGCCGGCACGATCACGTGGGCCACGCGCAGCGCCGTGTCGTGCTCGACCGCGCGATAGACGGCCGCGCCGATCGCGCCGAAGCCGATCATCGCCACTTCGAGCGGCGCGCCGCCGCCCGCCTGCGCCGCCGGCTTATGCATATTGCTGCTCCTGGTCGAGCGGCTGCTTGACGGGCGGCCCGGCGAAGGCGGTGGTGAAGGCGCCGACCGACAGCATGTCGACCTCGACCAGCACCGGCCCCGCATGGGCCAGGCCGTCGCGAATCGCCGCCTCGGCCTGGTCGAGCGAGGCGATGCGGTGATGCCTGAGGCCCAGGCTCGCGCAGAACTGCGCGAAGTCGGGCTGGTGCAGCTCGACGAAGCAGCGCCGGCCGCCGTATTGCGCGTCCTGGATGTTGCGGATCACGCCGTAGCACTGGTCGTTCATCAGCACGATCATCAGGTCAGCGCGTTCCTGCACGGCCGTGGCCAGCTCGCCGACATTGACCATCAGGCCGCCGTCGCCGACCAGGCAGACCGTCTTGGCGGCGCTGCCGGCCAGCGCCGCGCCGATCGCCATCTGCATGCCCTGGCCAATGCCGCCGCCCAGCGCATGCACGCCCGCGCGCGGCTCGAAGATCTTCAGCAGCCGGTTGCCCCAGGTGCTGTTCGAGATGGTCACGTCGCGCACCCAGTTGTAGTCGCGGCCGAGCTCGGCCTGCAGCGTCTCGACCAGTCGCCGATACGGGCCGAGCCCCTCGGCCACGTCGGCCACCGCCGCCTCGCGCGCGGCGGCCAGCTCGGCGGCGAAGGCCGGATCGACCTGCATGCGCCCTTCGAGGCGGTCGGCCAGCTCGGCCAGCACGCGCTTCGCGTCGCCATGCACGAACAGCGCGTTGCGATAGCCGCGGTTGTCGGCCAGCGCGTCGGCGTCGATGCGGTAGAGCGGCTCGGGCAGCGCCAGCTTGTACTTCAGGGTCTCGTTGCCGCGCAGCCGCGAGCCGACCACCACCAGCGCATCGCAGCCGCGATAGAACTGCTCCACCGCGCCGTGCACGTTGAAGGCGCCCAGCGTGGCCGGATGATCCTCGGGCAGCACGCCGCGCCCCTGCACGCTGGTCACCACGCCGAAGCCGAGCGCCACCAGCCGCTCCACCTCGGCGCGCGCGTGCCGCGCCCCGCCGCCGAGCCACAGCAGCGGCCGGCGCGCGGCGGCCAATTGCTCGGCCAGTTGCGCGACGCGCGCGCTGTCGTGTTCGCGCGGCGCCACGTGGGCGGGGGCGAGATCGGCGGGCCACTCGATCTCGGCGGCCTGGATGTCGATCGGGATCTCGACCGAGACCGGGCCGCTCGGGGCGGTCTGCGCCACGCGCACCGCCTCGCGCAGCGTGGGCAGCACCGATTCGACGGTACGCACGCGGTAGGCCGCCTTGGAAATCGCGCCGAGCATGGTCAACTGGTCCGGCGCCTCGTGGATGTAGGCGAGGTCCTGGTCCAGGTAGGGCGTCTCGATCTGCCCGGTGATGTGCAGCAGCGCGGTGCCGGCCGTGAGGGCCTCGACCATCGCGCCGGCCGCGTTGCCGGCGGCCGTGCCGGTGCTGGTGAAGGCCACCCCCAGGCCGCCCGAGACGCGCGCCAGGCCGTCGGCCATGTTGACCGCGCCGGCCTCGCCGCGCGCGCCGACGTAGCGGATCCGCTCGCGCCGGTGGATCGCGTCGAGGATCGGCATGTTGTGGATCGAGATCACGCCGAAGGCGGTCTTCACGCCGCAGTGTTCGAGAAAGGCCGCGATCAGTTCGCCGACCGTGGTGCGTTGGATGTCAGACATGGCGTGCAAAGCCTCCGGAAACGTCGATATGGCTGCCCGTCGTATAGGAGGACAGGTAAGTGGCTAGATGGAACAGGGCTCGCGCGGCCTCCTCGGGCCGCCCGAACCGGTCGAGCGGAATGCGCTTGGCGCGCGCGATGCCCTGGGTCCAGGCGGCCCAGTCCTGGCCCGGCTGCGCCTCGCGCTGGTGACGGCGGCGCCACTGCCCCGACTCGACGATGCCGATCAGGATCGAGTTGACGCGAATCCCCTGCGGCGCGAGTTCGGTGGCGAGCGACTTGACCAGGCTGAGCACGCCGGCGCGCGCCGAGGAGGTGGCCACCATGTGCGGCTCGGGCTGCAGCGCGAGCAGCGAGTTCACGCAGCTGATCGAGGCCGCCGGCGCCTCGCGCAGCATCGGCAGGAAGGCGCGCGTGGGCCGGATGATGCTGAAATACTTGAGGTCGAGCTCCTCGCGCCAGGCCTCGTCGCTGGTGTCGGCGAAGCTCGACACGCGCCCCTGCCCCGCGTTGTTGACCAGCATGTCGGCGCGGCCGAAACGGGCCGCCACCGCGCCGGCGAAGGCCTCGACCTGGCCCGCGTCGAGCACGTCGCAACGCGCGGCCAGCAGCGGCGCGCCCGGATGGCGCTCGCGCAGCCCGGCCTCGGCCTGCGCGAGCCGCTCGGCGTCGCGCCCGCAGATCGCCACCGAGGCGCCTGCCTGCAGGAACAAGTCGGCGGTGGCCAGGCCGATGCCGGACGAGCCGCCCGTCACCACCGCCACCTGCCCGGTCAGATCGATTTCGATCATCGCAATCCCAATGCCTTCAGATAGGAGTTCTCATCATCGGAGCGGTAATTGAGCCGCCGCGACAGTTCATTGGCCGCCCTCACGACCTTCTCGACCAGGCCGTCGGCGATCAGCGCCGCGTCGATCTCGGGTTTCGGCACCGTCACCGTGACGGCCGCCACGATGCGCTGCGTGTCGTTGCGCACCGGCGCGGTGACCACCGAGATGCCGCGCTCGAACGACGAGTTGCTGATGCCGTAGCCGCGCGCGGCATCCTCGCGGACCAGCGCGAGCAGCGCCTCCAGGCTGTCGGGCGTGGCGCGCGTGGCGCGTTCGAGCTGGCGCTCGGGGTACAGCGCGCGCAGCTCGGCCTCGCTCAGGTCGCCCATCAGCACGTGGCCGTGGGTGGTGGCATGCGCGGGCAGCCGCGTGCCGACGTTGACGCGAATCGAGCTGAAGGCCGGCGCCGCGCTCTGCGCCTTGGCGACGAACACCACGTCGCGGCCGTCGCGGATCACGATATGGGTGGTGAAGCCGGTCGCCTCGCGCAGGCCCTCGATCACCGGCAGGCCCAGGTCGGTCAGCTCCAGCGAGCTCAAGTATTCGAAGCCCAGGCGCAGCACCGCCACGCCGAGCCGGTAATTGCGGTCCTTGTCGGCGCGCTCCAGGAAGCCCAGCGATTCGAGCGTCTGCAGCAGCCGGAACACCGTGGTGCGCGGAATGCCGAGCCGCTTCGACAATTCCGGCGCGCCCAGCACCGGCTCGCGCGGCGAGAATTCCGCGAGGATCCGCAGCCCGCGTTCGAGGCCCGGTACCACGTAGGCGCCGTTCGCGGCATCCGCCTCGGGCGCGCCGCTGTCGGCCGGCTCGCTTCGCAGGGCGAGTTGGGTCGGGTTCATGCCTGTCTCCATGATTCGTCGCAGCGCGCGCAGAACGCGCCGATCAGCGCCGAGTAGCGCTCGGGTGCCTCCACGTAGCCGGCATGGCCGGCGCTCGGCACGATGCGCAGCGCCACGCCGGCCGCCGCCGCGATCCGCTCGCAGGCGTTCGGCGGCGTGATGCCGTCCTCGGCGCCCACCATCACCTCCACGCGCGCGGCACCGGCGGCGTCGGTCATCGCCCGCCAGGCGGAGAGATCGGCGGCCAGGTCGGCGTTCGCGAGCAGGTGGGTGGCCTGCGTGTAGCCGGCCGGCTTCACCTGCGCCATCACGCGGCGCACCCAGGCGCGCGCGGCCTCGCCGGCGTGCGCCGACAGCATGTTGGCGCTGCGTTGTTCGGCCAGGCCCGCGGGCCCGAGCGCGGCCAGCATCGCGAGCCGCGCGTCGCGCCGTTCGTCGCGCGTGGCCGCCGGCGCCGCGCCGTAGCCGGCGGCCGGCGAAACCAGCAGCAAGCCGGCCAGCCGCCCGGCATGCCGGCGCGCGAAGGCGCCGGCCACGATCGCGCCGAGCGAGTGCCCCACCAGCACGCAGCGCTCGATGGCGAGCGCGTCGAGCCAGCCGGCCAGCGACGCCGCGTAATCGGCCGCCAGCGGCGAGGCCGGCGCGACCGGCGTCGATTCGCCGTAACCGGGCGCGTCCCAGGCCAGCACGCGACGCGAGGCGCCGAGCGTGTCGAGCTGGGCCAGCCACGAGGCCGCGCCCGAGCCGATGCCGTGCAGCAGCACCACCGGCAATGCCCGCTCGCCGGCCGCCGCGCGTGCCGTCGAATCGCCGGCCCCTTCCGCTGGACCCGATTCGCGCCAGCCGATCAGCCCGGCTTCGCGAATGGCGATGCGCCGCGCCGGAAACTGCCCGAGCCGGGCGGCCAGGGCCGCGTCGGGCCCGGCCTCTGCCTCGGCCCCGCGCGGATCGATTTCGCTCATGCTGCTCATGCTGGTTCGGTGCTCGCTCAACGCTTCAGGTTCGCGAGCGGCGAATCGGGCGGATAGGTGGGCGTGATCGGCTTGGCCGCGCCGAGCATCACGCACATCAGCGCGTCCTCCTCGCCGATGTTGATCTCGGTGCGATAGACGCCCGGCGGCACCGAGATCAGGTCGCGCTCGCCGAGCACGGCTTCCCAGCGCTCGCCGTCGCGCTCGCAGATCACCTTGATGCGCCCGCGCAGCACGAAGAAGATTTCCTCGACGTCGACGTGGATATGGCTCGGGCCGATATTGCCGGCCGGGATCACCATGGTCGAGAAGGTGAAGCCGCCGGCCGGCACGGTGTTCATGTCCTTGGACACGCCGGTGCCGCCGGTGCCGACGTAGCGCATCTGCGCGCGGCGGTACTGCGGGTCGTAGTCGGCCTGGAACTTCAGCGCGTCCCAGTCGTAGCGGCGCGTGGACAGGCGCGCGACGCGCCCTTCCATCCAGTCCGCGAAGCTCGCGTCGGCGGGCTGGTCCCACGACTTGCGTTCGATATCGAGCTGCTCCATGGTGTTCTCCTAGAGACTTCAGGGACCCTCGGGTCCGCAATTTTCCAAAGCGCCGGATCGACCGTATTCGTCGATTCGGCATGCTGATGATTGAAGCGTCAATGCATCACGAAACCGCCGTTCACCGGCAGCAACTGCCCGGTCACGAAACGCGCGGCGTCCGACAGCAGGAACAGCACCGGACCCGTCACGTCCTCGGGCCCTTGCGCACGCGGCAGCGCGCGGCCCTGCAGGTAATAGGCATGGCGTTCGGCCGGCACGTAGCGAGTCGCCTCGACCTCGGTCAGCCCTGGCGCGATCGCATTGACCGTCACCGAGGCGGCGCCGTATTCGCGCGCCAGCGCATGCGTCATGGCGATCACGGCGCCTTTGCTGGCCACGTAGGCGAGCAGCCGGGGCGCGCCCCACAGGGCCGTGTCCGAGGCGATGTTGACGATCGCGCCGCGTCCCGAGCGCGCCAGGTGCGGATAGGCCGCGTTCGAGGCCAACCACACGCCGCGCACGTTCACGTCCATCACCGCGTCCCAGGTGCCGATCTCGAGCTCGGCCGCGTCGCGGCCGCCCGAGTTGGTGATGGCCGCGTTGTTGACCAGCCCGTCGACACCGCCCAGCGCGCCGGCCGCCTCGGCGACGAAGCGCGCCACGCTGGCCGGATCGGCCAGGTCGAGCGGGAAGAAGGACACCGCGCGGCCCGCCTCGGCATGACGCGCGGCCAGCGCCTGCCCCGCCTCGACCAGCACGTCGCCGAAGGCGACGCTGGCACCGGCCGCCGCGAGCGCGTCGACGAAGGCCGCGCCGAGCCCGCGCGCGCCGCCCGTGACGATCACGCGCCGCCCGTCGAGCGGAACCGAAACCGGAAGCTCAGCCATGCGCGTGCTCCGTGGCGGGCTGGGTCGCCTGGGTGGATTGCGCCGCGGCCTGCGCGGCGCGATGCGCGTCGAGCGCGGCGGCATGTTCCTGCGCGCGCTGGCGCAGCAGGCGCCGCACGCGCGTGATGCCGATATCGTGCTGATAGAGGTATTCGTGATCGCGCGCGTTCGGCGCCAGGCTTTCCAGCACGTAGCGATCCTGTTCGAGCACGGCCCAGTGCAGGCCCTCGAGGCGATTGCGATAGAGGAAGCGCCAGACGTCGCGCTGCCAGCCGTCGACCTTGCGGGTGCGCCAGAAATAGACCTGGCAGTGATCCTCGTCCACCGGCGTGGCGAAGCCGACGATGCCGAAGCTGCCGCCCGGGCCGAACTTCTGCTTGTAGGGAATCGCCAGGCGCAGCCACAGGCAGCCGGTCTCGCCCAGCTCGACCCAGTCGAAATTGACGTCGCGCTGGCCGACCTTCTCGAACATCAGGCCGGTTTCGGTCTTGCGCACGCGCATGTCGGCCTGCTTGTCGCCCTCGGCCATCGAATGCGAGCTCGCATGCAGGTAGGCGCCGTGCATCGGGTCCATCACGTTGTCGATCGCGTACTGGTAGTTGCAGGTCCAGTTCGAGACGCAGACGAAATGCGCGTACGCGTCGCTGCTCAATTCCTCGGGCAGCACCAGCGGCGCGGGCTCGCGATGCGCCTCGTCGCCGAACCAGAGGAAGATCGCGCCGGCCCGTTCCTCGACCGGGTAGGACTTCACGCAGGCCTGCCCTTCCAGCGGGCAGTTGGCGACGGCCGGCACGCGCGCGACGGTGCCGCTGCCGTCCACCTCGATGCCGTGATACCAGCAGGCGACGTGGTCGCCGAGGTTCCAGCCGAGCGAGAGGCGCGCGCCGCGATGCGGGCAGCGATCCTCCAGCGCATGCACGCGGCCCTCGCGATCGCGCCACAGCACGATCTGCTCGGACAGGCGCGTGAGGCCGACCGGCGCGCTCGACACCTGCCAGCTCGGCGCCACGGGGTACCAATAGTTGCGGATGCCACGGTCCAGATAGGCGCGGATCGGATCCGCGGCGGGCGCGGCCTGGGAAGACTGGGTGGGGGACGTCATGGTTATGCTCCGGAATGCGGGGAAGACAGGGCCGTCATGCCTTATTCGGCCAGCGCGGCCATCTCCGCGCGGAAGCGTTCGAGGGTCCAGGCCGAACCGTCGGGGGCGCGCGAACCCACGCGGTTCAACTCCGCCACCACCTCGTCGAGTTCGACCGCGCCGCTCTCGAACACGCGCTCGAGCGCATCGCCGAGATCGTTCTCGTACGGCGTCGGCTCGGCCTTGCGGGTCTGCCACACCAGGTTCGGCACCTGCCCGGGGATCTCGATGCGCCCCTTGCCGGCCACCTGGTTCGGTTCCGGCGCGCGCCACGGCTGCAGATCCGGATTGAAGCTCACCACCTTGGTTTCCATCTTCACTCCACCTTCAACTGGATTTCCTCGCCGGCGAGCCGCACCGCGTACTGCTTCAGCGCGCGGCCGCCGGGCCCCTTCAGGCATTGCCCGGTACGAATGTCGAATACCGCCTCGTGCAGCGGGCACTCCACCGTGCCCTCGTCGACGAAGCCCTGGGTGAGCAGCGCATAGGCGTGCGGGCAGACGTTCTCGAGTGCGTAGAGCGCGTCGCCCACCCGGTAGATGCCGATCTCGACGCCATCGGTCCGCTTGAACTCGAGCGGCGCATCCTCGGACAGCGCGCCGGCATGTCCGGCGCAAACCCATTGTTCAGACATCTGCTGGCCTTCCTTCAGATCAGTTGCGTTTTGTTCCATACAAGGAACGTTGGTTTATGGATGGTGATTATAGGATCGAGCCGCGCCAGGAAAAAATAAAAAACCGCGCGAGCTAGGGAAAACACCGAGCCGCCCCGCTCCGGTTCGGCTCGATTGCCGTTCAGCACCTGTATTTCACGGTGATTTCCAAATTTGTCCGAAGGAACGCGAATCGCCGGGCCTCGCGTGGACCGTTCCGTCTCACGCTCAGATTTATTTTTTTCCGCTTGGCGAGCGCTCCTATACTCATTCCATGAACGGTACATTGTTCCTTATATGGAACAAACAACATGGAAATGTAAGACGGCGCCCGTTCCGCCGTCTCACCGGCACGCGGGCGGCACGGCTCGTCCGCACGGAGTTTCAGGAGATCAGATGGTCAAGCGAGCGGTAGCAGCGGCATGCATGGCGGCGGGCGCGGTCACGGCCGCTCATGCGCAGAGCAGCGTGGTGCTGTATGGGAGCCTCGATGCGGGGGTCGGTTACGTCAGCAACGTGGCCGGCAGCACCAAGGTATTGATGATCCAGGGCAATACCCAGCCGGACCGCTGGGGCCTGCGCGGGCGCGAGGACCTCGGCGGCGGCCTGGCGGCGATCTTCCAGCTGGAGAACGGTTTCTATACCAACACGGGCGCGTTCGCGACCGCCAACACGCTGTGGAATCGGGCGGCCTATGTCGGGCTGGCCTCGAACCGCTACGGCACCATCACGCTGGGCCGCCAGACGCCGCTGCAGTTCGACTGGCTCGACCCGCTCAGCACCGCCTACCTGGCGATGAGCTGGTACGCCTTCCACCCCGGCAACATCGACGGGCTGGCGGCCACCGGCAACGTGCCCTACAACAACGCGATCAAGCTGAAGTCGCCGAGCTGGGGCGGCTTCACGGCCGCCGCGACGCTGGCGCTGGGCAACACCACCAATTTCGGCACGGGCCGCTCGACCGGCTTCGGGCTCAACTACGCGAACGGCTCGTTCAAGGCCGCGGCCGTCTACTCGAACGAGCACGACCGCTCGCTGCTGGTCAGCCAGGCCGGCATCGCCAGCTTCCAGGGGCAAAACACCGCCAACGGCTATACCGCCAGCAAGGTGGAGAACTTCGGCGCGGGCGCCTCCTACGCGTTCGGCGACTGGCTGGTGCACGCGCTCTACACGCGCGTGAAGATGGAGTCCAACGGCTATTCGGACACGTTCCAGAGCTACGACGCGGGCGCCAACTACCGGATCACGCCGGCCAACACGCTGGCCGGCGGGGTGGCCACCACCACCTTGTCGGGGCGGCGCTGGACCCAGCTCGAATTCGGCGACATCTACGCGCTGTCGGCACGCACCCAGCTCTATGCGAACCTGCTCTACGAGCACGCCAACGGCGGCGCGCAGGCGGCGTTCTTCACGGCCGGCGTGTCGAGCGGCGCCAACCAGCTGGTGGTGCTGGCCGGCATCCATCACTCGTTCTGAGGGACGACAGGCTTCGTGGCGGCCGGCGCGCCGCCATTATCCTGAGGAATGCAAAGCATCGGAAATGGAACTCGGCATGCATCGCGGCGCGGCGCGGCGTCCCCTTCGGGCGAGCCGCGCCGCCGCCGTTCAGACCATCGCCACGCGATGGCGCGCGTGCGCGACGGTGGGATCGTTCTCCAGCGGCCGGTAGTTGAGCCGCGAGGACAGGTCGACGGCCGCGCCGCAGACCTGCTCCACCAGCCGCTCCTTCTCGGCCGCGTCGCCGATCTCGGAACGCGGCACGGTGGCGGTGATGGCTGCCACGATCGCGCCCGAATGATCGCGCACCGGCGCGGTGACGGCCGAGATGCCCGACTCGAAGGCGCCCTCGCTGATCGCATAGCCGGCGCGCGCGTACTGGCGCACGCGCTCGTAGAGCTCGTCGATACCGCCGGGCGTGTGCTCGGTGAAGCGTTCGAGCTTGCCGCCGGCATAGAGCTGGCGCATCGCGTCGCGCGTGAGGTCGCCCATCAGCACGTGGCCGTGCACGGTGGCGTGCGCGGGCAGGCGCGTGCCCACATGCACCTTCACCGAGCCGAACAGGGTGGCGTGGCTCTGCGATTTCGCCACGAACACCACGTCCTGCAGGTCGCGGATCAGCAAATGGGTGGTCAGGCCGGTGGCGTCGCGCAGCCGCTCCAGCACCGGCGCGCCGAGGTCGGTCAGCTCCAGCGAGCTCAGGTACTCGAAGCCCAGCCGCAACACGCCGACGCCGAGCCGGAAGCTCTTCTCGCCCTGCACGCGCTCCAGGAAGCCGAGCGCCTCGAGGGTCTGCAGCAGCCGGAAGGTGGTGGTGCGCGGAATGCCGATCCGCTTCGACAGCTCGGGCGCGCCGAGCACCGGCTCGCGCGCCGAGAACTCGGCGAGGATGCGCAGCCCGCGTTCGAGCCCGGGCACCAGGTAGGACGACGGGTTGCCCGCGTCGTCGTCGCCGGGCGCCTCGGCAGGCGCGCTCGCTGGGGATGCCGGATCGGTCGTGGATTTGGCCATGGTCGACAACGCAGACGAAAGGATTCAGGGAAGGCGGAAACGATTTCCCCGAATTATGCCTCGAACGCGCGACGATACGGCCCGCCTGGCCGGCGGGCCTGCCCGGGACAGCCGCCTGTCAGCGATAACGCTGCAGTTCCGGATCGGTGATCGGCTGCTCGGCCATGTTGAGGATGCCGGGCAGCGCGCTCAGGCGCGGCAGCCCGTTCAGGCCCAGCCACTTGCCTTCCTTGGTGCGGAACACCACGGTGGGCGTGCCGGTGAAGCCGAGCTGCTGGAACATCGCCGCGTTGGCGTCGAGCTTGGCCTTGGCGTCGGCGGGGACCACCATCAGCGGCGCGATGCCGCCCGATTCGTCCTTCTCCGAATACTTGGTCTCGAGCGTGTTGAGCAGGGCCGGGCCGTCCGGCGCCTTGAGCAGCGCGGCGGCCTTGCCGGCCGAATCGGGCTTCAGGAAGGCCAGCGGAATCCAGTGGACCTGCAGCCCGGCGGCCTCGTAGGGCCGCAGCGCGCGCCACATCAGGTGGCAGTAGATGCAGTTCGGGTCCATGAACACGTACAGCGTCGACTTGACCTTGGCCCCGCTCGCGCCCTCGACGATCGCGGGCGCGGCCTGCACCCGCGCGAGCTGCGCGGCGTCCAGGGTGGGCGGAGGCGGCTCGTCCGCCCGGCTCGTCAGGGCGATCGTCAGGCCGGCGATGGCCAGGGCGATGCTGATCCGTGTCTTCATGAAATCCTCGGGTGGTGATTCGGTGGCGCTCGCGCGCCGGGTTCGTTCTCGCCGCAGCAGCGCAGCCTGCATTCTCGCGCGTTGCGCGCATCCTTGCGCGTTCGGCCATCGGCGGGCCGGCCGCTGGCCGTTCCCAGCCGTTCCTGGACGAGCCTTCGGGCCGGATCGGGCCACCATACCGGCCGGCGCGGGTCGCGCGACTGACGTTTCGCTGACGGCGCCGTCAGCTAGCCGCCAGCGCGCGGCGCGGCCCGACCAGGCGGAAGGTGAGATTGAGGCGCTCGCCCTGCACCGCCGGCGCCTTGGCGACGCGGTGGCGCCAGTCGCGCTGGGTGGCGCCGCGCATCACCAGCAGGCTGCCGTGCGTGAGCCGGTAGGCGCGCAGCGCGCGGCTGGCGTCGTGGCGCAGGTCGAACACGCGCGTGGCGCCCAGGCTCAGCGAGGCGATCACGGGCGCCTCGCCGAGCTCGGGCTCGTTGTCGCTGTGCCAGCTCATGCTGTCGCTGCCCGAGCGGTAGCGGTTCAGCAGCACGCTGTTGAAGCGTGCCCCGCAGGTGGCCTCGGCGAGCCGGCGCAGCTCGGCCACCGCCTCGGTCCACGGCGCCGGCACGTTGCGGATGCCGGAATACACATAGACCGCCTCCGGCTCGCCCTGCCAGGCGGTGAGCCGCGGCATCGGCACCGGCCCGCGCGGCGTGCGGATCGACTGCTGCCGCCAGTCCACCTCGGCGAGCAGGCGCGCGAAAAACGCGTCGGCGCGCTCGCGCGGCAGCCAGTCGGGATGCCAGTCGAGTTCGGGCTCGGGCGGCGTGTCGAACAGATCGTCCATCGGTGAGAATCCTCGCATCCGGCTATCATCGCGGGATGGCGCCCGGGCCGCAAGCTGCCGCGCGGCCCCGGCATCCCGTCAACCGGGCATCGAGCCCATCCCTTTCAAGATCGATCGATGATGCTTTCCGATTCCGCATTCGACCAGTTGTTCCGCACCGCCCGCACCCACAACGCCTGGCTGCCGAAGCCGGTCGACGACGCCCTGCTCAGGCAGCTCGTCGAACTGACGCTGTGGGCCCCCACCTCGGCCAACTCCAGCCCGGCGCGCTTCGTGTTCGTGAAGTCGCCGGAAGCGAAGGCCAAGCTCAAGCCCGCGCTCGCCGAGGGCAATATCGACAAGACCATGAGCGCGCCGGTCACGGTGATCGTCGGCATGGACATGGACTTCCACGAGCAGTTGCCCAAGCTGTTCCCGCACGCCGACGCGCGCAGCTGGTTCGCCGGCAACGACGCGCTGATCGAGGCCACCGCGTTCCGCAATTCCTCGCTGCAGGGCGCCTACCTGATCCTCGCCGCGCGCGCCTTGGGCCTCGACACCGGCGCGATGTCGGGCTTCGATGCCGCCAAGGTCGAGGAGGCCTTCTTCGCCGGCACGCGGATCAAGGCCAACTTCCTGGTCAACCTCGGCTACGGCGACGAGAAGGGCCTGTTCCCGCGCAGCCCGCGTTTCGCCTTCGACGAAGCCGCGCGGATCGAGTAAGCGCGCGCCGCCGCCGGCAGGCGGCGGCGGGCGGCACACCATGACGAGCGGCACGAGATTCGGCATCGGCCGCCGCGGAACCGGCTTCGGGATCCGCGGCGCAAGCGCTGGCACGACGCCGGGCGCGGGCATCGACGCGCCGCCTGGCGGCCGTCCTCGCCCGCGCATGCGCCACGCGCCCTCGCCCGCCCGAGCCACGCCGCCCGCCCCGCTCGACCGGCTCGCCCACCCAGGCGCCGCGCCCTCGCGCGAGGCGCCCGTTTTCCTGCTTCGCCCCCGGCGCCGACGCTCCCGCTGCGGCGCCGCCCCGTTCCCCGCCTCACTTCCGCTGCTGCCACCATGCGACGCATCTCCGCCTTCCTGCTGCGGCTGATTACTTTCGGCGTGCTGTTCCACGTCTATGTCGGCTTCCGCCTGATTCCCGATTTCAGTTCGAGCGCCGCGCGCATTCCCGCCGTGCTCTGGCTGGTCGCCTCCTGCCTCGTGATCCCCCTCGGCATGCTCTCGCGCACCTTCGAGCGGCAGCCGCTCGGCGACCGCGTGGCCTGGATCGGCCTGCTCGAGATGGGACTCTTCTCCTCGCTGCTGGTGCTCACCCTGGCGCGCGACCTGCTGCTCGCCTCGCTGCTGACGCTCGACGCACTGGCGCCACATACCGTCTCGCTCGCGCACTGGCGCGCCCTCACCGCCGACGCCGTGCCGCTGCTGGCCTTCGCGGCCAGCGCGATCGGCTTCTTCAACGCGCGGCGCCTGGCGCGCGTGGTCGAGGTCGAGGTGCCGATCGACGACCTGCCGGCCTCGCTGGACGGCTTCACGATCGTGCAGATCAGCGACATCCACGTCGGGCCGACCATCAAGCGCGGCTACGTCGAGGCGATCGTCAACGCGGTGAACCGCCTGCAGCCGGATCTGATCGCCGTCACCGGCGACGTGGTGGACGGCAGCGTGGCGCGCCTGGCGGGCCATGCCGCGCCGCTGGGCGCGCTGCGCGCGCGGCACGGCGCCTTCGTGGTGACCGGCAACCACGAGTACTACTCGGGCGCCGATGCCTGGGTGGCCGAATTCCGCCGCATCGGCCTGGACGTGCTGATGAACGAGCATCGCACCATCGAGCACGGCGACGGGCGACTGGTGCTGGCCGGCGTGACCGACTACTCCGCCGGCAGCTTCGATCCCGCCCATCGCAGCGACCCGAGCGCGGCGCTGGCGGGCGCGCCCGCCGACGTGCGGCTGCGCGTGCTGCTCGCGCACCAGCCGCGCAGCGCCAACGCGGCGGCCGATGCCGGCTTCACGCTGCAGCTCTCGGGCCACACCCACGGCGGGCAGTTCTTCCCCTGGAATTTCTTCGTGCCGCTGCAGCAGCCCTTCGTCTCGGGGCTGGCCCGCCTGAACGGACTGTGGGTCTATACCAGCCGCGGCACCGGCTACTGGGGCCCGCCCAAGCGCTTCGGCGCGCCCTCGGAAATCACGCGCGTGAGGTTGGTGGCCGGCCGACCCGTGCAATGAGGCACTGACTCGACATGCGAAAAGGCCGCCCTCGAAGGGGCGGCCTTTTTCGACCATCGATCGATATCGCCTCAGCGCTCGATGCGCGCATCTCGCTCGCGCAGCGAGGCCGGCAGCGCATAGGCCACCAGCAGCGCGCAGATCAGGCTCAGCAACGCGATCACGTAGAGCGCCGGGGTAGTGGAGCCGGTCAGGTCGCGCACCCGGCCAACCATCACCGGGCTGACGATCCCGCCCAACTGCCCGAGCGTGTTGATCACCGCGATGCCGCCGGCCGCGCCGGCGCCGGTCACGAGCTTGGGCGGCAGCGCCCAGAAGGCCGGGATCGAGGCCACCACGCCGGCGCCGATCACCGCCAGCGCGACCAGCAGCAAGGTGGTCTGGCGGTCGAAGTAGCCGGCCGCGAAGAAGCCGACGCTCGCCATCAACAGCAAGGCCACCACGTACTTGCGCCGCTCGCCGCTCGCATCCGACAGGCGCCCCACCGTCACCATCGCGATCGCGCCGGCGATATAGGGCACCGAGGTCAGCAGGCCGATCAGGGTGGGATTCTGCGTGCCGGCGGTGCGGATCAGGTGCGGCGCCCAGAAGTTGAGCCCGTAGGACGCGATCTGGATCAGGAAGTAGACCAGGCCCAGCATCAGGAAACCGGGCGTCCTGAGCGCGCCGAGCAGCGAATGGCCGCCCTGCGGATGACGGCTCTGCTGCGCGATCTGCCCGGCGAGCCAGGCCTTCTCGTTGCCCGACAGCCAGGACGCGTCCTCGATGCGGTCCTTGAGCTGGACCATCACCAGCACGCCGAGCAGCACGCAGGGCACGCCGCCGAGCAGGAACAGCCAGTGCCAGCCCGGCATGCCCAGCGCGCCGTTCAGGTGGCCGAGCACGAGCCCGGCGGCCGGCGCGCCCACCAGGCCCGAGAAGGCCGAGGCCAGGAACAGCAGCGAGGTGATGCGGCCGCGATGGCTGGGCGGGAACCACAGCGTCAGGTAATAGAGCACGCCCGGCGCGAAGCCGGCCTCCATCGCGCCGATCACGAAGCGCAGCCCGTAGAACTGCCATTCGGTATGGACGAACACCATCGCCGCGGTGGCGATGCCCCAGGAAATCATGATCCGCGCGATCCAGCGCCGCGCGCCGACGCGATAGAGCAGCATGTTGCTCGGCACCTCGAACAGCACGTAGCCGATCACGAACAGGCTCGCGCCGAGCCCGTAGGCGGTGTCGGACAGGCCGAGGTCGCCCTGCAGCTGGAACTTCGCGAAGCTGATGTTGATGCGGTCGAAGAACGCGAACAGGTAGCAGATCATGATCAGCGGCATGAGCCGCCAGGCTACCTTGCGGATCACCGCGATGCCGGTTTCGCTGCCGGCCTCGCGGCCGTCCGATGCGATTGCGCTGCTGCTTGCCATGTTTGTCTCCAGGCCGGACTGGCGCAGGGCCGTCCGGTCGATTTGGTTGGGATGCCGTAGCTCATTGATACGGTGAAACGTCAGGACTTCAGACCATCTGAAACGATCGGCCCGCTGCCGGCGCCGGCGCCGGCAGCCCTCAGGCGATTTCCGCCACGTAGGCCGGCGCGGGATGCAGCTCGGTGTTGCGGCCCGCCTTCGCCACCTGCCCCGGCACCTCGTGGCCGACCAGGGCCGGCAGCGTGCGCGACAGCGGCAGCAGCCGCGCCAGGTCGATGGTGTTGGGGATCTCCATCTCGTCGCACAGGTTCACGAGATCCTCGGTGCAGATGTTGCCGGACGCGCCGGGCGCGAACGGGCAGCCGCCGAGGCCGCCCAGCGAGGCGTCGAAGCGGCGCGCGCCGGCCTCGTAGGCGGCCAGCACGTTGGCCAGGCCGAGCCCGCGCGTGTCGTGGAAATGCAGGGTCAGCGCCGAGGCCGGCACCAGGTCCAGCACCCGCGCCACCAGCCGCGTGACCTGCCGCGGGTTGGCCATGCCGGTGGTATCGGCCAGCGTGATGCCGCCGATGCCCAGCTCGCGATAGGCGTCGACCAGATGCAGCACGCGGTTCTCGTCGATGCGCCCCTCGAAGGGGCAGCCGAAGGCGGTCGCCACCGTGCCGTTGAGCGAGACGCGCGCGCCCTGCACCAGGCCGACGATGTCGCCGAAGCCGGCCAGCGAGTTCTCGCAGCTCATGCGCATGTTGGCGCGGTTGTGGGTCTGGCTGGCCGACATCACCAGGTTCAGCTCGTCGGCGCGCGCGGCCAGCGCGCGCTCGGCGCCCTTCGCGTTCGGGATCAGCGCCACGTAGGTCACGCCGGGCACGCGGCGGATGCCGCGAAACACCTCGTCGCCGTCGCGCAGCGCCGGGATCGCCTTGGGCGACACGAAGGAGCCGGCCTCGATGCGCGTGAAGCCGAGCTGCGAGAGGGAATCGATCAGCGCGATCTTGTCGGCCGTCTCGACCCATTTCGGTTCGATCTGCAGGCCGTCGCGCGGCGACACTTCCTGCACCACCAGGGTATCGGCCGCCATGCGCAGGCTCACCGGATGCAGGTCGTTGGCGTCGAGGTTCGGGTTGAGGTTCGGGTTGAGATTCGCGCTCACTGCACCGCCCCCTGTTCACGCAGCCGCGCGATCTCGGCCTCGCCGAAGCCCAGGCCCGCCAGCACGTCGGCGGTGTGCTCGCCGAGCGCCGGGCCCTGCCAGTTCACCGCGCCGGGCGTATCCGACAACTTCGGCACGATGCCGGGCATGGTGACGGCGGCGCCGCCCGGCAGGGTGGCCGGGATCAGCATCTCGCGCGCCTGGTAATGAGGATCGCCGACGATGTCGGCCACCGAGTAGATCCGGCCGGCCGGCACCTCGGCGCGCTCGAGCGCGGCCAGCACCTCGTCGATCGAATGATGCGAGGTCCAGGCGCCGATCGCGGCATCGAGCATCGCGTTCTGCCTGACGCGCCCGTCGTTGTGGGCAAGCGCGGGATCCTCGGCCAGCTCGGGGCGGCCGATCACCTGCATCAGGCGGCGGAAGATCGGGTCGCTGTTGCCGGCGATCACCACGAAGGCGCCGTCCTCGGTGCGATAGGTGTTCGAGGGCGCGATGCCGGGCAGCGCGCCGCCGCTGCGCTCGCGCACATGGCCGAGCAGGTCGTACTCGGGCACCAGGCTTTCCATCAGGTTGAACACGCTCTCGACCAGCGAGACGTCGACCACCTGGCCCTCGCCCTGCCCGGTCTTCACGCGCAGCAGCGACATCAGTGCGCCGATCACGCCGTGCAGCGAGGCCAGCGAATCGCCCAGGCTCACGCCGACGCGCGCCGGGGCGCCGTCGACCTCGCCGGTGGTGTAGCGGATCCCGCCCATGGCCTCGCCGATCGCGCCGAAGCCGGGGCGATCGCGATAGGGGCCGGTCTGGCCGTAGCCCGAGATGCGGACCATGGTCAGCTTCGGGTTCAGCGCGTGCAGCGCGTCCCAGCCGAGGCCGAGCTTCTCGAGCGCGCCGGGGCGCAGGTTCTCGATCACCAGGTCGGCTTCCGAGGCGAGCTTGCGCACGATCTCGACGCCCTCGGGCGACTTCAGGTTGACGCAGACGGATTTCTTGTTGCGCGACTGCAGGTACCACCAGAGCGAGGTGCCCTCGTGCAGCTTGCGCCATTTGCGAAGCGGGTCGCCCGTCTCGGGCGCTTCGATCTTGATCACCTCGGCGCCGAATTCCGCCATCAGGCGGGCGGCGAAGGGCGCGGCGATCAGCGTGCCGATTTCGATCACGCGGATCCCTTGGAGCGGGCCACTCATCTTGCTGTCTCCGGGTTGAATGCCTATGGAGCACAGCCTAGGGTTGCCGGGCGGCGAAGGTCCAACCGTGATTCGCCAAGCAGCGTTCGCGAATCGCGAAAATACTTTCGATTTCCTTTCTTTTTTTGGGTTGCAGCAGCCCGTCGTGGGCCGCGGATCAGTTGTCGGCCGGCGCCCCGCCGTCGCGCGCCTCGACGGTACGCAGGTGCTCGAACAGCAGCCGGCTGACCGGCGAGAGCGCCGCCACCTCGCGCACCACCAGCACCAGCCGGCGCGCGGCCCAGTCGTCGTCGAGCGCAATCGAGGCCAGCCCCAGCGGGCGCCCCATCAGTTCGTAGACCTTCCTCGGCAGTACGCCCACGCCCATGCCGGCCTGCACCATCCGGCACACGGCGTCGAAGCCGGGCACGTGGATGCGCAGGCGCAGCGGCCGGCCGGCATGACGCGCGGCCAGGTGCGTGCGCACGTTGATCGAGCTGGAGACGTGCAGCCCGACATGGTCGCTGTCGAGCGTGGCGGCGAACGGCAGGTTCGGATAGGCGGCCAGTGGATGATCGTGGCGCGCGACGATCACCAGCGTGTCGTGGCGATAATGCTCGACATGCAGCTCGCGCGTGTCCGCGTCTTCCGAGCAGATGCCGATATCGACCAGGCTGTCGTCGACGGCCTCCACCACGCCGCCGCTGGGACGCTCCTCGAGGTCGAGCTTGACGCGCTCGTGCTCGGCCTGGAAGGCGCGCAGGTCCTCGGGCAGGAATTCGACGATGCCCGACAGGTTCGAGGACATGCGCACGTAACCTCGCACGCCGCTGGCGTAGCCGGCCAGCTCGGCGCCGATGTTCTCGATGTCGCGCATCACGCGCCGCGCGTGGTGCAGCAAGGTCTCGCCGGCCGGCGTCAGCGTCATGCCGCGCGCATTGCGCTGGAACAGCGCGGCGCCCACCACCTGCTCGAGTTCCAGCAGGCGCTTGCTGGCCGCCGATACCGCGATCGCCTCGCGCTCGGCCGCGCGCGTGAGCGTGCCTTCCTCGTGGACCGCGAGGAACAGTTGCAGGGTGGTCAGGTCGAGGCGTCGCAGGAGGGTCTTGAGCAGCATGGCCGGTTCGCGCGGTGAGGATGCGCGTATTGTGCCGTCATTTCGTTCCGGCCCCCTCGCCGTAGAATGGCGGCTGCGCTTGTCTTCCAAGGTCCCCAGATTCCATGTCGAAATCCCCCTGGTTCCTGTCGCGCCCGCGCGGCCCGGTCCGTCTGCGGATGTTCTGCTTCAGCCACGCCGGCGGCAACGCCGCCAGCTACATGCCCTGGCAGGGCCGGCTCGATGCCTCGGTCGAGGTGGTCGGCGTGCAGTTGCCGGGGCGCGGCGCGCGACTGCGCGAGCCGCTGCTCACCGACGTGCCGACGGCGGTGGCACGCATCGCCGAGGTGTTTCCGTTCGACGATCCGCTGCCCTTCGTGTTGTTCGGCCACAGTCTCGGCGCGCTGCTGGCCTTCGAGCTGGCGCGCCACGCGAGCCGTCACGGCAAGCCCGTGCCGCTCGCGCTGATCGCCTCGGGCTGCGATGCGCCGCAGTTCGGCAACCGCGGCGGCGACATCCACCAGCTGCACGGAGATGCGCTGGTGGCCGCGCTGGCCCGCTACAACGGCGCGCCGCCCGAACTGCTGGCGCACCGCGAACTGATGGAGCTGATGGCGCCCACCATCCGCGCCGACTTCGCGATGGCCACGCATTACCGCTACGAGCCGGGCCCGCCGCTCGATATCCCGATCGTCGTGCTCAACGGGCGCGGCGATGCCGAGATCGAGCACCTGGGTGAATGGCAGCGCGAGACGCGCCTGCCCTGCCGCCAGCACCTGTTCGAGGGCGATCACTTCTTCATCCATTCGAACGAGGCGGCCGTGCTCGAGCGGCTCGACCGGGAGCTGAAGGCCTGCCAGCCGGCCTGACGCGAGGCGTCTCGCGCGAAGCGATGCGCACGACGCATCGCCTCCAACGCACCGCCGTCGCGCGCGCCGGATCAGTCGTGCGGCCAGTCCACCGGCGAGCCGGGGCGCACCGTGTCGAGTTGCGGCAGCAGCGTCACGCTCTCCTGCTCGTTCGGATCGGTGCGCGCGATCACGGCCACGCAGTTCTCGCTCTCGCTCGCGTTGTAGGGCAGATGCGGCGTGTCCGCGGGAATGTAGAGAAACTCGCCGGCATTCACCACCAGGTGCTGCGCCAGGCCTTCGCCGTACCACATGCCCGAGCTGCCGCTGAGGATGTAGATGGCGGTCTCGTGGGTCGCGTGCTTGTGGGCCACGGCGCTGGCGCGCGGCGGAATCGTCGCCAGTTGCAGGTGGATGCCTTGCGCGCCGCAGGTGGCGGCCGACACGCCGACCTCGTAGAGCAGTGCCTGCTTGCCGGCGTGACGATCGCCGGGCCGGACCACGCGGCAGGTCGGGGCGTCGGTGGAAGGGGAACGGGTTTCCATGCGGAATCTCCTGGCACGATGCGATGTGGGCGGCACGCGGCTCATGATCGACGCGTGCCCTGCTTCGCAGAACGTCCGGGCGCGTCGAATATTCCATTGCGAGGCGCCTGCCGTCACGAACGCGCATTCGTGAGACTTGGATACAACTGGCAACACAATCCCGGCTGTTTAGCGGATGCCCCGCCTGTTTCGTTGTTGACAGCAAATCTGCGCTTGGACACAATGTCCACCACATGTTTCGCGGGGCCTGGCGTGAGATCCACGCTGCCCGACCGCCGTGCCGAGCCATCCGTTCCGTCGGCACCGCGCAATCCGCTGCGTCGGATTCGGCCACATGTCCGGCGCGCTTGTCCCTGCGCCGCCATCGATCCGGCAAGCATTCCCGCCCGGCGAGCATTCCTGGCGCACCACACCGGCCAGGCCAGACACCATGCCCGATCATCGTCGATCGGTACGTCAATCACTGAAACGTAGTCATCCAAAGCAATTGCCGATGCCGGCGATGAATTCGCGCACCTTCTCACCGATTGGCGCGAGGCACGCCGGTGCGGTCCGGTATTGATGAATCATGCGCGGAAAACGGAACGACTGATGAGCCGTGAACAACTTTCACATGCACTGCGGGATCTCTTGCCGCGGCTCTGGATCTTTGCGCTGCGCGTGGCGGGCAACCCGCGCGATGCCGAGGTGCTGCTGCGGCGCGCCTGCCTGCGGGTATTCGGGCTGGCCCAGGGGCCGGGCCCGACCTTGTCGGTGCCGGGCTGGATGTATTCGGTGATCTATCACGTCTGGCTCGACGACATGCGCTACGACGGCGCGGCCGGCGAACAGCCCGACGCCACGGGTCTCGACGACATGCCGGACGCCGCCGCACTGCCGGGCGCCGCCGCCATGCAGGCCCGCGCCGGCGCGCCGAGCCACGACGAGGTGATCGACGCGGTATCGCACCTGGCCGACACGCCGCGCATCTCGATGGTGCTGGTGGCGATCGAGGGCTTCTCCTACGAGGAAGCCGCGCAGATCCTCGGCATCTCGGCCGGCAGCGTGGCGAGCAACGTGGTGCAGGCCCGCATGATGATCGGCGCGCGCCTGTGCAAGGATGCGCGAGCCGGCACGCCGGCCACGCACTGAATTCGAGGGGCACGGCCCGCGCCGCTCTCCTCCCAACCGCCCGGGCCGCGAAAGGCTGCCCGTCAGCCGGCCGTCTTCACTCCCGATCGTGGTTCATTGCTCCGGCTTCGCCGGCGCGGCCGCGCTGGGGTCGTACAAGGCATAGAGCTTGGTATAGCCGCTCGACTCATACACGCCGGTCCATCCCTTGGGCAGCGTCACCGCCTCGCCCGCATGCACCTGCATCACCGTGCCGTCGGACGAGGTCAGCTTCACGCTGCCCGACAGGAAGTAGAGAAACTCCGTGTACGGCGTGCCCGGCGCCTCGCGAATCTCCTCGCGCACCGGCCCGGACTGGTAGACGCCGGTCTGGAACACCTTGTCCGGCGAGGTATAGCTGGTGAAGTCGCTGGTGTGGTTGCCGTCCTTGCTCTCCTTCACCACGCCGGGCCGCTGGAACACCGGCCCGGCGAGTTCGGCCTTCGACAGCTTGACCGGGTGCAGCGTCTGGGCATGCGCGCCGGCGCACAACAGGGTGGAGGCGAGCAGCAGCGCTGCCGGATAGCGTCGGATCATGGCGAGTCCCGGGAAGTAAAGGATCGGAAGCCGCGTATTGTAGAAGCGCCCGCGGCGGCCGTGCCGGGCCCGCTTCGCCGTGGCGGCGCGCGGTTCGCCCGTTGCGCATGCAACGATGCGCGAAAACCACGGCGCCTTGCATCCGCTCGCGCCGCCCGCCCGGCACGCCGCGCGGCCTGCTAGAATCGCCGCCATCCGCTTCCAGAAGGAACCTCCGTGGACAGTTGTCGCGAACGCATCGCACAGCCCCGCGCCTGAACGTCCGCAGCCTGCCTGGCTGCCGCCGCGTCGGTCGCGCGGCGCGTGTCATCCCCGTTTCACATTCCGGTTGCCGTTGCAGGCTATCGTGTCGGGCTGCGCCTTGCGCGCGGCCGGACTCGACGCCGTGCCGCACGGCGCCCCATGCCAGGCAAGCCAATATGACCGTCGAATTCATCCTCCGTCTTCTCACCGCCTTCAGTTGCGGCGTCGCGATCGGCATCGAGCGCCAGTTGCGCCAGCGCACCGCCGGCCTGCGCACCATCACCCTGGTGACCTGCGGCGCCTGCCTGTTCGTCACGCTCGGCGTGCTGACCGGCAACGGCGTGGCCGGCGTCACCCAGATCGCCGCCTACGTGGTGTCGGGCGTCGGCTTCCTCGGCGGCGGCGTGATCATGCGCGAGAAAGGCGCGATCCAGGGCATCAATACCGCCGCCACGCTGTGGTGCTCGGCCGCCGTCGGCGTGCTCTCGGGCAGCGGCCACTACCTGCCCGCGCTGGCCGGCACGGTGGTGGTGCTGCTGGTCAATACCGTGCTGCGCTCGCTCAGCCACGCGATCAACGCCACCCCGGTGTCGAACGCCGACCTGATCCGCGAATACCAGATCACCGTGATCTGCCTGGCCGTCGACGAGATCCACGTGCGGACCCTGCTGTCGAACTCGATGTACGCGAAACCGCTGTCGTTCCAGAGCCTGACCAGCGAGGACGTGGAACAGGAAGGCGCGGCCGAGCGCATCAAGGTGACCGCCACGCTGAAGCTGCATCCCAAGGACCAGGCCAAGCTCGAGCAGATCGCGAGCCGCATGAGCATGGAGAAGAGCATCTCGAGCGTGAGCTGGACCGCCAGGGAAGCCGAGCCGATGATGGAGTGACAGGGCGCGCGATGCGGGCCCCGAATGGACGACGCGCCGGCCGGAACGAATCCGGGCCGGCGCGTCGGCAATGGCGTGAGGGCTTGCGCGCGCTCCGGGCGCCGCGCCTGCCGGATCAGGGCATCAGGTCCTCAGGGCGTCTCGATCAGGCCCATGCCGATCGCCTTGACGACGGCCTGCACCTTGTTGGTCGCGCCGAGCTTGGCGAGGATGTTGTTGATGTGGAAGGTGACGGTGCGCTCGGAGATGTTGAGCTGCTCGCCGATCTCGCTGGCGGTGCGGCCCTCGCTGGTCCAGCTCAGCACCTCGCGTTCGCGCCTGGTGAGCGTCACGCTGGCCGCCGGCGAGAGCTTGGGCACCAGGAACTTGCCCATCAGCGAGTGCGAGAGATTCGCCAGCCAGTTGGCCTGCAGCGTGAGGCTGTTGATCTCGGCGGGCGTGAGGCGGTCCGAGCGGCGCGCGATGGTCAGCAGTCCGAACACGCCGCGCGCGGCCCAGGCCGATTGCGCCACGCCGACCGACATGCCGAAGTCGCGCGCGTCGCGCCATAGCGACGGATCCTCCGCCGTATCGACATCCGGCCAGATGATCATGTTCGGGCTCATCGCGCCGTCGCGCACGGTCGGATCGACCTCGATGTAGTTGCGCGCCTGGTAATGGGCCATCCAGCCGGCCGGGTAGGTGTCGAAGATCTCGACCACCGGCTGCGTGCCCGGCTGCGGCACGCGGATGCCGTAGCAGCAGTACTCGAAACCGAGCCGCTTCGAATAGGCCGAGATCTGCTGAAAGAGCTGTTGCTCGTTCGCAGCCGCGTTGAACTGGTGGTAGGCATCCTGCCAGCGTAGTTCCATCATCTCTCCAACAGCTTCCACGCTGTCATTCTTGCTAGGTTACATCACGGTCACGGGCTTGCTACATTGCCGCGCATGACACTGCCCCTGCTTCATCCTTACTGCGCGCCGTCCAAGGACGGTTACGTCCGCCTCCCGCTGCATGCCTTCGCGGGGCTCGAACTCGTGCACATCGCCTCGGGGCTCGACCCCGGGCTCGCCGACGAACTGCGCGCCGACGGCCTCGCCTTCGACGCGGCCGGCTACACCGAGTGGCAGCGTCCGTCCTCGCCAGGTTTCGCACACCTGACTGTCGGCTGGGACTGGTATGTCGATCCCGGCTCCGGCCGCCTGGTGATCGCCTGGGACGACGTGCGCAGCAACCTGATGGGCGTCGACCGCTTCGGCACCGACATCGGCATGCACGCCACCGCCAGCGCCCTGAGCTGCCGGCTCGCTTCGCTCGACTGGGCAATGGCGGTCAACCAGGCCCTCACCGGCGGGCCGCCCACCCGGCCAATCCGCGGCGCCACTCACTGGTCGCACTGAAACCCGCGGCCAGCTTCGCATTTCAAACGAATGCCCTCGCATTGTCGGTCCGACCCGGCCGACAACGCAATCTCGAAATTGAACCACAGGTGGCGCGCAAACCTTTGCGCGCCAATTTCGACCTGTCAAGATTGCCTGGAAAGTGGCCCGACCTCCTGTCAGGAATAACAGTTACTTGTCCTCGGGGCGCGCGCTGTAATGCGCCCATTCCAAACGGAATAACTACGAGGACACCATGCAGACTTACGTTCACGAGGCCGGCCGCCTTTCCCCCCAGCTCGCCGCCGATCTGGGGTCGTACCGCTATCGGGTTTTCGTCGAGCAGCTCGGCTGGCAGTTGCCGTCTGAAGACGATAAATACGAGCGGGATCAGTTCGATCGCGACGATACCGTCTATGTCGTCGGGCGCGATGCGAGCGGAGAAATCTGCGGCTGCGCGCGACTATTGCCGACCACGCGACCGTACCTGCTGCACGAGGTGTTCCCGCACCTGCTGTCGGCCGACATCGCGGCGCCCCGCTCTCCCGAAGTGTGGGAATTGTCGCGTTTCGCGGCCACCCCCGAGGATGGCGCCGATGCCGGCAGCCTGGCCTGGTCGGTGCGGCCGATGCTGGCCGCGGCGGTCGAATGCGCGGCCCGCCGCGGCGCCCGGCAACTGATCGGCGTGACCTTCTGCAGTATCGAGCGGCTGTTCCGCCGGATCGGCGTGCACGCCCACCGGGCCGGGCCGCCGGTCTCGATCGACGGCCGCATGGTGGTGGCCTGCTGGATCGACATCGACGCGCAGACGCTGGCCGCGCTCGGCCTCGATCCCGCCCTCTGCCACGCGGAGCCTGCCGAAGCCGCCTGACCCGGCGAGTCGTCGGCACCACCCGCGCCGCACCAACCCTTCCCGCCTGTCCGGTGCCGCCCCTGCCGGCGCCGGTCCCTTCAGCGCAGCGCCGCGAGCATCAGGTCGAGGTTCTGCACCGCGGCGCCCGAGGCGCCCTTGCCGAGGTTGTCGAATACCGCGCTCAGCAGCACGTGGCCGTGTTCGTCGTTGACGAACACGCCGAACTCGATGTCGTTGCTGCCGTTGAGCGCTTCCGGATCGAGCTGGTTCAGCTCGCGCACCGCCGCCAAGGGCAGCACGCGGGCATGGCGCGCCCCCTCGTAGTGACGCGCCAGGCCCGCATGCAGGCGCGCGCCGTCGACGCCGGCCGGCAGCAGCCGCAGCGCCAGCGGGATGGTCAGCACGATGCCCTGCCGGTAGGCGCCATAGGCCGGCACGAACAGCGGCCGGTGCGCCAGGCCCGCATGCAGGCGGATCTCGGGCGGGTGCTTGTGCGCGAGCCCCAGCCCGTAGACGCGCAGCGCCGGCGCCTCGCCGTCCTCGGCCTCGTAGGCGTCGACGGCCGCCCGGCCGCCGCCCGAATAACCCGACACGGCATGGATCGCGACCGGGTAGTCGGCCGGCAGCAGGCCCTGTTCGATCAAGGGCCGCAGCAGGCCGATCGCGCCGGTCGGATAGCAGCCGGGATTGGTCACGCGCCGCGCGCCGGCGATCCGCCCCGCCTGCCCGGCCGTCATCTCGGGAAAGCCGTAAACCCAGTCCGGGTCGCTGCGATGCGCCGAGCTGGCGTCGATCACGCGTACCGCCGGATTGCGCACGAAGCCGGCCGCCTCGCGCGCGGCGGCGTCCGGCAGGCACAGGATCGCGATATCGCAGGCATTGATGGCCTCGGCGCGGCGCGCCGGATCCTTGCGCTCGTGCGCCGGCAAGGTGGCGAGCCGCAGGTCGGTCCGCCCTTGCAGCCGTTGGTGGATCTGCAGGCCGGTGGTGCCCTGGTCGCCGTCGATGAATACGATGGGTGCGCTCATGTGCTGGGTTTCCCTGGTTCTCGCGGCGTCGCGTCTGGACGCCATGCCCGGATCTTGCGCCGCGCGATAAACTTGGAAAAGTTGAATTTCATCAACACGAAATTCATATTTTCTGAACGTTGAAATTTCCCCGATGCGAGAAATCAGTCTCGACCGCCTGCGCACCCTAATCGCCATCGCGGACCAGGGTTCGTTCGCCGCAGCCGCACAATCGCTGCACCTGGCCCCGCCCACCGTGAGCCTGCACGTCGCCGAGCTCGAGGCCCGGATCGGCGCACCGTTGCTGTCGCGCACGCGCGGCAGGATCCGCCCTTCGGCGATCGGCGAGCTGCTGATCGAGCGTGCGCGGCGGCTGCTGGCCGAAATGGAGGCCACCCTCGACGACGTCGAGCGGCAGGTTCAGGGGCTGGCCGGGCGGGTGCGGTTGGGCGCGTCGACCGGCGCCTTCGCGCATCTGCTGCCGAAGGTGCTGGCGCGCCTGCGCGAGCTCCATCCCGACATCGACGTGCAGATCGCCGTGCTGACCTCGCGCGATACCCTCGCGCAGCTCTCGGCGGGCTCGCTCGACGTCGGCCTGGTGGCCCTGCCGCAAGCGGCCGTGGCGGGCCTGGCGATCGAGCCGTGGCGACGCGACCCGATGCTGGCCTTCCTGCCGGAGCACTGGAGCGCGCCGGCCCAGGTCTCGCCGGCCTGGCTCGCCACCCGGCCGCTGATCCTCAATGACGTGAGCACGCGGCTGGCGCGGCAGACCTACGAATGGTTCGCGGCGGACGGGCATCGCCCGCAGCCGCGCATCGAGCTGAACTACAACGAGGCGATCAAGAGCCTGGTGGCTGCCGGTTACGGCGCCACCGTGCTGCCGCACGAGGCCGGCGCGCCGGCACCCGATCCGCGCGTGGCGATGCGGCCGCTGCGGCCCGCGCTGTGGCGCGAGTTGGGGATCGCCCATCGCGCGGACTCGGTCGAGCGCGCCACCCGGCACGTGCTGGACACGCTGTGGGCCTTGCGCGCGAATTGAGCGGCACCGCTCGTGCCGCCGTCAGGCCCGGTCGGCCTCGCGCGGGGCACCGCGCATCAGCGTGAGCTGTTCGGCGATCATCGCGCCGAGCGCGGCGATATCGCGTTCCACTGCCTCGGTCACCGGCATGCCGGTGTTGAGCCGCAGGCAATGGTTCAGGCTGCCGTCGGTGCAGAACAACTGGCCCGGCGAAAACGCGATGTCGTCCTGCAGGGCGCGCCGCAGCAGGGCCGTGGTATCGAATCCGCGCGGCAGCTCGATCCACATCCAGTGGCCGCCCGACACGGCGAAGCTGCGCGCCTCGCGGGGGAAATGCGCGCGCACAGCCGCCTGGTACTGGCTGGAATAACTGGCCAGGGCCTGGCGCAGGCGACGCAGATGCGGCTCGAACAGGCCGCTGGCCATGAAGCTCGACAGCGTGTACTGGAACAACTCGGGCGGCTGGGCGATCCGCTCGAACTCGTGGCGCAGGTTGGTGACGGCGAAGCCGATCGACAGGCCGTGCCCGACCAGGCCGCTGACATCGGAGAAGTAATGGACCAGTCCGGTCCGGTCGAAGGCCTTGAAGGGCAAGGGGCGCTTCTCGCCGAAATGGAGATCGCCGTTGCGGTCGTCCTCGATCAGCGGCACGCCGTGCTCGGCCAGCAGCTCGACCACGCGACGCTTGCCCGCGTCGCTCATCTGGCCGCCGGTCGGATGCGGGAAGTTGGCGGAAAACGCGCACGCGGCCACCTTCTCGCGCCGCAGGGCGAATTCGAGCGTGTCGATCGACAGGCCATGCTCGGGATGCGAGGGGATCTCCAGCACCTTGAGACCGTGCTCGTCCAGTTCCTCCAGCAGCCTCATGGGCGCGGGCGAGGCGATCGCCACCGTCTGGCCGGGCTGGGTCAGCGAGCGGAACAGGGTCCGGTAGACCTCGTAGTTGGCGAGCGTGATGGTGATGTCCTCGGCATGCCAGTCGCAGCCCATGATCCGTCCGCGGCGCGCGAGCTGCCGATGCAGCGGCGAGTCCGGACCGATCAGGCAGCCGGTCAGGAAGGCCGGATTGCGGCGTGCCTGCTCGGTCATGATCCGCTGCAGCGCGACCGCCGGATAAAGCTCGGGATTGATCCGCGCGAACAGCATCGGCTGGTCCGCCGCGGCCAGCACCTCGAGCGAGCGCAGCAGGGCGCGCTGGGCCGGCAGCGCCGGCTGCAGGCAGGGCTCGGGCACACGAGCCGGCAGCCGGCGCTCGACGGCATGGAAGCGCTCGCGCACGTAGAAACCGCTGCGCGGGCGCACCGAGATCATGCCGGCATCCTCCAGCAGATACAGCGCGTGCGTGACCGTCGCGCTGCTGGCCTGGAAACGCGCGCACAGGGCGCGAATCGAGGGCAGCTTGTCGCCGGGGCTCAGCGGTCCCGAGCAGATTTCCTCCTGCAATTGAAAAGCCAGCTCGCCGTAGCGAGTCGATCGATCCCACATGTACCGGTCCACCTGATTGCCTTGATCGCTGCCGCCGAGCGCGCCTGCGCCGGCTCCCTGCCCCGGTCGCGCTGCGCCGGGCCGGTCATTTTGCGCCCCGTCCCTGCCGGGCACCAGCCTCAGGCTGGGCCATTTGCACCGTCGCAACGCCGAGCTTGCCGCATCTGTCTCCCTGTTGCGATAGAGACAGCCCCGGTGCCCCGCGGATGCCGGGCGGCTCGCGCCCGGCCGGCTGCCGCTGTCGTGATCGAAACAGGAATACAGATGCGCATGCAACGGCCGTGAGTCCGTCGCGCCGTCGCCGTCTGAGGCTACCGGCGCGCCGGGCCGCCGCGCAGAATCGTCCTGCCTGCCCTCTTCCACGGTCAACCGTGTTTTACTCGGACATGCCTTCATGACGCCGCTGCCCTCCACCACCCATCCGCCCTGCCCGGGCGCCGCCCACCTTCGCCAGGCAACCCGCCCCGGCAGAGCGCTGCCGTGCCGTTCGATCCGCGCCGCGAGCACCGATACCGAAGAGTCTGTCCCGGCCGCCGGCGAGCAATTCGAACCCGACGATCGCATCTGGCGCCAGGTCCGACATCTTTGGCATACCTGAGGACTTGCGATGCCGGGCCGGCACGGCCTTGGCGCCCCGATCATGAACGCCTCATCCGACCCACTCACGCCGGCCATCCGGCTCGGCGCGAAAATCCGCGCCTTGCGGCAGCGGCTCAACTACACGCTGGACCGCCTGGCAGCCTGCGCCCATCTTTCCAAGCCGTTTCTCTCGCAGGTCGAGCGCGGCCTGGCGGGCGTCTCGGCGGCCTCGCTGAACAGCATCGCCGGCGCGCTCGGCGTGGAGGTCAGCTATCTGCTGGACGCGCCCGAGGAACAGCACCAGATCCATCGTCGCGAGCAGTTGAGTTTCCAGCCCTTGCCCGATTCCGCGACCCGCTTCGCGGCCCTCACGCGCGGCTCGCCCCACCAGGAGCTCGAGGCACGACTGCTCAGGCTGCCGCCCGGCCAGCCGGGGCCGGGCGACACGCCCGGTCGCGCCGGAGAGGAGTTCCTGCACGTCCTGTCCGGCGAATTGAGTCTCGCGCTGGCTTCCGGCACCGTGCTGCTGCGGGCCGGCGACAGCGCCCACTACAAATCCGCCTGGTCGCGCGGCTGGACCAATCCGCATCGGCGGGAAGCCGTGGTGCTGTGGGTCGGCACACCCCGGCTGCCTTGAGCGCAAGACGCAAACGACACGGGCGACGCGCCACCATCTCCGAGGCTGGCGGAGAAAGAACGCTAACGCCCGTGTCTATCTCGCGTACCTGATCGCGACGCATCACGGATGCCGCAGCAAGGCATGACGCGTAGCGGTTCGCCGGCATTCCCTGCCTTGATCGATACAGGTTCCTGCACATCCAAGCGATCGTCCACCGACGCGACAGCGCGCCCATCGCGTTCACGACGACTCGGATCAGGCATCGCCACCCCGCGAAATATATGCTGCGGCGCACATCGAACCCGGGCGGTAAACGAAAAAACGGCCGGGCTGCTTCAGCACCGGCCGTTCTCGCGGGTTCGGCGATTCACTCGTTCTCGTCGAAAACATAATGACCGAACTTGACCTGCTTGGTCCGGATGTAGCGTTCGTTCTCGTCGCGCACGGGCACCGCCAGCGCGACGCGTTCGCACACGGGAATGCCGTGCGCGACGAGCGTGTCGAACTTCTTCGGGTTGTTGCTCATCAGTCGCACCGAGTTGACCTGCAGGATGCGCAGGATCGCGGCCGCCGAATCGTACTCGCGTGCGTCATCGGGCAGGCCGAGGTCACGATTCGCCTCGACCGTGTCGCGCCCTTGTTCCTGCAGCGCGTAGGCGCGGATCTTGTTGCTCAGGCCGATGCCGCGCCCCTCGTGACCACGCAGATACAGCAGGACGCCGCAGCCCTCTGCGGCGATATACCGCAGAGCGAGGTCCAGTTGCTCGCCGCAGTCGCAGCGGTAGGATCCGAACACATCGCCCGTCAGACACTCCGAATGCAGGCGCGTGAGCACCGATTGCTGCCCTGCGACATCGCCGACCACGAGCGCCAGGTGTTCGGCCTCGCTGCCGGCCACGCGAAACGCATGGGACATGAAGGTGCCGTAGCGGGTCGGGAGCGAGGCCGACGCGACGAGGGTCACGCATTCGTCGGCTTGTGGCTCGTCCGCGGACGGCGAGGAAGGTTGCGAAGACATGGAAAGCATCGAAAAATCGGAGTTAAGGAATGTTCTGAGTGGCGCGCAGCCGGAGTTTACCGCTAATCTACGCAATGCGTTCTTCACCGTGTCCGCCCGCGCGGGCACTTCCACGCCGCTTCCCCCGGGCATGGCTTGCGCCCGGTTTCCGGAGATCGTATGAGCACAACCGTCGCGAATATTCTCAAATCAAAGCCCGATGCCGGCCAAACGGTGCACACGATCGGCAAGAATGATTCCGTCTACGACGCCTTGAAGCTGATGGCCATCAAGGGCATCGGCGCCCTGGTGGTGAAGGAAGGCGAGGACATCGTCGGCATCGTCACCGAGCGCGACTACGCGCGCAAGGTCGTGCTGCTCGAGCGCTCGTCCAAGGACACGCGCATCGAGGAAATCATGACCGTCAAGGTGCGTTACGTCGAACCGTCGGAAACCAGCGACCAGTGCATGGCGCTGATGACCGAGCATCGCATGCGCCACCTGCCGGTACTCGACAAGAACCGCAAGCTGATCGGCGTGATCTCGATCGGCGATTTGGTCAAGAGCGTGATTGCCGAGCAGCAGGACACCATCAAGCAGCTCGAGCACTACATCCACGGCACCCCGATCGACTCGGAATAAGCCCCGGCCCGACAGGCGCAAAAAATGCCCAAACGCTCGAGCGTCTGGGCAAAGCCGCCGGGTTGCGGCGACGGAGGTCCTGTTCGGTCGAACCCTGCCCCGCGGATCTCGCGCGGGCATCAGACCTGATCTGTTCAATGCGTGACGAGGCGCCGCCTCGTCACGTCTCAATCGCGCGGCCGCGCCTGGCGCGGCCCGCCGTCACCCTGCCGCTCAATGACCGAAGTAGACGCTGTCGACCGGATTCGGCGCGGTGTCGTTACGACGGCCCGATTGCGCGCCGGCCACCGGCTGCACGCCGTAGCCGCTGGTGTCGGCATGCGTCAGCGTCTGCTGCGATTGCTGGACACGCGCTTCGGCGGCCTGGATGTCACGCGGATATTGGGCGTCGCTGGCGACCGGGTTGTAGCCGGCCTGTTCGAGCTGGACCAGTTGCGCACGGACTTCGGCGCGCGTCACGGGCTGGTTCGACTGGGCGAACGATGCGACCGGAGCGGCAAGGACCGAAGCGACGACTGCTGCATAGACGAGCGATTTCATGATGTTACCTCCGAGATGTTTGTGGTTTTGCGTCGCTCCCGGCGTTGATTCCTGCCTGAAGCGAACGACTCAAGTCTAGGCTTCGGATCACCAAGGGAAAACCCCTAGTTTAGACATAGACCGTTGCACGGATAGCAAATATCACGGCTCGAATCGACCCCGGAAATCGATCAGTTTGCATATTTTCACAACAATTACTGATAATTGGCTAACCGCCGCCACCGTGCCGCCCTGTGGTCGTGCTTATAATGGAAAGCGTTTCGTCATACTTTCCCGCCCATCCGTGATGCGCCGCCCTCCTGCTCGCCCCCATGCCCTTCGACGCCGCCAGATCGGCGTCGGCGCGCGCCTGGCCGGCTCGCGAGGCGCTCACGCCACCGTTCCGCAGGCTGCCGCCCGGCGCCCGCGCTGACCCGCTCCACCGGAGCGCCAGCCGGGCTCCGGGCGATTCCCCGATTCAGGCTCATCGCGCCGCCGGCCGCGGCGCCTCACGCCCATACACAAGGACAACACCGATGAAGAATCGACTGCTGCAACTCACCGAACTCGATGTCGCGCGCCTCGAGAAACATGCCGAACGCGACACGCGCCTGCAGGCCATGCTCGACACCCTGCTCGAACGCGCCGATATCGTGAATGCCGATGCCATGAAGGCAAACGTGGTGACCATGAATTCGCAGTTCACGCTGACCGACGAGGCGACGCACGAAGCCATCACCTGGACCCTCGTCTATCCCGACCAGGCGCGCTCCGACGCCGGCCGGCTGAACGTGTTCTCGCCCGTCGGCATGGCCCTGCTCGGTGCCCGCCAGGGCGAGCATGTGAACATCACCCTGCCCAACGGCGTGGCGGGCCGCATGACGGTCTCGGCGATCGTCTACCAGCCCGAGGCCAGCGGCGACTACACGCGCTGAGCCTTGCCGAATAGGGACCCGACCCGGCAGCGGGTCGGCTCCCCGATTCGCGAAGCACGATATTCCGTGCCGTAAACGAAAAAAAGGCGCCCGAAGGCGCCTTTTTGCCGTAGACCGCCGAAGCGGTCGTCGAGCTTAGAAGCGGTGACGCAGGCCAACCGTAGCGGCGGTCTGGTTGATGCCCGACGAGGTGTTCGTCGCAGCGATGTCGCCGTTGTAGATCGAAGCAGCCACGCCGTTGCTTGCGCGCTGGTACACGGCTTGAGCGTACACGTCGGTGCGCTTCGACAGCGAGTAGTCGGCTTGCAGGCCAACTTGGTTCCAGTGGGCGTTGTTCGTGCCCAGGCGGCCGTTCGAGTACGTGTAGGCGATGCCCAGACCCAGTGCCGGCGTCAGGTTGTACTTGCCGTTGACTTCGTAGTTGTCGATGCGAACGTTCGCGCCTGCAACCGTGTTGTCCAGACGAGCTTGCGTCCATGCGGCGCCGACTTGTGCCGGGCCGAATGCGTAGCCAGCTGCTGCGCCGTACGTACGGACGCGGCCTTGTGCGCCGAATGCGTTCTGGTCAACCGCGCCGCTCGTGCCAGCTGCGTTCGGGTTGTTCAGTTGCGAGTACGCGCCAGCCAGCTTCAGGCCCTGGAACTGGTACGACACGCCGCCGCTGTATGCACGGTTGTTGCCGAAGTTCGTGTTGTTCGAGAAAGCGTACGTGCCGCCGAATTGCAGGCCGGCGTAGTTCGCGCTCGTGAACTTGATCGAGTTGTTGGTTGCGTAGCCGCCGTTCGTGCTCAGGTTGTCGAAGTTGCCGACGTGAGCGAAGTACGTGCCGCCCCACGAGCCGGTCGCCGTCAGCGGAGCCAGGTAGTCCTGGACTGCATCGTACTGGCGGCCCAGCGTGACCGTGCCGTACTGGCTCGACAGGCCGACGAAGGCTTGACGGTTGAACATGCCACCGTCGTTCGAGAAGCGGCCGTTACCGAGGTTGAAACCGCTTTCCAACGTGAAGATTGCCTTCAGGCCGCCACCCAGGTCTTCCGAACCACGCAGACCGAACAGGCTTTGGTCGATGCCCGTGCCTTCCGACCAGCGCGACTTGCCGGCGACATTGCTTTGGTACGTGATGCCCGCGTCGAGCACGCCGTACAGCGTGACGCTGCTTTGCGCATGGGCGACGGTTGCGAACGATGCTGCAGCGGCTGCAACGATCAGAGTCTTCTTCATTCGTGGAGCTCCCTTCATCTAAAAAAGGCAGGTCTGTCGACCTTGTTTCATAACGGTCTGCAACCGCCCGGAAGCGCCACGTCGACTTCACATGGCCGCGCCCGGATGGTTGGCCGCTCTGGGAACCGTGAGTTTAGGGGTGGACCCTAGGGCCGCCACACGCGAATAAAGAAATAACTTTTTCCGAAACCAGAAATAATAGAAATGGTAGTCTTTGATAACTCTTTGTTTTAACTTGTTTTTTTGACCACTTGACGGCCTGTTTTTGGCGTATCCGCAACAGGCATTTGATTGTGTCACCGGCTTGACGGTTGCAAAGAAACAACAACCACCTCCCGGCCGACCCCGCCAATTCGGCAAAAATTACTCAAAACATCCTCAATCCGGTGCATTTTCCGATGCGCCATCCATGTAAAACCCGCGTAAAACGTTTCCCTGCGGTTTCCCCGAGGTGACAGCGCGACGAAAGGCATGGCTCGTAACAGCCGTTACAACGCCTGTAATGTTGGTCGGCTAGCCAGGCGCTACCTTGATGCCGTGCCGCCGCCCATCCCGGGCGGCCCGTTCTCCATCCGGGAGCCTTTCGATGCAACGTCGCGACTTCCTTCGAACCCTCGCCCTCGGCGGCGCAGCCATCCTGGCCGGCGGCTCGGCCCTCGGCGCGAACGCGCAACCTGCCCCGCCCGGCGGTTATCCGGCGCCTGGCGGCCGGCCGCCGCCGCCCCCGCCGCCGGTCGGCGAGCGCCCCGACCGCGCGCCGCCGCCGCTGCGGCGCGATCGCCGCCCGCCGCCGCCGCGCGCTCGCGGCTATGTCTGGGCAGATGGTTACTGGGATTGGCGCGGTGGCCGCTATGTGTGGGTGCCGGGGCGCTGGATCGCGGCGCGGCGAGGACGCCGCTGGAGCTCGGGACAATGGCGCCGGCAGGGCCCGAACTGGGTGTTCGTGCCGGGCGGCTGGCACTGAGTCGCCAGGGCACCGCCCCTTGCGCGATGCGCAACACACTATATATATAGCGTGTGTGGAACTGACGCCCCCGTCGGCTGTCGAAGCGGCCTCCCCGCAAGTTGCCACGCCTCCCGTTTCGGCACGCCGGCCAGGCTGTCATCGGCCGGCGTCCAGTTCCTCGCTTCGATCGATTTCGCCCAAGCATATGCCGTGGCACGCGTTGCTCCGCCGCCACGGCAAGACCGAGCCGGCCCGCGCGAGCGCCGCCTCCGCCGCCGCATCGTTTTGACTGCCCCTGCCTGCCACGCCCCTCCCGATCGCTCGCGCGTGATTTGCTAATCGCAAATCGGCCGTTCGTGAGCACGCCGCCCTTGCCTAGCATCGCCCTTCGCGACCGCCGCCGTGCCGCCAGCACCGCGCCGCCGCCGCGATCGCGCCCGCATTTCCCTGCTTCCCGCCCACCGCGCCGATCGCCAACCGTGGAGAACCCCTTGAGCACCCTCGACCTCGATGCGGCGAGTTCCTCGCCGATCCGTTCCGCGAGCGACGTCTCGCGCCTGATCAACACCAGCACCAGCCGCGACAGCCACGCGCGCGTGATCGTGCTGCTGGCGCTGGGCGGCGTGTTCCTCGACGCCTACGACCTGACCACGCTGTCCTACGGCATCCAGGACGTGGTTCGCGAATTCGGCCTCACGCCCGCGCTGACCGGCCTGGTCACCTCCTCGATCGTGATCGGCACGATCCTGGGCAGCCTGCTCGGCGGCTGGTTCACCGATCGCATCGGCCGCTACCAGGTGTTCATGGCCGACATGCTGTTCTTCGTGGTCGCGGCGATCGTGGCCGGGCTCGCGCCGAACGTCTGGGTGCTGATCGCCGCGCGCTTCGTGATGGGGCTCGGGGTGGGCATCGACCTGCCTGTCGCGATGGCCTTCCTGTCCGAGTTCTCGAAATTCCAGGGCCGCGGCAACAAGGCCTCGCGGCTCGCCGCCTGGTGCCCGATGTGGTACGCCGCCTCCTCGGTCTGCTTCCTGATCGTGTTCTGTCTCTACTTCGCGCTGCCGGCCGAGCATGCGGGCTGGCTCTGGCGCGCCTCGCTGATCTTCGGCGCGGTGCCGGCGCTGGTGATCATCGCGGTGCGCAGCCGCTTCATGAACGAGTCCCCGCTGTGGGCCGCCAACCAGGGCAAGCTGGAGGACGCCGCGCGCATCCTGCGCGAGTCCTACGGGATCCGCGCGCACCGCGCCGAGGATGCCGGCGCGCCGCCGGCCCAGGCGCCGGTCGGCTTCCGGGTGCTGTTCCGGCGCCCCTACCTGGCGCGCACGCTGGTGGCCAGCGCGATGAATCTCTGCATCCCCTTCGAATACACGGCGATCGCCTTCTTCCTGCCCTCGATCCTGTCGCAGTTCCTCGGCGCCGGCGTGTTCGAGACGATCTCGGCCTCGCTCGCGCTGAACCTGCTGTTCGCGCTGACGGGCGGCCTGCTGGGCATGCGCCTCGCCTATCGGCGGCCGTCGCGGCAGGTCGCGATCGCGGGTTTCGCGCTGCAATTCGTGTCGCTGGTCGCGCTGGCCCTGCTCGGTCATCCGCAAGGCGCGCTCGGCATCGGCCTCGCGCTGGCGATGCTGGGCGCCTGGCTGTTCGCGGAAGGCTTCGGCCCCGGCGCGCAGATGATGGTCTACCCGGCGCTGTCGTACCCCACCGCGATCCGCGGCACCGGGGTCGGCTTCGGCCGCGCGCTGGCCGGCCTGGGCAGCGCGCTCGCGCTGTTCGTGCTGCCGATCCTGAAGGCGCGCTATGGCACCGACATGTTCTGGATCGTGTCGATCGCCGCGCTGATCCCGATCGGCTTCCTGGCGGCGGTGCGCTTCGAGCCGACCCGGCAGGACGTCGACGACGAGGCCGCGCAAGCGACGGCTCGCTGATTCCGCCCGCGTCGCCCGGCCAGCCGCTCCGGCTGGCCGGGCTGCCAGTCATACGTCGAATCCTGCCCGGCGAACCACTTGCCCGGCCCAGCCTGCTCGAATCGCCCAGGGCGAGACCGACATCGCGCAGCCGGGAAGATTGTCGACCGACTTGGCATTCCTCCCGCCCGATGCGCTTTGCATTCCTGAGCAAAACCGGCACCACGGACCGCCTGCCGTCGTCGACCTTCCGAAAGCCTTGTCAGCCTTTCGCAGCGCATTTGCATCGCTTTGCGAAACGAGCGGTCATCTTGTTGAAAGACCTGTCGCCGATGCGGCGCCGCGGCAAGCCCCGTGCGTAAACGCCTGTAAACACCGGCGCCGCCGGCCTTGCTATCGTTCCCGCTGAGGCTTCCCGCCGGCCACGCAAATCGTCGCTCGCCGCTCGCCAGTTCCACCGCGAGCACGCGATGCGAGCCCTGGCCAGCGTCGCGACGGAGCCGATCCGGCGACTTCATCCAGGGCGGGCCCAGCATGGAAAACAGGCAGATACTCGAACTCGCGACCACGCATCATCTCGCGGGCCGGCTGGCCGAGGCGCGCGAGCTGTACCAGCGCGCGCTCACGCTCGAGCCCGGCGAGGCGAACCTGATGTTCCGCCTCGGCATGCTGGACCTGCAGAGCGGCGCCTACGACGCCGCGCTCGACTGGCTCGACGCCGCGCTGGCACGCGCCCCAGGCAATGCCCGCTACCACCTCGCGCGCGGCCACGTGTTCGCGGCCGCGCAATGCTTCGCGGAGGCGATCGGTGCCTACCGCCAGGCCCTCGCCCTCGACGCCGATTCCATCGACACGCATTTCGCGCTGGCCTCGGCGCTGCAATCGGCCGGCCAGGCCGCGTCCGCCATCGAGGCCTATACCGCGCTGCTGGAGCGCGACCCCGCCCGCGTGGACGCGCTCAACAACCTCGGCAACTGCCACCGCCAGCTCGGCGAGCACCAGGCCGCGCAAGCCGCCTACCTGCGCGCGCTCGAACTGCAGCCCGGCGACGCCGATGCGCTGACCAACCTCGGCACGCTGGCGCTGGCGACCGGCCAGTTCGACGACTCGGTGGCCCTGCTCGAGATGGCCCGGCAGGTCGCACCCGACTCGCCGGTGGTGCTGGCCAACCTCGGCGTCGCCCTGCATCGGCACGGCGAATTCGCCCGCAGCGCCGCCCTGCTGACGCGCACCCTGGCGCTGGATCCCGTCTTCCCCGAAGCCGCCTACAACCTCGCCAACGCGCTGCACGCGCTCGGCCGGCGTCGCGAGGCGCTGGACCACTACCAGCGCGCGATCGAACAGGCACCCGGGCATGCCGATGCGTACAACAACCTGGGCGTGGTCTACCAGGAAGCCGGCTCGCTGCACGACGCGGCCGACGCCTTCGATACCGCGATTCGCCTGCGCCCCGCCTTCCTGGCCGCGCTCAACAACCTGGCCGTGACGATGCGCATGCTCGGCGCGATGGACGAGGCCGAGGCGCGCCTGCGCGACGCGCTCGCCGCCGATCCGCGCCACTCGGCCAGCCACAACAATCTCGGCAACGTGCTGAAGGACCAGGGCCGTCTCGACGAGGGCATCGACTGCTATCGCCATGCGCTCGCATGCGACCCGGCCAACGTGGTGGCGCATGGCAACCTGCTCTATGCACTGAGCTTCCAGGCCATGCATCCCGAGGCGATCCTCGACGAGGCGCGCCGCTGGTCGGCGCGACACGAGGCGCCCCTGCGCGCGCATCGCGAGCCGCATGCGCGGCCGGCCGAGCCGTCGCGCCGCCTGCGCATCGGCTATGTGTCGCCGGACTTCCGCAACCATTGCCAGGCGCTGTTCACGATCCCGCTGCTCTCGCATCACGATCACGCGCGCTTCGAGATCGTCTGCTATTCGAGCGTGACGCGCCCGGACGCGCTGACCCGGCGCATCGCCGGCCACGCCGATCTCTGGCGCGAGGTCAGGCAGCTCGACGACGAGCGGCTGGCGCGGCTGATCCGCGAGGACGGCATCGACATCCTGGTCGACCTCTCGATGCACATGGCCGACAGCCGGCCGCTGCTGTTCGCGCGCAAGCCCGCGCCGGTGCAGATCGCCTGGCTGGCCTACCCGGGCACCACCGGCATCGAGGCGATCGACTACCGCCTGACCGATCCCTGGCTCGATCCCGCCGGCGCCGACGGCTGGTACAGCGAGCGCTCGCTGCGCCTGCCCGAGACCTTCTGGTGCTACGACCCGCTGACCGACACGCCCGAGGTCAATGCCCTGCCCGCGCTCGCGAACGGCCATCCCACCTTCGGATGCCTGAACAATCCCTGCAAGCTCGGCGATGCCTCGTTCCGTCTGTGGGCCGAGGTGATGCGCGGGTTCGACGAGGCGCGGCTGATCCTGATGGCGCCGGAAGGCTCGGCGCGCAGGCTTCTGCTCGACCGCTTGCGGGGTCACGGCATCCACGACGAGCGCGTCGCCTTCACCGCCTTCCGCCCGCGCGCGGAGTACCTGCGGACCTACCACGAGATCGACATCGGGCTCGATACCCTGCCCTACAACGGTCATACCACCAGCCTCGATTCCTACTGGATGGGCGTGCCGGTGGTGACGCGCATCACCGACACGGTGGTGGGCCGCGCCGGTTTGAGCCAAGCCGCCAACCTGGGCTTGAGCGAGGTCGTCGCCGACAGCGACGCGCGCTTCGTCGAGATCGCCACCGGGCTGGCGCGCGACCTGCCGCGCCTGGCCGCGATGCGTGCGGGCCTGCGCGCGCGGCTCGCCGCCTCGCCGCTGATGGACGGAGCGCGTTTCGCGCGGCATGTCGAGGCGGCGTATCGCGGGGCGTGGCAAAACTGGTGCGCGGCTGCCTGAAGGCCGATCCGCTCGGGTCGACACACCGGCGCTCGACGCCCGGCCCTGCCGGCCTCATGACACGGCCTGTCCATCGAGGCGGATTTCCTCCGCCGCCCCCGCCAGCAGCATCGCCAGGAACGCGGCCGGCGCCGGATCCAGCGTGTCGTCGGGATAACCGGCCGCGGCCAGGTGCGTGACCACCAGCTCCCAACACAGATTCTCGGCCTCGATCCCCACGCAGGCGAACCGACCTGCGCGGCTCGCGACGATATCCTCCGGCAGCACCGCGACACCCAGGCCCTGCGAGACCAGGTCCAGCAAGGTATCGAGATCGCCGACCTCGAACGCCACGCCGCGCTGCAGGCCGGCCGCCGCGAAACCGCGATCGACACTGCCGCGCGTGCCCTGGCCGGGCACGAAATCGACGAAGGCCTCGCCCGTGAGCTGATCCAGCGTCACCGAGGCGGCGCGGGCCAGCGGATGGCCGCGATCGCAGGCGAGCACCATCCGATCGCAGGCGACGATGCGCGAAACCAGCCGCTCGTTGCACTCGTCGATCGGCAGGATCGCGAGATCGAGCTGCCGATCCTCCACCCTGGCGTTGAGCACGTCCGCGGTGTCCTGTACCAGCCGCACCTCGACCTGCGGATGCGCGCGATCGAAACGCGACAGCAAGGCCGGCAAGGCCAGGAACGGCGGCAAACTCTGCACGATGCCGATCGACAGCGTGCGGCGCCGCGCCGAACGCATCCTGACGACCCCGGCGACGGCGCGATCGAGAATCCCGAGCGCGCTCCTCGCGCTCTCGAGAAAGGCCACGCCCGCCTCGGACAGGCTGACATGGCGCGTGGTGCGCACCAGCAGCCGGGTGCCCAGTTCCTCCTCGAGCAGCCGGATCGAGGTCGACAGGGCCGACTGGACGATATGGCATCGCTCGGCCGCGCGCGTGAAGTTCGCCTCCTCGGCGACGGCAACAAAATGTCGTAACTGTCTCAGTTCCACTGCGCCCTGCGATGATCGTGGCGGGCGAATTCGCCCGCCGTTGACGGATGAAGTCGCGCGGCGGCGCCGGTCAGGCGGCGCCCGTCGCGCCGTTCGCGCCGAACACCTGGCCGCTGGAGAAGCTCGATTCCGCGGACGCGAGCGTCACGTAGAGCGGCGCCAGTTCGACCGGTTGCGCCGGCCGCCCGGTGGGATTGTCCTGGCCGAAGCGGTCGATCACCTCGGGCGGCTGGCCGCCGCTCGTCTGCAGCGGCGTCCAGGTCGCGCCCGGCGCCACCGCATTGACGCGAATGCCCCTGGGCGCCTGCTGCTTGGCCAGCGCCTTCACGAAGGCGATGTTCGCCGCCTTGGTGGGCGCGTAGTCGAGCAGGTTGGCCGACGGCAGGAAGGCCTGCTCCGAAGTCGTCAGGATCACCGACGATCCGGCCGGCATATGGGGCAGCGCGGCCTTGGCGATCCAGAACGGCGCATAGACATTGGTCTTCATGGTCTGCTCGAACTGCTCCGAGCTGATGTCCTGGATATCGTCCCTGGCCTGCTGGTGGCCGGCGTTGCTGACCAGCACGTCGAGGCCGCCGAGCTCGGTGACGGCCCGCTCCACCAGTTGCCGGCAGAACGCCTCGGTGCGGATGTCACCGGGGATCGCCACGCACTTGCGCCCTTCCTTGCGGATCAGGGCGACCACTTCGCGCGCGTCGCTTTCCTCGACCGGCAGGTAGTTGATCGCCACGTCGGCGCCCTCGCGCGCGAAGGCGATCGCCGCGGCGCGGCCGATGCCGCTGTCGCCGCCAGTGACGAGGGCCTTGCGTCCCGCCAGCCGGTTCGAGCCGCGATAGCTGGTTTCCCCGTGATCGGGGCGCGGCACCATCTTCGAGGCCAGGCCGGGCACCGGCTGGACCTGGCGCGCGAACGGCGCGCGCGGATACAGGTCGTGGGGATTGCGCATGCGGGCCAGGGGAGGCATCGCATCCGGCACGCCATCGGCGGCCGCCGCGATACCGGGTACGGCGGCCACCGCCACGCCGGCCGTGCCGGCTGCCGCGTGACGAAGGAAATCACGTCGCGAATTGGTTTCGGACATTGTCGCTCTCCAGCAATAAAGGAACAGACGGAAAATCAATCATGGTTTATCCGTCTGGCCAAAAATCTAACACGGCACCGAAACCCATTAGATTTAAATAATCGATGACTCCATCTACCGGGCAGATAAGTCTCCATCGAGGCGGGAAGCCTCATCCACAGGCGGTTCGGCGCGTATTGACCGATGGCGGCCTCATATCGAAACGATAGATAAAGCCATCGATACAATGAATTTCATCAGCGTGTTTTCGCGTGAAAACATCGAGCTCCGTTTATTCATATTTTCTCGATCATGGCGAATTCTCGATTCAGGATTTCCTTCCCCCTGTTATTCACCCTGCTGCTCGGCGGCGGCACGACGGCCGCCATGGCCGAGCCCGCGAGCCCCACCGCGCATCGTGTCTACACGAACGCCGACTTCTACGTGGACGGTGTATTCCAGAAGGAAGTCGCCAAGGATGCGATCGCGCAACTGGCCGAATCCTACGGCCAGCGCATCACGCCCGAGATGCGCGCGCAGCTCTGGATCAGCGACTTCGGGCTGCATGACTTCGAGCACGTCGGGCTGACCGAGATGATCTGGGTGAACCAGCAGCAATACGGCTATTACGCGATGACGATGTACCTGCTGCCGAACCAGATGCTGCCCGAGCATCGGCACATGCCGATCGCCTCGCCGCCCGCGCGGCCCGCGAAGCACGAGTCATGGCGCGTGCTGCATGGCTGGGTCTACGATTTCTCGGAAATCGGGCCGAAGTCCGCGGAGATTCCCGCCATCCCGAAGAGTTTCGGGCCGGTCCGCAGCCAGAATGTCGTGGTCCAGCACGAAGGCGAGGTCCGGCAGCTCAAGCAACTCGAAAGCTGGCATTTCATGATGGCCTCGCCGCAAGGCGCGATCGTCGACGAATACGGCAACTGGCAGGATCATCGCGGCTGGTTCAGCTCGAATCCGAAAGTCGCGCCCTGAACGCCGGAACAACGGCAAAGGCTCGCGCGGAAAGCGGGCCTTGCGCGGCCATCACGCGTCGAGCAGCACCGCCTCCATACGCGGCAGCGCGATCGTGAAGCGGCTGCCCACGCCCGGCGTCGAGCTCGCCTCGACCGCCCCGCCATGGCGCGCCACCACGGCCCGCACGAACGGCAGGCCGAGCCCCACCCCGAGCGCGGGGTCGCCGCGCGTGCCGCCGACCTGGAAGAACGGCTCGAACAGATGCGGCATCGCCTCGGCGGCGATCCCGCATCCCTGGTCCTCGATGCCGATCGCCACGTCGTCGGCGCGCAGCGCGAGCCTCACCTCGATGCGCGTATCAGGCGCCGAATACTTGATGGCATTGTCGAGCAGGTTCACCAGCGCGCGCAGCAGCATGTCGGGGCTGCCGAGCACCCAGGCATCCCCGCCGTCGAGCCGGGGCCCGTCGATGGCGATCCGCTTCGCGGCGGCGCCGTGCCAGACCTGGTCGATCGCCTCGGCCGCGAGGTCCGCCGCCGACACGGGCACGTAGCTGCGTGCGTCGAGATGCTCGGCGCGCGAGAGCTGCGTGAAGTCCTGCGCGACGCGCAGGCTGTAGTCGACCAACTGGTGCAGGTCCGCGATCAGATCGGGCGCCTCGCCCTTGCCGTCGCCGCCGCCCATGCCGCGCGCCTCCAGCAGGCTCAGCATGGTCGAAAGCGGATTGCGCAGGTCGTGCGCCATGTGGCGCAAGGTCATGCGATCGTGCTCGGCGGCCGCCTTGATGTCGTGCACGTCGACCAGGCAGATCATGCTGCCCATGTCGCTTTCGTCGGCGGCCCCGCCCATTCCACCGCCTTCACCGCCCTCGCCGAACGGCGTCACCATCATCATCTGCGCGCGGCCGCCGAGGTTCAGCTCCAGCGTGCGGATCTCGCCCGCCGCTTTCGCGAGGCGGATCTGCTCGCGCGCCAGCATCATGATCGCCGGCTCCCGCGCCGCCGCCAGTCGCTCGACAAGCTCGCGCCCGCGCTCGTTGCTCAGCACCAGCTTCGCGCCCTGCTCGACGAACACCGGATAAGGCAGCGACCGGATCAGGCCGACATAGGCCGTGCGCGAGGCGCGCATGCCTTGCACCAGCGCGTCGAGCTCGTCATCGGGCGACGCTTCACGCACGTGCCCATCGGCAGCCAGCGGCAAGCCTGCTGCGTGCAATCCATCCAGTTCATGCCGCAGCATCCGCCGCACGCCGGCGGCCCGGCGCCAGCCATAAACGGCGTAGACCGCCACGCAGCTCGCGAGCGCCGGCCCCAGCGGTATCCAGTAGCGGCTGAGCATCGGCAGCGCCGTCAACGCGGCCGCGATCGCCAGCATCCAGGCCAGCGCCATCGCATTCGAGCGCCGCCCCGATGCGCGCGCGCAGATCAGGATCATGCCGGACGCGGCGGCAAGACCGAACAGGATCTGCAGCACGAACGGCACGCGCAGCACCACGTTACCGTCGAGCAGTTCGTCGGCGGCCTGGGCGTCGATCTGCACCCGGGTCAGGGGCGCGCCGCGCGCCGACAGGTGATAGGGGCCGCCCGACAGGCCCGTCGCGGTGTCGCCCACGAACACCACGCGCCCGTCGAACGCGGCTTCCGGCACGCGGCCTTCGAGCACGTCGAGATAGGAATACTGGCGCAGGTCGAAATCGTTCGGGAACGACAAGGCGAGCGCCCCCGGCACCACCCGCCCCATCGACGAGACATGGGCCTGGACCAGGCCGCGCAGGTTGCGCAGCGCCGGCACCGCCTCGGCAACCTGCAAGGCCAGGCGCGAGACATGCGCCTCCTCGAAACCCGCGGGCCCCACCGCCAGGAACGGCACGATGCCCTGCACGGTATGGCCGCTGCCGAACACCAGCTTGCGCTGCCCGACCGCCGCGGCGGCATTCGCCAGCGCGGGCGGCGGCGCGACCAGCAGGTCGACGTGCCCCGCCAGGCCGTTCGACTGGGCGGTCAGCACCACGCGCCCGTGGCGCGCGATGGCACGCGCGAGCTTGGTGTCGCCGGGCTGGCGGTTCACCATCGGGAAGTCGAGACTGACACTGGCCGCCATGCGCAGGCGATCGAGCAGGCGCGCATGGGTTTCCCGGGCATAGACGACGGCAGGCCCGAGCGCCTCGACCGTACGCGCATCGATGACCACCGTCACCACGCGGCCCGCGTCGGTATTCTCGCCATGCTCGTGATGCGCCACGAGCTGCCAGTGCAGCAGGTCGAACGGCGCGAACAGCGATTCGCCGTCGGGCGTGTAACTCAGGGCGGAGCACGCGAGCAGCGCCACGGCGACGGTCCAGCTCGACGTCCATGCGCGCTTCGCTTCGCGTTTTCCGCGAATGAACCGGTCAAGCACGAACGTCGTTCCTTGTCATGCGGGGCGCCATCGGGAAGGGTCAAAACGGGAAGGGAAAAAGCTGCGCCCATTTTCAAGATAGCGAACCCCGCAGTCGACCAGACTAGTCAGTTTTTCATGGACGACTCGACCGCCGCCGGCGGCTCAAACCCGTTCGAGCCGATAGCCGTGGTTGTAGATGGTGGAGATGACCAGGCCGTTGCGCGAACGCAGTTCCAGAGCCGAGCGCAGCTTGCTCACATAGGTGGCGAGCGTGGCGTCGTACCTGCGATCGACGCCGCCCCAGATCCGCTTGATCAGCGCATCCTTCGACACGATCCGGCCGACGTTCTCGAACAGCATCAGCGCCAGTTCGAACTCGCGTTGCGAGAGTTCCACGGCGCGGCCGTCGATGCGCGCGACATGCTCGGCCGCGTCGATCACGAAACGGCCGATCTCGATGCGCCGGCCCTGCCCCGCCTGCGGATAATACTTGCGCATCTGCGCGTTGACGCGCGCGACCAGCTCGCGCTCGCGCAGCGGCTTGACCAGGTAGTCGTCGGCGCCGTTGTCCAGGCCGTGCACGATGTCGTCCTCGCCGTCGTGCTGCGTCATCATCACGATCGGCAGTTGCGCGCCGAATCGCTCGCGCACCCAGCGCATCACCTCGATGCCCGACTTGCCCGGCACGTCCCAGTCGAGCAGCAGCAGGTCCACGCGCTCGCGGCTCACCAGCTCGACGAAGCTGTCGCCGTCATGCCGCACCAGGGGCTGGTGGCCGGCCTTCTCCAGCCAGGCGGCCACGAAGTTCGCCTGCGCCACGACATCTTCCAGAATCGCGACGATCATCCCTCACCTCCCGTTCGGCCCGGCTCGAAGCCGCTCATCGGCGGCACGGTTTCGCCATGCGCCGGCGCGTGGACGAAGCGCCAGTCGGCGTAGCCCGGCTTGTCCTCGAAGTCGGCACAGGCTTCCGGGAAACCGCGGCGCTTGACGGGCCGGCCCGCTGCCCGGCTGAACACGCCCATCACGCCGCCGTCCGGCGCCTCGACGATACCCCATTCGCGAGTGCCCGTCAGCGGATCGCGATACACGCGCCGCAGGTGCCGGAGCGTGCGCGGCCCGCGCCGGTCCTCGACCAGCATCTCCAGCGAGCGCGGATAACGGCTGCCGGGGCCCGAGCGATAGTAGCTGTCGATCGCCTGCCGGATCTGGTCGCCGACGAACAGCAACTGCGCCTCGCGCTCGCGCAACTGGAGCGTCTGCCAGACCCGCGCCGCCTGCGCCGCGCCCAGGGCGATCGCGCCCACCAGCATCAGCACGCCGAGATAGGCGATCCCGCGCTCGGCCGCCCTACCAGGTTTCATAGGCGCTCCCGTCCAGGCCCTGCCCTCTGGCGCCGCTGCGCACGTCGTGCACGCCGCCGAGTTCGCCCTGCATCGGCACCCAGCTGCCGCGTCTGCCGGTCAGCGGATCGAGCGGCAACTCGCGCAGGTAGCGTCCATCGACGAGCGACTGCAGCGAATCGGGATCGCGGCCGTGATCGGCGCGGTAGTCGTCGATCGACTCGCGCAGCGCATGCAGGTTGTGGCGCAGCACGGTTTCCTTGGCGCGGTCGCCCTGCTTCAGGTAGTTGGGCGCGACGAAGGCCGTCAAGGCGGCGATGATCGCCATCACCACCAGCAGTTCGACGAGCGTGAAGCCGCGCGCGCGACCCCGGCCGCTACCATTGGTGATACGGGATGCCATCGAGACCCTCCTGTCGGTTGCGCGAGCGCACGTCGAACACGTCGGCGCCGGCCGAAAAGCGCTCCGCGTCGCTGTCGTAGCTGCGGGTTTCCCACATCTGCTCGGGCGCCGTGCCCTCGCATTCGCACATCGGGTCGGGCGGAATGCGCCGCAGGAAATAGAGCCGGTTGCCGGTCGGGCTCTTGCGGTCGCGCACGCCGTCGACCAGCGTGCGCAGGTCCGGCGGATAACCGCTGTCGTCGATGCTCCGTTCGATACGCCCTTCGTCGGAGGCGCGCTTGTAGGCATCGAGCGCGCCGCGGATGCTGACCAGGGCGCGCCGCAGCTCGGTCTCGCCGGTGCGACGCTTGACGACGTCGGCCAGCGGCATCGCCACGCTGAGCAGCAAGGCCAGCAGCGTCAGCGACGCGAGCAATTCGATCAGCGTGAAGCCGCGTTGCGCGGCGCGATGGGGATGGCGACGGCGGCCGATCACGATTGCCTCCCGTCGCGAAACGGTGCCGGCAATCGGGCGCCGTCGCGCCGCGTATCGTTCGTGTTGCTCGTGCGCATCATGCCGCCCACGCCGTGATGCTCGACGGCTTCGCCGGCGGCAGGCCCCGGCCCTGTCGTCGGCGACGGATCGCTGCCCGCGGCCGGCTTCCGGTCCTGCGCCTCGCGTTTTCCCTCATCGCCCGCCTCGCTTGCCTGCACCCGGTCGACAAGGCCCGGCTCGCTGTCCTCATCCACCTCGCGCGCTTCGGCATCCATCACATCAGCGGCAAGGATCGGCTCGTGCAGCTTCGGCGGGGAAGGCTCCCGCCCGGCGCCGGCCGGCGCCAGGCTCAGTGCCTCGGTGGTCACGCGCGTTTCGGTACCAGAGAGAAACGTCGTCACCGCTGCCTCGGGCAGGTCGAGCCGGCGCTCGATATGCGGCGTGATCAGCAGCACGATCTCGGTTTCCTCGTTGCGGGTCCGGTCCGAACCGAACAGCCGGCCGAGCACCGGCAAGGAAGACAGCCACGGCAAGCCGGCGCGGCTCTCGATCTCGCTGCGCTTGATCAGGCCCGCCAGCACCTGCGTCTGGCCGTTGCGCGCCGTCATCAGCGTGTCGGCATTGCGCGTGCCGAGCGAATAGGCGACCAGGCCGCTGCGGGTCCGCTGCTCGGACAGGATATTGCTGACCTCCAGGCTCACCTTGACGCTGACCTCGTCGTCCAGGCTGACGCGCGGCTCGACCTTCAGCATCAGGCCCACGTCCTGGTAGCTGACCGATTCGGTCACCACGCCGTTGCCGTTGGTGGTGGTCACGATCGGCACGCGCTCGCCGATCCGGATATTGGCCTTCTCCAGGTTGCGCACGCGGATCTTGGGATTGGCCAGCGTGCGCGTCTTGCCCTGCTTCTGCAGCATGTCGATCGCCATCGAGAGCGCGCCCGATTCGCTCGCGACGCCGATCCGGTCGCGATTCAGGCGCAGCAGGTCGCCGAGCGTCAGGCCCACCTCCTCGCCGGCGCCGAGCGCGCTGAACTGGATCTTCCCCGGGTATTGCAGGCCCAGGTCGACGCTGTCGTTCACGTTGACCTCGAGCACCTGCACGTCCAGCGTCACCTCGGATTGCGGGATGTCGAGCCCGATCACCACGCGCTCCGCCACCTGGATCGTCTCGGGCGTATCGCGCAGCACGATGGCATTGACGCGCTCGTCCACGTAGATGTCCTTGGGCTTGACCATCTGGCGCAAGGCGGCCATCACCGATTTCGCCTCGGCATGCGAGAGGAAGAAGGTGCGAATCGCGAACTCCCGGTAGTCGCGCGCCTTTTCCGGGCGCGCCGGATAGACCAGCAAGGTATGGCGGTCGAGCACGCGCTTTTCGAGCTGGCTGGTCCTGAGCAGCAGCTCGATGGCGTTCTCGGCCGTGGTCCGCCTCGCGAACAGCGAGGCCGGCATGTCGGTCTGCACCTCGCTGTCGAACACGAAGTTCACGCCCGATACGCGCGAGATCGCCTCGAAGATCCGGCCGATCGGCTGCGAGCGGAAATTGAGCGACACCGGCTTGCGCAAGGCATCGGCCAGTTGCGGGCGCGCGGCGCGGCTCGCCTTCGTGTCGCGCAGCAGCGCATCGCGCAGGCGCCGGGCCTCGCGATGCGCGGGCTGCTCGCCGAGCACGCCGCGCACCAGGTCCAGCGCTTGCCGCGGCCGGCTCCGGCTCAGTTGCCGGGCACGCGCTAGATCGGCGTCTGCCTGCTGGCGGCGCACCAGTTGCCCGCGCAACTGTTCCGCCTGCAGGTTGCCTGGATCATGCGCCAGCGCGTTCGACAGGTGCTCGGCGGCGGCCGGGTAATCGCCGAGCGCGGCTCGCGTCTCGGCCTGCCTCGTTTCGCCCCGGACATAGTCCTGCAAACCGGTCGCCGCCGCTTGCGCGGCCTCGATGTCGCGAGGCGATTCGGCTTGCCGGCGCTGCAGCGCCTCGATCCCCTGCGCGGGGCTCGTGCCCGCGGCATCGTCGGCCCGATGATAGGTGCCAGCGCAACCACCTCCGGCCATCGCGGCGATCAATGGAAAAATAAGCGTGATGGGTTTCATGATGAATTCCGCGGCTCCTCACTCGGAGCCAGATACCTCCATGCCGGGCGCCGTCAGCTCGAACACGGTGTCGTCATCGGCGTGGATCACCACCTTGCCTCGATGCACCGCCCCGAACCGGTAAGCGCCGGTGATTGCTTCGCCCGGCAGGATCGCGCCGGGTACCTCGCAGCGCGTCGCGCACAGCACGAAGCTCTGCCCCATGCCATCCAGCACGAGGATGCGCCGGCCGTTCTCGCGCCATTCACCGGCAAGTTCGAACGGGGCATCCATCGAGTCCGGCGGCGAATCCCCGGCCGCTGCCGAGGCGACATCGGCGCTCGCCGCCTCGCGCGCATCGGCCGTCGGCGACACGGTTTCCGCTGCCCGGCCGAGCCTCGCCCAGTGCTGCTCGGGAAACAGATCGACGGCTTCCTCGCCGGATTGCGCCGCCGACATGCAGCTCGTCGACAAGGCCAGCCCGAGCGCCGCCAGCCGCCATGACAGGACCCCGTATCTCATGTGTCGGGCCCCAGCAGGCTGATACCCAGGCCGATCTCGAGACGGGTGTCGTCGATATCCTTGCGCTCGACCGTCAACTGCTCGATGCGCAGCAGCGGCTGCTCGGCGATCACGCGCAAGGCCCCGCGCAGGCCCTCATAGCTGCCCGTCAGGGCGATGCCGATGCTCAGGCGCTCCAGGGCCCCCTTCACCTCGCTGTCGCGCCGGTAGGTGGCGGACTTGCGGTGCAGGCCGTGCCTGGCCAGGGTGTCGAACACGAAATAGGCCTGCTCGTCGGTATTCGTCTTGCGCAGGTCCTCGAGGCTGATCCTGCCCCCGGATCGCGGCGCCGGCGCATCGGCGGCCAGCGCCTGCTTGAGCTCGGCGCCGCGTTGCGCGAGCCGCTCGCGCTCCGGGACGGCCAGCGCGACGTGATGAACCGGCAAGGCGAGCACGACCAGGCAGGCCAGCGCCTCGATCCATCCAAGCTGACGTGCCAGGCGGTAGGCACGCCATCTCAGGCGCGCCAGCGGCGCCCTCCAGTCGATCGATGCGGAACATTTCATGGATGGGTGACGTTCAGGCTGAATGTGTAGGTTCGACTGCCCGCGATGTCCCGCACCTGATGCCGCAACAGGCCGATCCGGCGTTCCGGGTGCGCGTCCCGCAGGCGATTCGAGAAGCGGTAGATATGTTCGAGGTCGGCCGCGCCGCCTTCGATCCGGGCTTCCTTGCCGGCCTTGTCGATCGATAGCGAGCGCAGCGCGATGCGCGGCGTCCAGGCCCGCTCGATCCAGTCGAGCACCGGCAGCCCGGTGTTCCCGTCGCTGATCGACTGCTCGTCGAGCAGCCGTTCGATGCGATGTGCCTCGGCGGAAACCCGCTGCCCTTCGCGGGCCGCGCGCTCGGCGGCCTGCCGGCGCTGGTCGACACGCGCCTCGATCCGCTCGACTTCGCCGCGCAGCGTGTCGAGCCGCGCCTGCTCGCCCAGCAGCAACCCCGCTGCCGCCACCGCGACGACGAGCGCCAATGCGGTGCGGCGCCTGGCCAGGCCGCGCGGCGCGACGAAGGCCATCTCGCTCGACCCGCTCATGCCGATGCTCCGTCGAGACAGGCCAGCGGCGCAGCGAGCCGGATCGTTCCACCGCCGTCTCGCTCGTCGTCATCCAGGAGGCTCGCGGCAACCGGCTCGACCGCGCAAAGAAAGCTGCGGGTCGACGCCGGCTGCCGCGCCATCAAGGCGGCGGCATCGAGCACGTCGCGCAGCCTCCCGCCTCGCCATGCCAGCGTGATCACGTCGCGCCACTGCCCGTCGCGACGAAACACGCAGGTGAGCGCACCGGCCTGCAACAGCGCGAGACGGGCATCGTCGACCGCAGCGAGCGCACCGGCATGCCGATGCAGCGCCGCCGAAAGCAGGTCCCGGCAGCCGGCCAGCGTCCAGCCGGCGTCACGGCACGCACCGGCCGCCGTCTCGATCAGGGCCTCGGGCGCGGCCACGGCAAGCCGCGACCGGCCATGCGGGCTCGCCTCGATCCGCACTCGCCGGGCATCGTGTATCGCGCGCTCGGCCAGCAGCGCCCGGGCATAGGCCTGCCACGCCGATTCGGTCAGCATGCCGTCCTGCCAGGGCAGCACGACGGCATGCGCCCATGGATGCGCGAGCACCAGGTGCAGGCGGTTCAGCGCGGCCAGCCGTCGCCTCGGCAAGCGATCGAGACAAGCGGCCAGCGCCGCGGCCGGGTCGCCCTCGTGATCGATCGTGATCGGCGCCGCGCCGGACAACAGGCGCAGCGCCGCCCCGTCGACCATCACATGCACCTCATGCCAGGGCGATCGCACGCTGCACCTCCTGGAACGTCGTCAGCCCCTGGCGGATCGCCGCCAGCCCCGCCTCGCGCATCGACAGGTAATGCGGATTGGCCGCCAGCGCGCGTACCCGCTTGTCGATCGAGCGCGCCAGCAAGGCCGCCTTGAGCGGCCCGTCCAGCGGCAGGACCTCGGCCAGAGCGAGCCGCCCGAGATAGCCGGCGCCGCGACAGCTCTCGCAACCGGGGCCGGCCTCGACCGCATGCGCCAGCGCCTCCACCGACAAGCGGGCGAAGGCGCCGCGCCTGGCCGCCGTATCGGCGCCGTGGCCGCAGGCGGGACAGATGCGCCGCACCAGGCGTTGCGACACCACGCCGTTGAGCGCCTCGAGGAAGGTGGACGGCTCCACGCCCATGTAGATGAAGCGATCGATCACGCTGAAGCCGTCGTTCGCGTGCACGGTGGAGAACACGCGATGACCGGTCAGCGCCGACTGGACCGCGATCGAGGCGGTTTCCGCGTCGCGGATCTCGCCCACCATCACCGTGTCGGGATCGTGGCGCAGGATCGAGCGCAGGCCGCGCGCGAAACCCAGCCCCTTGCGCTCGTTGACGGGAATCTGCAGCACGCCCTCCAGCTCGTATTCGACCGGATCCTCGATGGTGATGATCTTCTCCTCGCCGGTCCTGACCGCCGAGAGCACCGCGTAGAGCGTGGTCGACTTGCCGCTGCCGGTCGGGCCCGTCACCAGCAGCAAGCCGTAAGGCCGTTGCGCGAGCGCGCGGATGCGCTGCGCCGTGCCGGCATCGAAGCCGAGCCCGTCGAGGCGGATCTCGCCGCCCCGCTGCGACCGGTCGAGAATCCGCAGCACGGCGTTCTCGCCATGCGTGCCCGGCATGATCGACACCCGGAAATCGATTTCGCGCCCTTGCAGGACCGCCTTGAAGCGCCCATCCTGCGGCACGCGTTTTTCGGCGATATCGAGGGTGGCCAGCACCTTCAGCCGCGACATCGCCTGTACCGCGACCTCGATGCCGGGCACCCGGCGGATCGACTGCAGGACCCCGTCGATGCGATAGCGGATATGCAGGCCGTCCTGCGAAGCCTCCAGGTGAATATCGCTGGCGCGGCCCTGCAGCGCGTCGTAGAGCGTCATGTTGACGAGACGGATGATGGGGCTCTGGTCGTTCGCGATGCTCGCCAGCGTGATCGATTCCACCGCCTGCGCCAGCGAATCGCCCTGCGTGTCGACGGCCGCGTCGTCCATCACCCGCTCGCTCGACTCGAACTCGCCCAGCAGGCGGTCCACCTCGCCCGGCATGCTCATCGCCAGGTCGATCGGGCCCGCCGGGAATCGCGCCTGCAAGGCCTCGCGCGTCGCGCGCGCCAGCGGATCGGCGAGCACCAGGCTGGCCGCCCCGCCGATCTCGACCGGCAGGACCCGCAGCGCCAGCGCGTCGTGCAGCGCCAGCAGGTCGAAACGGGGCTTCGCGTCACGCAGCGCTTGCGGATCGAGCGCCGCCAGCGCCAGCCGGGCCGCCACGCGGCCAAGCGCGCGCGGCTCGGCGAGCAGCAAGCGCTCGACATAGTCGGCCAACTCGATACCGGCCGCGCCGGCCTGTGATTGCCAGCAGTCCTGATCAGCCATGTCTTGATTCATCGGCATGTTTCCTTGTTCGAGGTGATCCCGAGCCTCAGCCGAGGCTGGAGGCGAGTTCGAAGATCGGCAGGTAGAGCAGGATCACGACGGTGCCCACGGTCGCCCCGACGGCCAGCATCAGCACCGGCTCGAATACCTTGCTCAGCAACTCCACCGAGCGGTCGAGCGCGGCGTCGTGGAAATGCGCGATCTGCTCGCACATGCCGCCCAGGTCTCCGCTCTGCTCGCCGACGCGCAGCAGGCGCTCGGCCACCGAGGTCGTCAACTGCCGGCTGGCCAGCACGGCGGAGACGGGCAGCCCCGCGCGCAGGTCCACCAGCGCCGCCGCCAGGCCGGCCCGATAGGGCTCGGGCAGCAGCCTGCCGGCCATCTCCAGCGCCGCGATGGCCGGCGTGCCGCCGTGGATCAGCAGGCCGACCGTGCGATAGAAACGCGTCAGCGCGAACAGCCGGCCGGCTTCGCGCAGCTTCGGCAGGCGCCAGATGAGCTGCCGCGCGGCGCGCTGCGCCGCCTGCGTGCGCAGCGCCAGCCCGATCGCCGCGATCGAGCCCGCCAGCGCCGCCCACACCAGCGCGCCGTGCCGCGCCAGCAGGCCCGACCAGGCCAGCATCAACCGGGCGGTCGGCGGCAGCGTGCTCAAGGCCTCGAACACGGCGGAAAAGCGCGGGATCACGAAGAAGGCCATGAACAGCAGGATGCAGAACCCAACGCCGATCACCACGCCCGGATACACCATCGCCCCCGTGACACGCTTCCTGATCTGCTCGATGCGATGCTCGTACTGCTGGTAGCGCCGCAATACCTCGGGCAACTGGCCATTGCCTTCCGCCGATTCGATCGTGGCCACCAGCAGGGCCGGAAAGATCCCGGGCTGCCTGGCCAGCGCCGCCGAGAACGGCTGGCCCTCGACCATCACCGCCAGCACGCGCCCAATCACCTGCTGCGCCTGCCGGCCGCCATCGCGCTTGCCGTGCAGGGCCTCGAGCGCCTCGATCAGCACCAGGCCGGCATCGAGCAGGCTCGAGAGTTCCTGCAGGAACAGCGCAAGCGCGAATCTCGGCTGCCGCCGCGCGCCGCCGAGCCGGCGCTGCCTGCGCACGTCGAGCACCACCGCCGGCGCCGCCGAGGCGCGCAGCCGCGCCCGCAGCTCGGCCTCGTCCGCAGCCTCAATCGCCTGCGTCGCGAGCTGGCCGTCGCGCAGCAGGCGCACCCTGAACATCGGCATGCTCATCGCCTCCAGTCGACCAGCCCGGCCAGGCTGGCCGCGCGGTCGCGCGTCAGTTGCCGGTAGGCCCGCCAGACCTTGTCGACATAGGCTTGCCGGGCACGCGCCCTGGCCGGCGAGGCGCCGGCGTTGTAGGCGCCCACCGCGTTCCAGGTAGGGCCGAGCCGCTCGATGAAGCCGGCCAGGATCGCGGCGCCGGTATCGATCGAGGTGCAGGGCTCGGCCAGCAGCCGCTTGCGCGTGATGCCGGCCTTGTGCAGCCGCGGCAGGTGCGTGCTGTTGATCTGCATGAGCCCGATGTCGGTCGTGCCATTGCGATTGCGGTTGACGGCGGCCGGATTCATCGCCGACTCCACCCGGGCGATCGCCGCCAGCAGCAGCGGATCGATGCCGTACTTGTCGCCGGCGCGGGTCCAGCAATCCTGCGCGAGCGCGCCGCCCGGCTGCGCCAGGCACAGCACCCCGGCTGCCAGGGCCGCCCGCCACGGGCGGAGAAGTCGATAGGGCCGGCAAGGCTCAGAGGCCATAGACCAGGTCGCCATCCACGCCCTCCCCGCCTTCGCGTGCGTCGCGCCCGAGCGAGACGATTTCGGCCTCGCCGTCGCGGCCCGGCACGTTCCATCGATAGGGGCGCCCCCAGCCGTCGTTCGGCACCGCCTTGGCCAGGTAGGGGCCGCTCCAGCCGTCCAGGTTCCGCGCCGGCGCCACCAGCACGCCGAGCCCTTCCTCCTGCGTCGGATAACGGCCGGTGTCGAGGCGGAACTGCGTCAGGGCATCGGCCAGCGTCGTCATCTGCGCCTGCGTTGCCTTGACCTTGGCCTTGTCGACCTGGGAAAACAGCTTCGGGCCGACATAGGCGGCCAGCAAGGCGATGATCAGCAGCACCACCAGCAGCTCGAGCAGGGTGAAGCCCTGCTGCCGTCGCGGCGTCAATTCATGAGGTTTCATCATCACGGCGGGAATTCGCATCGAAAATCGGAGCGCCGAGTATTGGTTCGATGCAACAGGCCATCAAGATTCCTCAACGATTCATCAAGAATCCCGCCACCGCGCCTTCGTGCTTTGAGAATGCCTTGAGAATCGTTGCAGCCGCATCCGGTTCCAAAGAAGAATCCGCTCCGTCCCTGCGACCCGGTGTCGACAAGGACCCTCGAACTCTTCCTCAGGAACGACTTGGCAACATGAAGAACACTCAGCCTGGACGCTCAGGCATCCATAGCAAGCTCTCCCCGGTGAACCGCAACGCCCGCCTGGCCATCGCCATGGCCAGCGCGCTCTGCTTCGCGAACGCCGCGTTCGCCGCGCCCGGCGCCCCCGCGCTGAAGGCCTGGGAGATCACCTCCAAGCCGCACGGCTTCGTGCAGATCGAGCTCGACAAGGCCGGCGCCGTGCCCTACAAGGAGCTGGTAAGGATCAACAAGGCCGTCGACGTGCCGCTGCCGTTCGACATCTACTACAACGGCACCGCCGTGAAGGCGCTGGCCGTGGTCGACGGCGTCGCCGACGAGGCTTCGGCGATCAGCATGACGGGCACCGGCGGCACGCAAAAGGGCAGCGTGGTCGCCCACGTCACGCGCCCCGGGAAAAAGCAGATGCAGGTGCGCGTGTTCGACGACAAGGGCGCCTTCACCGACAGCGCGCCGCTCGAGGTGATGGTGTTCGACACCACGCCGGATCTGGCCGACGACCTGCCGAACAACGCCGACAAGGCCAATCGCGCATTCCGCAACACCTCGGGCTCGGTGGTGGGCAGCTACTTCGCGACCTGGTCGATCTATGGCCGCAAGTTCAGCGTCGACCAGGTGCCGGTGGAGAACCTGACCCACATGCTGTACGGCTTCGTGCCGATCTGCGGCGGCGCCGGCATCAACGATTCGCTCGCCGCGATGGGCGGCACCTCCTACAACGCGCTGCAGTTGTCGTGCCGCGGCCTGCCCGACTTCAGCGTCGCGATCCACGACGGCTGGGGCGAGATCGGCGCGACGTTGCCGGGCCAGTCGGCCAGCTCGAAGCTCAAGGGCGTGCTCGGCCAGATGATGGCCGCCAAGAAGCGCAACCCCGAGCTGAAGATTCTGCCCTCGATCGGCGGCTGGACCCTGTCCGACCCCTTCCATCACCTGCACGACGCGAGCAAGCGCCGGGTGTTCGTCGACTCGGTCGAACAGTTCCTGCGCACCTGGAAGTTCTTCGACGGCGTCGACATCGACTGGGAATTCCCCGGCGGCAAGGGCGCGAATGCCTCGCTCGGCGATCCGGTCAAGGACGGCCCGCTCTACGTGACGCTGATGAAGGAGCTGCGCCAGATGCTCGACCGGCTGTCCCGCGACACCGGCAAGACCTACCAGCTGACCTCAGCGATCGGCTCCGGCGACGACAAGATCGCCGTGGTCGACTATCGGGAGGCGTCGAAGTACATGGACTACATCTTCGACATGAGCTACGACTTTTACGGCGCCTGGAGCATGAACGACCTCGGCCACCAGACGGCGCTCAACGCCCCGGCCTGGCGCCCGGACACGGCCTACACCACGGCCAATTCGGTGAAGGCGCTGCTCGCCCAGGGCGTGAAGCCGGGCAAGATCGTGGTGGGCGCGGCCATGTACGGGCGAGGCTGGACCGGCGTGTCCGGCTACCAGGGCGACAACCCTTTCACCGGCACCGCGCGCGGCCCGGTCAAGGGCGATTGGGAAAACGGCATCCTCGACTACAAGAGCATCGCCGCGAAGATGGTCGGGCCCGGCGGCCACGGCATCAACGGCTACGAATACCATTACGACCAGACCGCCGAGGCGCCCTATGTCTTCAACAAGGCGAACGGCGACCTGGTCAGCTTCGACGACACCCGCTCGGTGGCCGCCAAGGGCGAGTATGTGCGCAAGCTCGGGCTCGGCGGCCTGTTCTCCTGGGAGATCGACGCCGACAACGGCGACATCCTTAACGCGATGCACAGCGGCCTCGGCCACGAGGCCAGGGAGGGTTCGGCACCCAACCGGGCACCGCTCGCGCGCACCGGCGGCGACCTCACGGTCGATCAGGCGGGGCGCGTCACGCTCGACGCCTCGACGTCGAGCGACCCGGAAGGCGGCAAGCTGCGCTTCGCCTGGAAGCAGGCGAGCGGCCCGGCCCTGTCGATCGCGAACGCGGGCAGCGCGAAGGCGAGCGTCGAGATCCCGGCCGTCAAGACCGATACGCGCTTCGTGTTCGAGGTCACCGTCACCGACGCGGGCGGCCTCGATGCCAAGGCGCGCACCAGCGTGCTCGCCAAGGCGAGCGCCTCGGGCGGCAACGGCGAGCCGCAAGAGCCGTCCCAGCCCGGCAAGAACCACCCGCCCGTCGCGCATCTGAGCGGCCCGGACACGGTGCAGGCCGGCGAGTCGATCAAGCTGTCGGCCGCCCGATCGAGCGATGCCGACGGCGACAAGCTCGGCTACCGGTGGCTCATGCCGGCCGGCTTCCCGGCCGCGAAGAATCAATCGACGCTTACCGTCGAGGCGCCCGAACTGGCGAGCGACACGCGTCTGAGCTTCACGGTGGAGGTCAGCGACGGCAAGCTCTCGTCGCGCGCGACTCATACGGTGCTGGTCAAGGCGCGGCAGCAGAAACCGGGCGGCGGCAATGGCGGCAGCAGGGGCAACGGCGGCGGCGGCGGCAATGGCAATGGCGGCAACGCCGGCCAATATCCCGCCTACCAGCAAGGCACGCCCTACAAGGCCGGCGACATCGTGTCGAACGGCGGCAAGCTCTACCGATGCAAGCCGCATCCGGCCACCGGCTGGTGCGCCGGCGCGGCCTGGGCCTATGCGCCCGGCACCGGCAGCGCCTGGCAACAGGCCTGGGACCTGCACGGCGACGCCGAACCGGGCAAGCCGGCGCAGCCCGGCGAAAACCACGCGCCGGTCGCGAAACTGAGCGGGCCGGACAGCACCCGGGCCGGGCAGGCCGTCACCTTGTCGGCGGCCGGATCGAGCGATGCGGACGGCGACCCGCTGAGCTTCAAGTGGAACGTGCCGGCCGGCATCCGGGCCAGCCAGGACGGCGCGACGCTGCGCTTCGATGCCCCCGAACTGCCGCGCGACACCAAGTTCGACTTCTCGGTGAGCGCCAGCGACGGCAAGCTCTCGTCGAGCGCCCGTCACACCGTGCTGGTCAAGGGCAAGCAGGCAAGCGGCGGCGAAGGCGGCCAGTGCGCCGCGGCCTGGCAGGGCGGCAAGCCCTACACGGGCGGCAGCCGGGTCCAGCACCAGGGCCGTCTCTACGAGGCGCGCTGGTGGACCAGCAACGAACCGGGCAGCCCCGACACCACCGGCCCCGACTTCAGCGGCAAGGTATGGAAGGACCTGGGCGAATGCGGCAAGTAAGGCCTGAGCCCAACTGATCGAGGCTGGAGATTCCAGCCACGGGAAGTAACCGCTGTCGCTCGCATCATGCGTGCGACAGCGGCTTGCTCATTGCCTCGCCGATGCCGACAAACTTAGTTTGGCTAATGATTTCTCGACGCGATTCCACATAGAATAAAACGACGTTTCCGCCTCCACTTCATCTCGACAGGAGCTCCCACTTGGAACCCACCTCCACCTCGGCGCTGGAACGGCGCCTGGCCATCATCGAAGACAAGCTCGCGATCTACGAGCTGATCGCCTCCCATCCGCTGAGCGCCGACACCGGGCACGGCCCCTTCTTCCCGCATGTCTACACCGAGGATGCCGTGTTCGATCGCGGCACGGCCGCGCCGGGCGCGGTGGGCCGCGACGCGCTGGTCGCGCTGGTGGAGAGCGAGGCGCACAAGCAGGCGCTCGACGGCGGCCTGGCGCATTTCGGCAACCTGCCGCGCATCGAGCTGAACGGCGACACGGCCTTCGTGACGTCCTACCTGATGCTGGTGCGATTCGACCGCGACAGCCCGGAAGCGGAGCTGCCCAATCACGGGCTCTCGCGCGGCCACCGGATCTTCCGCGTGCTGGCGAACCGCTGGACCGTGGTGCGCACCGCCGAGGGATGGCGCGTCAAGACGCGCAAGCTGTTCCCGATGGACGGCAGCGCGCCGGCGCGCGGGCTGCTGCACGAGGCGCTGCCGGAGTGAAAGACGACCGGCGCCGTCCCGCTGTACAGGGGAAGGCGCCGGTGCGACGGTCGCGCGGCCCGGCGCATGCACACGCAACGATCGCGTCGCCCCAACCCGTCCCGCCACACGCACGAGGTGCGTGCTCCCTCAAGCCGCCCGGCGCCGCGCCTGCTTCACTTGCAGCCAGACCGCGGAAATCAGGAAGTAGACCGCGCCCACCCCCGCATAACCCGCGATCTTGACGATCGCCGGCACCGCCACGGTATGGCTCTGCACGATGAACAAGATACCCGCCAGGGCCGACTGGGCGCCGCTCAGGACCATCGCCCATTGCGCGCCGAAGACCCGCCAGCGGCGAATCGCGGTACCCAGCTGCATCAGGCCGGAAAGGATCGCCCACACGCCGAACACCGTCAGCACCGCCGACAGGCCCGAGCCGAGCGCCAGCAGCACCGCGACGGTGGTGATCACGCTGACCACCACGTTGCTGGCCTGGGTGGGATTGCCGCGCATGCCGCCGCCGCTGCGCGAGAGGTCGACGAAGTTGGCCAGCGCATCCCAGGCCGGGTAGATGACCAGCAGGATCGCCGCCGCGGCCGGGCTCTGGCGGCCGACCGCGAAGGCCAGCGCCACCCAGATCACCGAGAACAGCGCGCGGGAAAAGTAGTAGCGTTTGAGCCAGTGCTCCTGCTGGGTGCTGCTGGCATCGAGACGAGGTTGGGACATACATGCTCCTTGGCAAAGCCGGTTCGCGAGCCGGATGACCCGCATGCTTGTCAGTATCGCCAGCGCTGCGCTGCCGAAACATCGGTCGATTGACCGATGTTTCGGCGCCGCGCGCCGCGAGGCGCCGAGGCGGAACCCGAATGTCCGATATCATCGGCAATCCGGCCGCGCCCGCTCGCGGGCCGCGTGCCGGATCCTTTGCCATCCCGATCACTTTTCATGTCCGACCCGATATTCGACCTCGACGCCGGCCACGCCGCGTTGCGCATCTTCGATTCCGTACGGGCGCTGGCCTTCATCGGCGACCTGAGCATGGGACAGCCGACCGATCACTCGCTGCGCACCGCCTGGCTGGCGGCGCGGCTCGCGCACGCGGCCGGCCTCACGGCCTCGGTCGGCGACACGGTTCGCGAGGTGTCGCTGCTGCGCTGGTCGGGCTGCACGGCGAACGCGGCGGGTTTCGCCGAAGTGTTCGGCGACGACATCGCGATCCGCAACGGCATGCTCGAAGGCAGGCCCGAGACGGTCGAGGCGATCGTGCGGGCCGGCGCCGGTACCGCCCTGGTGCCGCTCGCGCAGATTCATTGCGAGGTGTCGGGCGAGGTCGCCCGCATCCTCGGCCTGTCGACGCAGACCGAGACGGCGCTGCGTTCCATCTTCGAAACCTGGGACGGCAGCGGCGTGCCTGGGCAACTGGCGCGCGAGGACGTGCCGATCGCCGTGCTGGTGGTGGCGCTGGCCGGCGACCTGGAGGTGCTCAGCCGCGCCCACGGCATCGAGGCGGCGCTGGCGCTGATCGCGCAACGCGCCGGGCAACGCTATCCCGCCCATCTGGTCGAGACCACCGCGCGGCACGCCGAGCCATGGCTCGCCGAGCTGGGCCGCGCGGCGCCGGCCGACTTCGAGCTGGCACTCGCCACCGCCGACATGCAGCGAACCAGCTCGGCGGAGCTGATCGCCGACGTGATCGACCTGAAGCTGCCGTGGATGACGGGGTTTTCGCGCGCGGTCGCGGCCACCGCCGCCGAATGCCATGCGCGTCTCGCGAGCAACGCCGCGGCGCGCGCGCTGGTCTACCGGGCCGGCCTGATACACGGCATCGGCCGGGCCGCCGTACCCAACGACGTATGGAACCTGCCCAGCACCCTGCCCGCCAGCGCCTGGGAAAAAGTGCGGCTGGTGCCTTACTGGACGGAACGCGCCGGCCGGCAGACCGGCAGCCTTGGCGAGGCCGCCGCGCTGGCCTCGCAAGCCTACGAGCGGCAGGACGGCTCCGGCTACTTTCGCGGCGTGCGCGGCGACATGCTGAGCCTGGAAGCGCGCGTGCTGGCCGCCTCGCTGGCCTGGGTCGCCCTGCGTTCGCCGCGCCCGTGGCGCGCCGCGCTCGACGAGGACGAGGCCGCGCGCTGCCTGCGCGAGGAGGTCGAACGTGGCCGCCTGTGCGGCGAAGCGGTGGGCGCGCTGGTGGCGCAAGGCGCGCCGGTGGCGCGGCGCACGGCCCGGCGCGGCACCGCCGGCCCGCACCTGTCGGCACGCGAGACCGAGGTGCTGCGCGTGATCTCGCGCGGCGCCAGCAACAAGGAAGCCGCGCAGGAACTGACCATGAGCCCGAGCACGGTGCGCACCCACGTCGAGAACGTGTTCCGCAAGCTCGATTGCTCGACGCGCGCGGCGGCCACGCTCAAGGCCTCGTCGCTGGGCCTGATCTAGCGGCACGACGCGAAGGCGCCTGGCGGCCCGGCTCAGGCCGACGGCCCGGCCAGCACGATGTCCGGCACGCCGCCGGCCTGCACCATGATGTAGACGAGCGGCTCGTCGGTGTCGTTCCTGACGTGGTGGACCACGCCGGGATCGACCGAATGGAAGCCGCGCACCTCGGTGCGCTCGATGCGGCCGGCGATCCGGTACTCCACCGTCAGCACCCCGCGCACCACCACGAACTGGTCGCTGACATGCGTGTGGTGATGCCATTGCGTCTCGCCGCCGGGCTGGATGGTGGTCTGCAGCACCGTGCAGCCATCCTCGCGCAGCAGGCTGCGGTACTGCACCTTCGGGTTGGCCAGCGCGATATCCTTGTCGTCCATCTCGTTCTCCGTCTGTCTCGATCCTGCCCGTGCCGCGCCGTTCCGGCCGCGACTCACGAAGTACCGGCACGCCGGCGCCGCAAGCCCTCCACCGCCCACCACCAGCCGGCGATCAGGAAATAGATCGCGCCCACCGCCTCGCTCGACAGCAGCACGCCGGCCAGCACCGAACGCGCGCCGCCCGCCAGCGCGTTCCACGGCGGCTCGGCGCGCCTGCCGCGCCGAGCCGCGCGAGCCAGCTGCAACAGCCCGGACAACACGGCCCAGGCGCCCAGGGCGCGAGGCAGCCAGCTGCCGGCCGCGATGATGATCAGGTGACGAACCGACATGGCATGGCTCCTTCCCGTATTCGATCCTGCCGACGATCATGGCAGCGCCCGGAACCCGCCGACATCGGTCATTTGACCGATGTCGGCGCGCGGCGCGCCGCTCACACTTCGCTCGACACCCCCTTGCCTTCCAGCATCGCGTCGATCCACACCGCGATCTCGGCCAGGTAGGGCGGCGTGCCGATGTCGTCGTGCGAGCAGGCCACCGGCGTCGAGCGGATCTCGCCGTCCACGTGCGCGCGCCAGTGCAGCAGCGGCGACTCCATCCTGACCGCCTCCTCGGTGGCGGTGAAATGCGTCAGGGTGCCCTTGAACACCTGCCCGGGCAGGTAGCGCTGCGAGATGCGCAGGTTGTTGCGCCGGACCTCCACCAGCCCCTGGATATGCGCCTCGGTGAGATCCGCGAAGATATGCCCTTCGCGGCGCACGATCGCCGTCACCTCCGCCACGCTCAGCAGGTGCCCCGGCTCGATCGTCTCCATCGGGTAGCCGGCCGTGCGCAGCACGTTGGCCAGCGTGTACTGGTCGTCGACGGGTACCTCCTCGGTGGTGTAGAGCAGGTAGCTGTCGAGCATGCCGAGAAAATCGACCTCCTCGCCCATCGCCTGCAACTGGCAGGCGATCTCGAAGGCCACCAGCCCGCCCATCGACCAGCCCAGCACCCGATACGGCCCTTCCGGCTGCACGCTGCGCATCGCCTCGATGTAGCCGCGGCTCATGGCCTCGACCGAGGCGGCCGGCGTGGTGCCTTCGGCGATCCCGTCGGCCTGCAGGCCATAGACCTGGAAGCCGCCCCGCGCATGACGCGACAGGCCGACGTAGGACCAGCTCAGCCCGCTGGCCGGATGCACGCAGAACAGCACCGGGCCGCCTTGCTCGCGCAGCTTGACGGGCAGCAGCCGCTCCACCGGCGAGGCGACTTCCAGCGGGAAATCGATCTGCCGGGCCTGGCTGGCCAGCTCGGGGAAGGCGAACAGCGTGCTGATCGACAGCCGCACGCCGAAACGCTGGTGGACGCGATCGAGCAGGCTCATCGCCAGCAGCGAATGGCCGCCGAGCGCGAAGAAATTGTCGCGGCGGCCGACCCGCTCCAGCTTCAGCACCTCGGCCCACACCACCGCCAGCGCCTGCTCGGTGTCGCCCAGCGGCGCCTCGTAATGCGTGCTGGCATAAGCGAGCGCGTCCGGCTCCGGCAGCGCGCGACGGTCGAGCTTGCCGTTCGGCGTCAGCGGCAAGGCATCGAGCCGCACATAGGCGGCCGGCACCATGTACTCGGGCAGGCTGGCCTGCAGGCTGCGGCGCAGATCCTCGGCGCGCAGCGCCTCGCCGGTCCAGTAGGCCAGCAGCCGGCGCTCGCCCGCCTCGCCGTCCTGCACCACCACCGCCGCCTCGCGCACGCCCGGGCAACTCGCCAGGCGCGCCTCGATCTCGCCCGGCTCGACGCGGAAGCCGCGAATCTTGACCTGGTCGTCGTTGCGGCCCAGGTAGTCGAGCGTGCCGTCGGGCCGCCAGCGCCCCAGGTCGCCGGTGCGGTACATGCGGGCGCCGGGCCGGTCCGCGAACGGATCGGCCAGGAAGCGCGCCTCGCTTAAGGCATCGAGATTGCGGTAGCCGCGCGCGAGCTGCGCGCCGCCGATATGGATCTCGCCCGCCACGCCCTCGGCCACCGGCGCGCCATGGGCATCGAGCAGGTAGATCCGCACGTTGCCGACCGGCCGCCCGATCGGCGGCAGCACCGGCCACGCGGCCGGCTCGCCCGCCAGCGTGTGCGCCACCACCACGTGCGATTCGGTCGGGCCGTAGTGGTTGTGCAGGCGGCAGCCAGGGTGGCGCGCGAAGAAGGCCGCGATCTGCGGGGTGATGCGCAACTGCTCGCCGGCCGTGATCACTTCGCGCAGGGCCGGCGCGAACGCGTCGCCCGCGGCCATGGCCGTTTCGGCCAGCGCCTGCAGCGCGATGTACGGCAGATACAGCCGCTCGATGCCGCGCGCGCGGATATGCGCCCACAGCCGGCCGAAATCGAGCCGCAGCTCGCTGTCGACCAGCTCCAGCGTCGCGCCGGCGGCCAGCGTGCCGAAGATCTCCTGGAACGCCACGTCGAAACCGAGCGCCGCGAACTGCAGGGTGCGCCCCGCCGTCACCGCGCCGCCCTGCCATTGCAGCAGGTTGACCAGCGGCGCGTTGGCCATCGCCACGCCCTTGGGCTGGCCGGTGGAACCGGAGGTGTAGATCAGGTAGGCCAGCCGGTTCGCGCCGTCGCCCGCCAGCGCCGGCCGCTCGCGCCTGCCTTCGGCCCAGCCCGCCTCGACATCGAGCATGATGCGCGGCGCCGTGGCGGCATCGAGCAGCGACGCCGTCGCGCTCTGCTGCAGCACCGCGGCCGGCGCGCTGTCGGCCAGCATGGCGGCCAGCCGCTCGGCCGGATACGAGGGATCGAGCGGCACATAGGCCGCGCCGGCCTTGAGGATCGCCAGCAGCCCCACCACCATCGCCGGGCTGCGTTCGGCGCAGATCGCCACCCGGTCGTCCGGGCGAACGCCCTGAGCGATCAGCTCGTGCGCGAGCGCGTTGGCGCGCTGCTCCAGTTGCGCGTAGCTCAGCCTGCGCTCGGTGCCGTCCAGCGGCGAGCGCTGCGCGAGCGCCACCGCATCGGGCGTGCGCGCGGCCTGCGCCTCCACCAGCTCGGCCACCGTCGATCCGGCCGCCGGATAGGCCGCCTCGCTGCGGTTGTGCTCGACCAGCACGCGCCGCAGCTCGGCCTCGCCCAGCATCGGCAAGGCGGCGGCCGGCCGGGACGCGCCGTCTTGCGCCACCATCTCGCGCAACACGCGCTCGAGATAGGCGGCATGACGCTCGGCGGTGGCGCGGTCGAACAGCGAGGTGGCGTATTCCAGCGTGCCGACGATGCCCTCCTCGGACTCGCCCAGCTCCAGCGTCAGGTCGAACTTCGCGCTGGTGCGCGTGGCGGCCAGCGGCGCCAGCGTCAGGCCCGGCAGCCGCAGCGCGGCGCCGTCCAGGTTCTGCCAGGCGAACATGACCTGGAACAGCGGGCTGTGGGACAGGCTGCGGACCGGCTTGAGCCGCTCCACCACCTGCTCGAACGGCAGGTCCTGGTGCGCCTGCGCCGACAGCGTGCGCTCGCGCACCCGCTCCAGCAGCGCCGCCACCGAGGGCTGGCCCGACAGGTCGATCGGCAGCGCCAGCGTGTTGACGAAGAAGCCGATCAGGTCCTCGGTCTCGCCGCGCGCGCGGTTCGCGCTGGGCGAGCCGATCACCACCTGCTCCTGGCCCGACAGGCGCGACAGCACCAGCGCCCAGGCCGCCAGCAGCGTCATGTAGGGCGTCACGCCGTGGCGCAGGCTCAGGGCCTTCACGGCCTCGCCCAGCGAGGCGTCCAGGCGCAGCGCCACGGCCGCGCCGGCGAAGTCCTGGCGCGCCGGGCGCGGCCGGTCGGTCGGCAGGGCCAGCAGCGCCGGCATGCCGTCCAGCGCGTCGCGCCAGTAGGCCTCCTGGGCCCGCAGCCGCTCGCCGCCGACCAGCTCGCGCTGCCAGCGCGCGTAGTCGGCGTATTGCAGCGGCAGCGGCGCCAGCGGTGCCGGGCCGGCCTCCGCGCCGAGCCGGCCGGCCTCGTAGAACGCCGCCAGCTCGCGCGTGAGCACGCCCATCGACCAGCCGTCGGAGACGATGTGATGCATGGTCAGCAGCAGCGCGTGGTCGTCCTCCGCCAGCGTGATCAACTGCCCGCGGATCAGCGGGCCGTGCGCCAGGTCGAAGGGCGCCAGCGCCTCCTCGCGCACCAGCCGCGCCAGCGCTTGCTCGCGCGCCGCCGCGGGCTGCCCGGACAGGTCGCGCAGGCGCAGCGCGAAGCCGATACCGGCCGCGTCCACGCGCTGCACCGCCTGCCCGTTCAGCGGCACGAAGCGGGTTCGCAGCACCTCGTGCCGCGCCACGATCCGGTCCAGCGCGCGCCGCAGCGCGGCGACGTCGAGCCGGCCGTGCAGCCGCAGCCCGCCCGGCACGTGATAGGCCGCGCTGGCGCCTTCCACCTGCGCGAGGAACCACAGGCGCTGCTGGGCGAACGACAAGGGCAGCGGGCCGTCGCGATCGGCCGGCACGATCGCCGGCAAGTCGCTGCGCGCGGCGCGCGCCACCGCGTCGGCCAGCCCGGCCAGCTCGGGATGCGCGAACAGCTCGCCCAGCGGCAGCTCCACGCCCAGGCGCTGGCGCAGTTGCGAGATCAGCCGCACCGCCAGCAGCGAATGGCCGCCGAGCTCGAAGAAGTGGTCGTGGCGGCCGACCTGCTCCACCTCGAGCAGGTCCCGCCACAGCGCGGCCAGCAGCGTTTCGATCTCACCGCGCGGCGCCGCGTAGGCGCGGCTCGCATAGGCCTGCGCGTCGGGCAGCGGCAAGGCGCGGCGGTCGAGCTTGCCGTTCGGCGTGAGCGGCAGCGCCGCCAGCCAGACGAAGGCGGCCGGCACCATGTGCGCCGGCAGGCTGGCCTGCAGGCGCGAGCGCAGCGGCTCGGCCTCGATCGGCGCGCCGGTGCAGTAGGCCACCAGCCGCGCCTCCTCGCGTCCCGGTCGATGCGCGATCACGGCCGCCTCGGCCGCGCCGGCCCGCACCAGTTGCGCGGCGATTTCCTCCAGCTCGACGCGAAAGCCGCGGATCTTGACCTGGAAGTCGTTGCGGCCGAGATAGTCGATGCCGCCGTCGGCGCGCCAGCGTCCCAGGTCGCCCGAGGCGTACATCCGGCCGCCGGGGCGGAACGGATCGTCGAGGAAGCGCTCGGCGCTCAGGGCCGGGCGATTCAGGTAGCCGCGCGCCACGCCCACCCCGCCGATGTGGATCTCGCCGACCGCGCCCAGCGGCACCGGGCGCCCGCGCGCGTCGAGGATATAGATCGCGGTGTTGTCGATCGGCCGGCCGATCGGCGGCAGGCCCTCGTGATCGGGCGCGCAGACGTGCCAACTGGCCCAGATGGTGGTTTCGGTCGGGCCATAGGCGTTGACCAGGCGCCGAGCGCGCGACCAGCGCCGCGCCAGCCGCTCGCCGAGCGCCTCGCCGGCCAGCACCAGGGTGCGCACGCCGGGGAAGTCGACCTCGTCGGGCAGGGCCGCCAGCACCGCCGGCGGCAGCGTGGCATGGGTCACGCCGCCCGCCTCGATCGCCTCGCGCAGGGCCGTGCCGGCCAGCACCACGCCCGCCGGCGGCAGCACCAGCGCGGCGCCCTGGCAGAGCGCCATCACCATCTCGAACACGCAGGCGTCGAAGCTGAACGAGGCGAACTGCAGCACGCGGCTGCCGGGGCCCACCTCGAAGCTGCGCGCCTGCATCGCGGCCAGGTTGGCCAGGCCGCGATGCTCGACCATCACGCCCTTCGGCTGGCCGGTCGAGCCCGAGGTGTAGATCACGTAGGCCAGCGGCGAGGCGGCTGGATCGATCGCGTCGAGCGGTTCGGGATCATGCGCGGGCGCCTCGGCCCAGGGCGAGGGCTGGTCGAGCCGCAGGCAGCGCAGCGCGCCGGTATCGAGCCGCGCCTCGGTGGCGGCCTGCAGCAGCACCACCGCCGGCGCGCTGTCCTCCAGCATGTAGGCGAGCCGCGCGGCCGGGTAGGCCGGGTCGAGCGGCACATAGGCCGCGCCGGCCTTCCAGGCCGCCAGCACGGCGACGATCATCTCCGGGCCGCGCTCGACGCAGATCGCCACGCGATCCTCCGGCTTCACGCCGAGCCCGCGCAGATGATGCGCGAGCCGGTTGGCGCGCAGGTTCAGCTCGCGATACGACAGCGCCTGCGTGCCGTGCAGCAGCGCGAGCGCCTCGGGCGCGCGCCGCACCTGGGCCTCGAACAGCCCGTGCGCGGTGGCCTCGGCGTCGAACGGCGCCTCGGTGGCATTGAAATCGACCAGCAACTGCCGCCGCGCCTCGGGCGGCAGCACCTCGATGTCGTGCATGGGCGTGTCAGGCGCCGTCTCCAGCGCCTGCGCGAGGCTCTCCAGCGCGCAATGCATGGCCTCGCAGAGGCGCGCGGCGCCCGCCGCCGGCACCGCCTGCACGGTCAAGGCGAAGTCCTCGCCCAGGTCGTCGACCGACAGGCTCAGCGGATAGTTGGTCCGCTCGCTGCTCTCCAGCGCGACGATGCCGTCCCACACGGCGGCTTGCGCGTCCTGCACGGGCGCGCTGTGGCGGTAGTTCAGCAAGGCGCTGAACAGCGGCGCGGGCGCGGCCACGCCGCTGCAGCGCTGGGCCAGCGCCAGCGGCGCATGCTCGTGGCCGAGCAGGGCCGTGAGCCGCGCATGGGTGGCCAGCACGCCGTCGCGCACGCCCTGCCCGCCCAGCGCCACGCGCAGCGGCAAGGTGTTGATGAACATGCCGAGCGCGCGCTCCGAGCCGGCGCCGCCCTGCAGGCGGCCCAGCAGCACGGTGCCGAACACGACATCCTCGCTGCCCGAGGCGCGGCCCAGCAGTCGTGCCCAGGCCAGGTGATGCAGGCTGGCCGCGCTCACGCCGAGCCGGCGCGCCTGCGCGCGCAGGCGCCGGGACAGCGCGCCGTCCACCGCGCGCCGCGCCTGCTCGATCGAGGCGCCCGGCAGGTTCACGTCGGCCAGTCCGAACGGCAGCGTGGGCGTGTCGAGCGTGCCCAGCATGTCGCGGAAGAAGGCCTCGTGCGCCTCGCGGCTCACGCCGCCACGCACCTGCGCGAGATGGTTGCGATACGGCACCGGCGCGGGCAACTGCCCGCCCCGCCCCTCGAAATGCGCGCGGATCTCGTGCTCGACGATCTCCAGCGCCGCGTGGTCGAGCACCACGTGGTGGAAGGCCAGCATCGCCACCCAGCGACGCTTCGCCGGGTCATGGGCGAAGCGCATCCGCATCAGCGGCGCGCGGCTCAGGTCCAGGCGGCGGCATTGCGCGCGCAGCGCGTCGGCCACCTCGCCGTCGGCCGGATCGACCCGCGCCTGCTCGACGAGCATCGTCGCGCGGCGCCAGACCACCTGCACCGGCTCGTCGAGCCCGTCCCAGACGATCGCCGTGCGCAGGATGTCGTGACGATCGATCACCGCCTGGAGGGCCGCCGCGAAGGCGTCGATGCGCGCTCGGCCGTCCACCGCGAACAAGGCCTGCAGGACATACGGGTCCTGCTCGCCGGCCGACAGATGGTGATAGAGGATGCCTTCCTGCAGGGGCGCCAATGCATAGATATCCTGCACGTTGGCCACCCCGCCCGGCACGCCGGCCACGATCCGGTCGATGGCGGGCTGGGTCAGCGTCGCCAGCGGCAGCAGTTCGGGCGTGATGCGCGCGCAGCCCTCGCCGATGCGGTTCGCCGGCACCGGCACCGCCGGCGCCGCGCCGCCCACCGCGGCGGCCAGCGCCGCCAGCGTGGGCTGGCCGAACAGCACGCGCACGTCGGCCTGCAGGCCCGCCTCGCGCATCCGCGCGATCAGGCCGACCGCCAGCAGCGAATGGCCGCCCAGCTCGAAGAAATGGTCCTGGCGGCCGACCCGCTCGACATGCAGCAGTTCGGCCCAGATGCCCGCCAGCAGCGTTTCGGTCTCGCCGAGCGGCGCCTCGTAGGCGCGCGTGGCATGCGCCCCGATGTCCGGCGCCGGCAGCGCCCGGCGATCGAGCTTGCCGTTCGGCGTGAGCGGCAGCGCCGCCAGCATCACGAAGGCGCTGGGCACCATGTAGTCGGCCAGCTCGGCCGCGAGCCGGGCACGCAAGTCCGCGGCGGACAGCTCGGCGCCGTCCTGCGGCACCAGGTAGGCCACCAGCCGCTTCTCGTCGGGGCGCCCCGGCGTGTCCTGGCGCGCGATCACGGCGGCGTCCTTCACGCCCGGGCAGCGCGCCAGCGTCGCCTCGATCTCGCCCGGCTCGACGCGGAAGCCGCGGATCTTGACCTGCTGGTCGTTGCGGCCGAGGAACTCCAGCCGGCCGTCGGGCAGGTAGCGCGCCAGGTCGCCGGTGCGGTACATGCGAGCGCCCGGCTCGGCCGCGAACGGATCGGCCAGGAAGCGCTCGGCCGTCAGTTCGGGACGGTCGAGATAGCCATGCGCCACGCCGTCGCCGCCCACGTACAACTCGCCGATCGCGCCGGTCGGCACCGGCTGTCCATGCGCATCCAGCAGGTAGGCACGCGTGTTCGCGATCGGTCGGCCGATCGGCAGGCGCGGCAGCCGCGCATCGGCGGCCGTCAGCTCGCAGGTGGTCGAGAAGGTGGTGTTCTCGGTCGGTCCGTAGCAATGCAGCAGGTGCCGCGGCGCATGGCGCGCCAACACGCGCGCGACCACGGCCGGGTCGACCGCGTCGCCGCCCACCAGCAGCAGGCGCAGCGTGCCGAGCACGTCGCCGAGCAGCTCGGCGATCTGGCTGAACAGGCCCGAGGTCAGGTGCAGCACGCTGATGCGGTGCCGCTCCACCAGCGCGCGCAACTGCTGGGGCTGCAGCACGGCGGCATGCGGCACCACCACCAGGCAGCCGCCATGCAGCAGCGGCGCCCAGACTTCGAGCGTGCTGATGTCGAAGGCCGGATTGCCGACCCAGGCCACGCGGTCCTCGGCGTGGAAACTCGCGTAGCCGTTGTTGACGACCAGGCGGTTCACGCCGCGATGCGGGACCAGCACGCCCTTCGGCGTGCCGGTCGAGCCCGAGGTGTACATCACGTAGGCGACGGCCGCCTCGTCGAACGGCAGGCCGGGGTCGGCCGAGGGTTCGTCGGTCCCGCTGCCGTCGTCGATCGGCAGCGCCCGCGCCGCGATCTCTCCGGGCAGCCCCGCGGCGGTGTCGACCACCGCGACCGGCGCGCCGCAATCGCGCATCACCCAGGCCTGGCGTTCGGCCGGCGCGCGCGGGTCGATCGGCACATAGGCCGCGCCGGCCTTGAGGATGGCCAGTTGCGCGATCACCAGGGCGGCGGAGCGGTCGAGCAGCGTCACCACGCGCTGGCCCGGCTGCACCCCGGCGGCGATCAGGCGCCGCGCGAGGCGGTTCGCTTTCGCGTCCAGTGCCGCGTAGTCGAGCACGGTCTCGCCGTCGATCACCGCGATCGCCTCGGGCGTGTGGCGGGCCTGTGCCTCGAACAACCGATGCACGCCCTGGCTCGCCGGATAAGTGGCGCCGGTCCGGTTCCAGGTGTCGAGCAGCCGGTGCTGCTCGGCGGCGCCCAGCAGCGCGATGCGCGACAGCGCCCCGGACGGCTGCGCCACCATCGCGCGCAGCACGCGTTCGAGGTAGCCGACATAACGCTGCACGGTGGCGCGATCGAACAAGGCGCTCGCGTATTCGAGCTCGCCGGCGATGCAGCCGTCGCGCTCGTCGAGCACCAGCGAGACGTCGAACTTCGCGGCGCGATGCGCGGCGGCCAGCGGCGCGAGCGCCAGGCCATCGAGCGCCAGGCCGCGGGTATCGACGTTGCTCCAGGCCAGCAGGGCCTGGAACAGCGGGCTGTACGACAGGCTGCGCTCGGGGCGCACCGCCTCGATCACCTGCTCGAAGGGCAGGTCCTGGTGCGCCTGCGCGTCCAGCACGCGCGTCTTGATGCGCGCCAGCAAGGCATTCGCATCGGGCTCGCCGGCCAGGTCCACGCGCAGCGCCAGCGTGTTCACGAACAGGCCGATCAGGCCTTCCACCTCGGCGCGCTGCCGATTGGCGACCGGCGCGCCGATCACCAGCTCGTCCTGCCCGGCCAGGCGGCCCAGCACGGTCGCCCAGCCGGCCAGCAGGACCATGAACAGCGTGGCGCCGTGTTGCTGGCCCAGCGCCTTCAGCGCGGCCGTCAGTTGCGCGTCGAGGTGCACCGGCACCGCCGCGCCGGCGTGATCCTGCCGCGCCGGGCGCGGCCGGTCGGTCGGCAGGGCCAGCAGGGCCGGCGCGCCCGACAGCGCGTCCCGCCAGTAGGCGCCCTGCCTCTGCAGCATCGCCTCGTCGACCCGGTCGCGCTGCCAGCGCGCGTAGTCGGCGTACTGCACCGGCAGCGCCGGCAGGCACGCCGCCTCGCCGCGACGGCCGGCGCGGTACAGCGCCGCCAGCTCGCGCGTGAACACGCCCATCGACCAGCCGTCCGAGACGATATGGTGCATCGTCACCAGCAGCGCGTGATCGTCCTCGCCGAGCCTGAGCAGCCGGCCGCGCGCGAGCGGCCCCGCCTCCAGGCTGAACGGCGCGCGGGCTTCGTCCTCCACCTGCCGGGCCAGCGCCGCCTCGCGCGCGGCCGGATCGGGCAGCGTCGAGAGGTCCTCGACACGCAGCGGGAACCCGGCATGTTCGTCGTCGATATGCAGCACCGCCTGGCCGCCCTGCTCGACGAAGCGGGTCCGCAAGGCCTCGTGACGCGCGACGATGCCGTCCAGCGCGCCTTGCAAGGCCGGCACGTCGAGCGCGCCTCGCAGGCGCAGGCCGGCCGCGATGTGATAGGTATCGCTGCCGCCGGCGAGCTGGGCCAGGAACCACAGCCGCTGCTGCGCGAAGGACAGCGGCAGCGCGCCGTGCTCCCCGCGCGCGGCCGGCACGATCGCCGGCAGGCTGCTGCGCGCGGCGCTCGCGACGGCGGCGGCCAGCGCATCGAGCGAGGCATGCGTGAACAGCACCGACAGCGGCAGCTCCACGCCGAGCCGCTCGCGCACCTGCGCGATCAGCCGGATCGCCAGCAGCGAATGGCCGCCGAGTTCGAAGAAGTGATCGTGACGGCCGACCTGCTCGACACCGAGCAGCGTCTGCCAGATCCCCGCCAGCGCCCGTTCGATGTCGTTGGCCGGTGCCGCGTAGGCACCGCTCGCCAAGGCCTCGGCCAGCGGCGCGGGCAAGGCCCTGCGATCCAGCTTGCCGTTCTGCGTCAGCGGCAGCGCCTCGAGATGCACGAAGGCGCCCGGCACCATGTGCTCGGGCAGGGTCTCGCGCAAGGCGCCGCGCAGCACCTCGGCTTCGCGCGGCTCGCCCGTGTAGTAGGCCACCAGGCGCTTTTCGCCGGGCGCGTCCTCGCGTGCCAGCACCACCGCCTCGCGCAGGCCCGGCAAGGCGGCCAGCCGCGCCTCGATCTCGCCCGGCTCGATGCGGAAGCCACGGATCTTCACCTGGTGATCGTTGCGGCCCAGGTATTCGAGCTGGCCATCGGGCAGCCAGCGTCCGAGGTCGCCGGTGCGATACATGCGTGCCTGCGGATCCGCGCTGAACGGATCCTCGACGAAGCGCTCGGCCGTCAGCTCGGGGCGGTTCAGGTAGCCGCGCGCCACGCCGGCGCCGCCGATGCAGATCTCGCCCGCCACGCCGACGGGCACGAGCGCGCCGCGCGCGTCGAGCAGATGGATTTGCGTGTTCGCCACCGGGCGGCCGATATGCGCGGCGAACCCCTGCTCGCGCGGCATCGATACCCAGGTCGAATAGGTGGTCGTCTCCGAGGGGCCGTAGAGATTGCAGAGCCGCGCCACAGCGGTTTCGGCGAACAGCTTCTCCACCAGTTCGCGCCGCAGCGCCTCGCCGGCCACGTTCACGGTACGCACGGATGCGCTCAGGGCGCCGCTGTCGAGCAGGCTCGACAAGGCCGAGGGCACGGTATTGACGAGGTCGACTTCATACTCGCGCTCGCGCAGGGCGAGGATGTTCGACACCACCTCGATGCGGCCGCCGCGCGTGAGCGGCGCGAAGCATTCGTAGACGGCCAGGTCGAAGTTCAGCGAGGTCGAGAACAGCGTGCGCGCCTGCTCCCGCGCGTCGAAGGCCTCATGGGCCCAGTGGAGGAAATTGACCGCGTTGCGATGCTCGATCATCACGCCCTTGGGCTGGCCGGTCGAGCCCGAGGTGTAGATCACGTAGGCCAGGCTTCGCGCGTCCAGCCCGGCCACCACCGGGTTGTCGACCGGCACGTGCGCGACATCCGTCGACGACAGGTCCAGCATCGGCATCTCGCCGACCAGCAGGGCGCGCGTGGCCGGCTGGGCCAGCACGGCCACCGGCGCGCTGTCGGCCAGCATGTAGTGCAGCCGCTGCGCCGGATAGGCCGGGTCGAGCGGCACGTAGCCCGCGCCCGACTTCAGGATGCCGAGCAGGCCGACCACCATCTCGATGCCGCGCTCGACGCAGATCGCCACGCGCTGGTCCGGCTGCACGCCGAGCGCGATCAGGCGGTGCGCCACGCGGTTGGCGCGCGCATTCAGCTCGCCGTAACTCAGTTGCCGGCCTTCGTGCTCGACCGCGACGGCGTTCGGGTCGCGCGCGGCCTGCGCCTCGAACAACTGGTGCAGGGTCTGGTCGTGCGGATAGGGCGCGTGCGTGTCGTTGAAGCCGTCCAGAAGCTGCCGGCGTTCGTCAGCGGGCAGGATGTCGAGCGCGTGGAGCGGCGTTCGCGGCGCCTGCTCGATGGCGTCGGCCAGGCTTTCGAGCGCGGCCTGCATGTAGCCGCAGATACGTGCCGCGTCGATGCTCGCGACGGCCTGGACCGTCAGCCCCAGGTCCGTGCCGTAATCGTCGACCGAGAGCATCAGCGGATAGTTGGTGCGCTCCTCGCCGCCCAGCGCCTCGATGCCTTGCCAGGCTTCGTGGCCGGCCGCGAGCGGCCCTCGCGGGCCCATGTGGCGATAGTTCAGCAGCGCGCTGAACAGCGGCGCCGGTGCCGCCACGCCGCTGCAGCGCTGCGCCAGCGCCAGCGAGGCGTGTTCGTGCTCCAGCAGGGCCGCGAGCCGCGCGTGGGTCTGCGCGATGCCGTCCTCCACCGCCTGCGCGCCGACGCCGACCCGCAGCGGCAGGGTGTTGATGAACATGCCCAGCGTGCGCTCGGCGCCCGCACCGCCCTGCATGCGCCCGAGCAGGACGGTGCCGAATACCACCTCGTCGCGCCCCGACAACTGCCCCACCACGCGCGCCCAGGCCAGGTGGCACAGGCTCGCGGTGCTCACGCCGAGCCGGCGCGCGTGGCCGCGCAAGCGCCGAACCAGCTCGCCCTCGACCGACCGGCTGCATTCGGCCACGCCGCGTCCGTCGCCCTGCACGTCGGCCAGGCCGAAGGGCAGCGTCGGCTCGTCGATGTCGTGCAGCATCGCCTGGAAGAAATGCTCGTGCGCGGCGTCGTTGCCGCCGAGCCGCGCCTGGGCCACGTAGTTGCGGTAAGGCAGCGCCGCGGGCAAGGCCGCCTGCTCGCCCAGCAGATGCGCCTGCATTTCCTGCTGCACGATCTCCAGCGCCATGTGGTCCAGGGCGATGTGATGGAACAGCAGCATCGCCAGCCAGCGCCGGTTGGCCGCGTCGTGCGCGAAGGCCACGCGCATCAGCGGCGCCTGGCCGAGATCGATGCGGAACCGGCGCGGATCGAAGCGGGCCTGCAACTGCGCGGCGACATCGCCGGCTTCCGGGACGACATGCTCCTGACTCAGCCGCGCGTGGCGCAGGACCACCTGCAGCGGTTCCTCCAGGCCGTCGCGAACGATCGCGGTGCGCAGGATGTCGTGGCGATCGATCACGCCCTGCAGCGCGGCCACGAAGGCGTCGAGCCGTTCGCGGCTGGCGAAGCCGAACAAGGCGTGCAGCAGGTACGGGTCCCCGGCCTTGGCCATCAGGTGGTGGTACAGAATGCCCTGCTGCAGCGGCGCGAGCGGATAGATGTCCTGCACGTTGCGCGCGCCGCCCGGCACGCCGGCCACGGCGGCATCGATCTGCGCCTGCGTGAGCGTCGCCAGCGGCAGCATCGCCGGCGTGATCCGCTCGCAATCGGCCGGGATGCCGTTGGGCGGCACCTCGATCTCGGCGCGCGCGCCGGCGGTTTCCGCCAGGGATGCCACGCTCGGCTGGCCGAACAAGGTGCGCACGTTCGCTTGCAATCCCGCCTGGCGCATGCGCTCGATCAGCCTGACGGCCAGCAGCGAATGGCCGCCCAGCTCGAAGAAGTTGTCGTGGCGGCCGACGCGCGGGATGCCCAGCAGGTTCTGCCAGATGTCGGCGATGATGCGCTCCGCGTCGTTGGCGGGCGCCTCGTAGGCGCGAACCCGATAGGCCTGCGCGTCCGGCGCCGGCAGCGCCTTGCGATCCAGCTTGCCGTTCGGCGTGAGCGGCAGCGCCGCCAGGTGCAGGTAGGCGGCCGGGATCATGTGTTCCGGCAACTGCGCCTGCAGGCTCGCGCGCAGCGTCTCGACCGGCAGGGCCGTGCCGGTGTAGTAGCCGACCAGGCGGGCATCGCCCGGTGCGTCCTCGCGAGCCAGCACGACGGCTTCCTTGATGCCGTCCACCGCGCCCAGCCGGGCCTCGATTTCGCCCAGCTCGATGCGGAAGCCTCGGATCTTGACCTGATCGTCGTTGCGGCCGAGGTATTCGATGCTGCCGTCCTCGAGCCAGCGGCCCAGGTCGCCGCTGCGGTACATGCGCGCCCGAGAATCCTCGCTGAACGGGTCCGTCACGAAGCGCTCGGCCGTCAGTTCGGCACGATGCAAGTAGCCGCGCGCCACGCCGGCGCCGCCGATCGCCAGTTCGCCGGCCACGCCGATCGGCGCCGGCCGGCCCCGGGCATCCAGGATGTAGATCCGCGTATTCGCGATCGGCCGGCCGATGATCGAGCCGGCCCGCACCTCGCCGCGCGTGTGGACATGGCTGGTCGCGTCGATGGTCGTTTCGGTCGGGCCGTAGAGGTTCACCAGCGTGACCCCGGGCGCCTGGGCGTGGAAGGCCTCGACCAGCCGGGGCGGCAGCGCCTCGCCGCCGCAGAACACGCGCTGCAGCGCCGGGCAGCCGGCCAGCGCGTTCGCCTCGAGCAGGGCCGCCAGCAGCGTCGGCACCACCTGCAACGTGTGGATCGATTGCGTGCGCAACCATGTCGCCAGGTATTCGACGTCGCGATGGCCATCGGGCCTGGCCAGCACCAGCCGGCCGCCCGCCAGCAGCGGCGCGTGAAACTCCCATACCGAGGCGTCGAAGCTGAACGGTGTTTTCTGCGCCACCGCGTCGCCCGCCTGGAGCGGGAACGCGGCCTGCATCCAGGCCATGTGATTGACCAGTTGCCGATGCTCGACCATCACCCCCTTGGGCTGGCCGGTCGAGCCCGAGGTGTAGATCACGTAGGCCAGGCTGCGCGCGTCGAGCCCGGCAACCCGTGGATCCGCATCGGGATAAGCGTCGAGACCCTCCGCATCGATGCTCACGACGGGAGCGGGAGCCTGCCCCACCAGGCCCTGCGTTGCCGCCTGGACGAGGATCACCGCCGGGGCGCTGTCCTCCAGCATGTAGGCGATCCGCTGCGCCGGATAGCCGGGATCGACCGGCACGTAGGCGGCACCCGACTTGAGGATCGCCAGCAGGCCCACCACCATGTCGAGGCTGCGCTCGACACAGATCGCCACGCGATCGTCGGGCCGGATGCCCTGCTCGATCAGGCGATGCGCGAGCCGGTTGGCGCGCGCGTTCAGCTCGGCGTAGCTCAGCGTTTGCGCTTCGTGGCACACCGCCGTCGCATGCGGCGTGCTACGCACCTGCGCCTCGAACCACGCATGCAGCGTCGCCTCCTCCCGCGCATGGCTCGCCGCCGTCGCGTTGAAGCGTTCGAGCAGTTGCGCGCGCTCGCTCGACGGCAGGATCGACAGCTCATGCAAGGGAGCGTCGGGCCGGTGTTCGAGCGCCTCGACGAGCTGCTCCAGCGCCGTATGCGCGTAAGCCGCGACGCGCCGCGCGTCGACGCTCGACACCGCCTGCACCGTCAGCACGAAGCCTTCGCCGAGATCGTCGACGCTCAGGCACAGCGGATAGTTGGTGCGCTCCAGGACCTCCAGCACCTCGATCCCGCTCCAGGAGGCGCTTGCCCGATCCCCCTGCATCGATTCGGCGCTGCTGTGACGATAATTCAGCAGCGCGCTGAACAAGGGCGCCGGCGCGGCCACGCCGCTGCAACGCTGGGCCAGCGCCAGCGAGGCATGCTCGTGGCCGAGCAGCGCGGCCAGCCTGGCATGCGTGGCCTTCACGCCGTCCTTCACGCCCTGCCCGCCCATGTCGACGCGCAGCGGCAGCGTATTGATGAACATCCCCAGCGCGCGATCCGCGCCCGTGCCGCCTTGCAGGCGCCCCAGCAGCACCGTGCCGAACACCACGTCCTCGCGCCCGGCAAGCTCGCCGACCACCCGCGCCCAGGCCAGGTGCGCGAGGCTCGCGGCGCTCACGCCGAGCAGGCGCGCCTGCGCGCGGATCCGGCCGGCCAGCGCGGCATCGACATCGCGCCGCGCTTCCTCGATGCCGTGGCCGTCGCCCTGCACGTCCACCAGCCCGAACGGCAGGCAAGGCTGGTCCACCGTCGCCAGCATCTCGCGGAAGAAGGCTTCGTGCGCCGCCTGGCTCACCCCCAGGCGCGTCTGGGCGACATAGTTGCGATACGGCTGCGGCGCGGGCAGGCTCGCGCTGGCCTCGCCGCCCTCCAGGCAGGCCAGCATCTCCTGCTGCATCACGTCGAGCGCGGTGTGATCGAGCGTCATGTGGTGGATCAGCAGCACCAGCACCCAGCGATCGTTCGCCTCGTCGCGCGCGTAGGCGACCCGCATCAAGGGCGCCTGCCGCAGGTCGAGCCGGTAATGGCGCGGATCGAAGCGCGCCTGCAACTGCCGGCCGATATCGCCCTGCCGCGCATCCAGCACGAGTTCGCTCGCCGCCAGCGGCGCCTGCCGGCAGACCACCTGCAGGGCTTCGTCGAGGCCGGTCCAGACGATGCGCGTACGCAGGATGTCGTGCCGGTCGATCACCTGCTGGAACGCATCGAGGAAGCGCGCCACGCGCTCGCGGCTCGGCAGGCTGAACAGCGCCTGCAGCAGGTAGGGATCGCCCTCGCTGGTCGACACGTGGTGATAGAGGATGCCTTCCTGCAGCGGCGCGAGCGGATAGATGTCCTGCACGTTGCGCGCGCCGCCCGGCACGCCGGCCACGGCCGCGTCGATCTGCTCCTGCGTGAGCGTCACGAGCGGCAGCATCGAGGGCGTGATCCGCTCGCAATCGGCCGGGATCGCGTTGGCCGGCGCCGCCACCTCGGCCCGGCCGCTCGCGGCGGCTGCCAGCGCGGCCAGCGTCGGCTGGCCGAACAGCACGCGGATATCGGCATCGAGCCCGGCCCGGCGCATCCGCTCCACCAGCTTCATGGCCAGCAGCGAATGGCCGCCCAGCTCGAAGAAATGATCCTGGCGGCCCACCCGTGCCACGCCCAGCAGGTCCTGCCAGATCGCCGCCAGGGCCTGCTCGGCCTCGCCGACCGGCGCCTCGTAGCGCCGGCTCACCAGCGCCTGCGCATCGGGCTCGGGCAGCGCGCGGCGGTCCAGCTTGCCGTTCGGCGTGAGCGGCAGCGCCGCCAGGTGCATGTAGCGCCCCGGCACCATGTAGTCGGGCAGGCTCGCTTGCAGCGCCGCGTGCAGCGCGTCGGCCGCGATCACCTCGCCCGTGTAGTAAGCCACCAGCCGCCGCCCGCCCGCCGCGTCCTCGCGCGCCACCACGGCCGCGTCCTTCACGCCGTCAAGCTGCTCGAGCTTCGCCTCGATCTCGCCCGGCTCGACGCGGAAGCCGCGGATCTTGATCTGCTGGTCGTTGCGGCCGAGGTATTCGATGCTGCCGTCGGCCAGCCAGCGGCCCAGGTCGCCGGTGCGATAGACGCTCGCCCGCGGCTCGCCGCCGAACGGATCGTCGAGGAAGCGCTCGGCCGTCAGTTCCGGCCGGTTCAGGTAGGCGCGCGCCACGCCCGCGCCGCCGATCCAGATCTCGCCGGCCACGCCTTGCGGCACCGGGCGGCCTTGCTCGTCCACCAGATACACCCGCGTGTTGGCGATCGGCCGGCCGATCGGTGGCAGCGTGCTCCAGGCCTCGACCGGCTCGGGCAGCGAGAAGGCGATCGTCACATGGGTCTCGGAAGGCCCGTAATGGTTGTAGAGACGCGCCGGCTTCAGGCGAGCGAAGAAGCCGCGGATCTCGTCGGTGATGCGCAACTGCTCGCCGGCCGTGATCACCTCGCGCAGGTTGCAGCCCGACAGCGCCGCCCCGCTGCCGACCACCGCTTCCGCCAGCCCCTGCAAGGCGATGTACGGCAGGTAGATGCGCTCGATGCCGCGCGCGCGGATGTGCTCGAACAGGCGCGCGAAATCGAAGCGCAGCGATTCGGGGATCAGCTCCAGCGTGGCGCCCGTGCAGAGCGTGCTGAAGATTTCCTGGAACGCCACGTCGAAGCCGAGCGCCGCGAATTGCAGGGTCCGGCCGCCGCGATAGCCCTGGCGCTGGCTGTCGCTCGCCTGCCAGTGCAGCAGGTTGACCAGCGCCCGATGCGGCATGGCCACGCCCTTGGGCCGGCCGGTGGAACCGGAGGTGTAGATCACATAGGCCAGCGACGCGGCATCGGCCGCCTCAACATCGGCCGCCTCGGCTCGCGGCGGCGGCGCCTGGTCCTCGGCATCGTCCGGAGCCGTCTCGATGTCGATGGCGATCTCGGGCACGCCGGTGTCGCCGGCCACGCCGGCCGTCGGCGCGTGCGTGAGCACCGCCAGCGGCGCGCTGTCGGCCAGCATCCAGGCCAGGCGATCGGCCGGGTAGCCCGGGTCGAGCGGCACATAGGCCGCGCCCGACTTCAGGATGCCGAGCAGGCCGACCACCATCTCCAGGCTGCGGCCCACGCAGATCGCCACGCGCGCATCGCGGCCCGCGCCGCGCCGCGCCAGTAGCCGGGCCAGGCGCTCGGCGCGCTGGTCGAGCTCGCGGTAGCTGAGCTGCCTGCCCTCGAACACCGCCGCCACCGCCTCGGGCGTGCGCCGCGCCTGCGCCTCGAACAGGGCGTGGACCGTGGCCTCGTTCGGCCAGTCGGCCTGGGTCGCGTTGAAGCCGTCGAGCAGGCGCGAGCGCTCCTGCGGCGGCAGGATCGTGAGGCTTTGCAGCGGCGCCTCGGGCCGCTGCTCCAAGGCTTCCACCAGTTGCTCGAGCGCCGTGTGCATGTAGGCGCAGATCCGCGCCGCGTCCACCTGCTCGACGGCCTGCACCGCCAGGCCGAAATCCTCGCCGCGATCGTCGACCGACAGCATCAGCGGATAGTTGCTGCGTTCCTCGCCGCCCAGCACCGTCACCTCGCGCCAGGCATCGGCGCTGGCCTGCTCGGCGCCAGCCTGCACGGCATCGTGCCGGTAGTTCAGCAGCGCGCTGAACAGCGGCGCGGGCGCCGCCACGCCGCTGCAGCGTTGCGCCAGCGACAGCGACGCATGCTCGTGCTCGAGCAGCGCGCTCAGGCGCTCGTGCATCCGCGCCACCGCGGCACGCGCGCCGGTCGCGCCCAGTTCGGCGCGCAGCGGCAAGGTGTTGATGAACATGCCCAGCGAGCGCGCCGCGCCGGCGCTGCCTTGCAGGCGCCCCATCAGCACCGTGCCGAACACCACGTCCTCGCGGCCCGAGACGGCGCCCACCACCTGCGCCCAGGCCAGGTGATGCAGGCTCGCGGTGCTCACGCCGAGGCGCCGCGCCTGCGCGCGAAGCCGCGCCGACACGGCCGGCGCCACGCCCAGGCGCGCCTCGCGCAGCTCGGCCTCGCTGCTCAGCACGTCCACCAGCCCGAACGGCAGCGTCGGCTCGTCGACACCTTGCAGCATCTCGCGGAAGAAGGCTTCCTGCGCCGCGCGATCCGCGCCCAGGCGCGTGCGGGCCACGTAGTTGCGGTACGGCACCTGCTCGGGCAGCGCCTGCGCCTGCCCACGCAGCAGCGCGTCCACCTCGATGCCCATGTAGCGCAGCGAGGTGGCATCGTCGATCAGGTGATGGAACAGCAGCAGCGCGACATGGCGCTGGTTGGCCGGGTCCTCGGCGTGGACCAGGCGCATCATCGGCGCGCGCCCGAGATCGAGCCGGGCGCCGCGGAAATCGTGACGCTCGCGCAGTTGGGCGGAGATATCGCCTTGCGCGGCGTCGAGACCGACTTCCTCGACCGGCAGCCGGGCCTCGCGCCACACCACCTGCATCGGCTCGTCGAGCCCTTCCCATCTCACCGCGGTGCGCAGGATGTCATGGCGATCCACCACGCCCTGCAGCGCGGCCGCGAAGGCCTCGAGCCGTGCCCGGTCGGGCAGGCTGAACAGCGCCTGCAGCACATAGGGATCGCCCCGGCTCGCCGACAGATGGTGATAGAGGATCCCTTCCTGCAGCGTGGCGAGCGGATAGATGTCCTGGATGTTGCGCATGCCGCCCGGCACGCCGGCCGCGATCGTCTCGATCTGCGCCTGGCTCAGCGTCGCCAGCGGCAGCATGTCGGGCGTGATCCGCCCGCAATCGGCCGGAATCCGGTTGGGCGGCACCGTGAAGGACTCGCCCTCGCCGCCCTGCGCCGCCAGCGCCAGGGCCGACAAGGTCGGCTGGCCGAACAGCACCCGCACGTCCGCGTGCAGCCCCGCCTCGCGCATCTGCTCGACCAGCTTCACGGCCAGCAGCGAATGGCCGCCCAGCTCGAAGAAATGATCGTGGCGGCCGACGCGCTCGATGCCGAGCAGCGCCTGCCAGAGCCGCGCGAGGGTCTGCTCCACCTCGCCTTGCGGCGCCGCGTAGGCGCGGCTCGCATAGGCCTGCGCCTGCGGCGCCGGCAGCGCGCGGCGGTCGAGCTTGCCGTTGGCGGTCAGGGGCAGCGCGTCCAGGTGCACGAAGGCGGCCGGCACCATGTAGTCCGGCAGCCGCGCCTGCAACGCGGCGCGCAAGGCTTCCGCCGCCTGCTCCTCGCCCGTGTAGTAGGCCGCGAGGCGCTTGTCGCCGGGCGCGTCCTCGCGCGCCAGCACGGCCGCGGCCTCGATGCCCTCGATCGCCGCCAGCCGCGCCTCGATTTCCCCCAGCTCGATACGGAAGCCGCGGATCTTCACCTGGTCGTCGTTGCGGCCCAGGTAGTCGAGCGTGCCGTCGGGCTGCCAGCGCCCGAGGTCGCCGGTGCGGTACAGCCGCGCGTGAGGATCGTCGCTGAACGGATCGCGCACGAAGCGCTCGGCGCTCAGCTCGGGGCGGTTCAGGTAGCCACGCGCCACGCCCGCGCCGCCGACGTACATCTCGCCGGTCACCCCGGCCGGCACCGGCTGGCCCCAACGGTCGAGCACATGCACTCGCAGGTCCGGGATCGGCACGCCGATCGGGCTTCGGCCGCCATGCCGCGCATCCTCCGCGCTCAGCGCGCGATAGGTGACATGCACCGTGGTTTCGGTGATGCCGTACATGTTGACGAGCCGCGTGTGCGCATTGCCGGCGCGCGCATACCAGGGCTGCAGCATGCTCGGCTCCAGCGCCTCGCCGCCGAAGATCACCTGCCGCAGGCGATGCGCGCCGGCATCGTCGCCCTGCGCCGCGATCAGTTGCTGGAACGCGCTCGGCGTCTGGTTCAGGATCGTCACGCCCTGCTCGCGCAGCAGCGCGTAGAAGGCTCGCGGCGAGCGGCTGACCGGCGCCGGCACCACCACCAGGCGGCCGCCGTGCAGCAGCGCGCCCCAGATCTCCCAGACCGAGAAGTCGAAGGCGAAGGAATGGAACAGCGTCCACACATCGCGTTCGTCGAAGCCGAACCAGGGCGCGGTGGCCTCGAACAGGCGCGGCACGTTGCGATGCTCGACCATCACGCCCTTGGGCTGGCCGGTCGAGCCCGAGGTGTAGATCACGTAGGCGAGATGATGCGGCTGCAGATCGGCGCGCGCGGGGTTGCCGGTCGGCTGCCCGGCCCAGGCGCTCTCGTCGAGTTCGATCACAGGGACCGACCGGGCGCTCGCCGCCGCCTCACGGCCGGCGCCTTGAACGAGGATCGCCACCGGCGCGCTGTCGCCCAGCATGTGATGGAGCCGCTCGGCCGGATAGGCCGGGTCCATCGGCACGTAACCCGCGCCCGCCTTCAGCACCGCGAGCACGGCAACCAGCATCTCCAGCCCGCGCTCGGCGCAGATCGCCACGCGCTGGTCGGGCTGCACGCCCATGCCGATCAGGCGATGCGCGAGCTGGTTGGCGCGCGCATTCAGTTCGCCGTAGCTCAGTTGCCGATCCTCATGCAGCACCGCGATCGCATCGGGCACGCGCGCGGCCTGCGCCTCGAATAGCCCGTGGATCGTGCGCTCACGCGCCGTCTCGACGCCGGCCGCGCCCCAGCGGGCGATTCGCGCGCTTTCCTCGGGCGTGGCGATCGCCAGGCGATGCACGGGCGTGTGCACCGCGTCGAGCACCTGGTCCAGCAAGTGCCGGAAGCGCTGCTCCAGCGCCTCGATCTCCGCGCCGTCGAAATAGGCCTGGTTGTGGATGAAGTGGATCCAGACCTGCTCGTCGTAGCGGTTCTCGCGCACGTAGATGGCCAGCGGCGTCTGCTCGTGGTTGTTGGAGCGCTTGACCGCGCGCGCCGGCCAGTTGCCGAAGCGCAGGTTGTTGTCGTTGCGCTCGTAGGACAGCGAGATGTCGAACACCTGGGCACGCTGCGCGCGCCACAGGCCCAGCTCGCGATTGAGCTCGCTGATGGGGAAGCGCTGGTAGCGATAGTCCTGCTTGAGCATCGCGCCCAGGGCCTTCACCAGTTCGTCGAACGGCAGTTCCTGGTCGAAGCGCAGGCGCATCGCGCTGACGCCGGCGAACATGCCGAGCGTGGCCTTGAACCCGGCATTGGCGCGGTTCAGGATCGGCAGGCCGATGCTCAGGTCCTCGCGCTGGGCCGTCCTCGCGAAGTAGACGTAGAGGATCGCGAGGATCACGTGGAACGGCGTGGCATCGCAGGCGCCGGCAAGCGCGACGATACGCTCGTAATGGCTGCGCGGCAGGCTGAACTGGTGATTGCGGCTCGGCACCACGGCATCGCCGAAACGCGCCTTGAAACGCGGGCTGAACAGCGGCTCCGGCACCTCGCGGAACTTGTCGAGCCAGTAGGCGCGATGCTGCTCGAACTTCGGCGACTGGCGATACAGGCGATCCTGCTCGACGAAGTCGAGGTAGGAAGGCGCATCGAGCCCGGGCGCCTGCCCGGCTTCGAGCTGCCCATAGATCCTGCCCAGCGATTCGAGCATCAGGCCGATCGCCCAGCCGTCGACGATCAGGTGATGCAGGACCAGCACCAGGTCGAAACAGGCCTCGCCCAGCTTCAGCAGCTCGAAGCGATAGAGGGGAGCGCCGCGCAGCACGAAGGGCGTTTCGAGTTGGCGATCGACATGCGCGAGGGCCGCGGCTTCGGGGTCCTCGCTCGCGGAAAGATCGTGCAACGGCAGCGCGAAGGGCTCGGCCGGCCCGATTTCCTGCCGCGGCACGCCTTCCTCGTCCTGCTCCCGCGACAGCACGATGCGCAAGCCGTCGTGCCGGCGGATCAGCAGTTCGAGCGCGCGTGCCAGCAGCGCCGCGTCGACGCGGCCCGAGATCCGCACATAACCGCCGATGTTGTAGACCGGCGCCTCGCCATGCATTTCCTGGTCGAACCAGATCTCGCGCTGCGAACTCGTCAGGCCGTGGTGCTCTTGATGCGAAGTGGGATTGTTCATGGCTTTGGGCAGCGAATCGAACGGCCGGGCGCTCTCGTCGGGACATCCCGTCGCGCGATTCGACATGGAATGGGTGAGCCAGGTGCCGGCGGCGGCCCGCGCACGCGCGATGCCCGTCGCGGCGCCTGGAGGGTCAGGCGCCGGATGCCCGGTCAGGCTCGGGGGAGCAGGCGACGGCGGTCGATAAAGGACGGAGGGTTTGCGCCCGGCACGAGCCGCCCTCGCCCATCGCCGCGCGAGGCGGCGGAATGTGGCGGAATCGGCATGGCCCTCGCGCAGCGGCGTGTCTCGGATGCGCTGGTCTCAGCACGTTTCTCTCGCTTTGGCGTCGCCGGCCCGGGCGTTGCGGCCAGGCCGGCGGCTTGTTCTGGTATGGCCGCCGCAACGACAGATGAGTCGAATTCAGCAGGCCCAGTCCGCCCGAGCGTAGTCAGGCCGCTTCAGCGTGGCAATAAAAAAATAAAGATGGGGATCGCGAAACTCGCGCCGTCGAACATGAATTCGTAATCGTGTCGAACGAGCCTGCGCGGCGAGTAAGAAATACGCCGGCGTGGCGGGCGGGATCGGTCAAAAAAGCGAGGCGGCGGGACGGGATGCGTGGATTCGTGGCAATGATGCAGGGCCGATTATTGCATGCCATGCAGGCATCGAATCACATAGTGGGAAAGTATCGGGCAGGCGCGGTCACGACGCAAGCCGGTCGGCGCGGGAGCCTTCCCGGCACGCACCGGGAAGAAGCTTCGACGCGTACATCACGGAAGCGACGGGCTCGTCGGCGCGCCGGATCGCGACAGGCTCTGCGTGATGGTGATCAACGAATCGCCGGGGACCGGAACCGGTTCCCGCTTCGCCTGCCGCTTCGCTTGCCGCTCCGGCTCGGTCTGGTCGCCCGCCTCGGCATCCAGGTTTCGCCAATGCGTCGGCTCGTGATCGATCCAGCGCTCCGGCCAGCCTCCCGCCATCGCGCTCATCGACACGGCCAGCATCGACAGGCTCATCCACTTCGACATGCGCATGCTCGACTCCTCGGTGATTCGGTACGTCGCCCACCATCGCGGGTCCATTCGCGCTTGCATCGTTCATTGCGCGGGCCGAGCCGCCGGATCGCGCGTATCGTGCTCGTCGAACCGCGGCGAGCTTTCGCCGCGATGGATCGTGAGCCGATGCAGTTGCCGGCTTCGCGCCACCATCGACGCATCGGGCGGGAAATTCGTGCGTCGATTGGGAAGGTAGCCGTCGTGCCGGGCATGCAGGAGTTCCTGCCGGACTTCGGCGCGAGTCTTCGCTTGGGCCGTCGCCTGCCCGCCCAGGCACAGGCCGCCCAGCGCAATGCCCATGCCAAGCGAAAGGCGCAATGCATTCTTCATTCCTCGTGTTTCCGGTTCGGTATCGATGGCTTGATTCTGGCCGCGCGCTGCTGCGCGGGCGTGATCCGAACATGAGAATTCCGTCATGTCGGCCTCGATCCAGGCTAGGGACGCGGGAAGACACAAGGGTGGATCTTGACGTAGGCATAAGGGCTGCCGCAGCGATGCCCGGCGTAGTCCACCTGCTGGTTCGGCATCCCCTGTCGCTCGCGGTGCTCCCCGCCGTTTCCCTGCGCCGGCCCGCCGGTGCTCCACACGCATCCGGCCATCGAGAGCAGGGCAATCGGGACAAGCAGGACAAAGCAGCGAAAATCGATTCGGGACATGATCCGTATCCGGGAGATGGGCGATTCGGGTCGCGTGGATTCGCGAGCAGGCGCTCCGCCACACGGCATGAGGCTGGATTGTCGACGCCCGCTCCGGCATGGACATGAGCCCGGCATGAGATTTTCCTCATCGCCGCTTCATGACGCATTTCTCATGTTCGAATCACGATCACGCACGGCTGCCTTTCCATACTGGCCACACGACTCGCCACCCGGCGAGCCCATCCCAAGGAGCCAGTCATGAAGTCGATTCGTTATGCAGTCCTGTTCGTCACCGCCGCCATGTCGATCGGCGCGGCCAGCCAAGCCGCGCAGGCACAAGGCAAATCGCGCACGGATGTCGTCGACGAGCTGAAGGTCGCGCAACACGAGGGCGCCGTGCCGGCGGGCAAGACGCAATATCCGCCGAGCACGGACATGGTCGAGCGCAACAAGGACCTGCACGGCATGACCGTGCATCCCCGCGAATCCGATCCGAAGGTGGACGCGCACGACAAGCTCGGCTCGCGTTGAGCGCCGCCCCGCGGGGAACGCTCGCGACATCGCCCGGCCTCAGGCCGGGCGGCCCGGGTCCGAGGCGGCCTCGCCCGTCGCGCCGGGAAAACGAAGCCAGAAGGTGGTGAGTGTTCCCGGCAGGCTGTCCACGCCGCATTCGCCGCCGTGGTTATCCATGATCGATTTCACGATCGCCAGCCCCAGCCCCGTGCCCGATGCGGAATTCTGCCGCGAGGGATCGACGCGGTAGAAGCGCTCGAAGATCCGCGCGAGATGCCGCGGATGAATGCCCTCCCCCACGTCCGAAACCTCGATCAGCGCCACCTCGCCTTGCTGCCGGCATTCGATCGTGATCGCGCTGCCGCGCGGCGCGTATTTCAAGGCGTTCGACAGCAGGTTGCTGAGCGCGCGCTGATACAGGCTCAGGTCAGCCTCGACGCTTGCCCGGCCCCGTACCACGATCGACACCCCCGCATCCTCCGCGAGCGCCTCGTAATAGCCGGCCACGCGTTCGGCCTCGTCCGCCGCATCGAGCCGGCGGATATCGAGCGACTGCCCGGCCTGCTCGGCGCGCGCGATGAACAGCATGTCCTCGATCATGTGCGACAGGCGCTGGTATTCGTCGATGCTCGACTCGATCACGGCCTGGTATTCGTCCGCGCTGCGCGGCTGCGAGAGCGCCACCTGCGCGGCGGCCTGCAGGTTGGTGAGGGGCGTGCGCATGTCGTGCGCCAGGTTCGACGAGAACTGGCCCAGCCGCGTGAACGACTCGTCGAGCCGCGCCAGCATGCCGTTGAAGGCATGTTCCAGTTCCCGAAGCTCGCCCGACACATGCAGCTCCTGCACGGGATGCGCGAGCCGGCTGGTCGACATCTGCTCGGCGCGCACGGCGAAGCGGCGCAGGGGGTTCAGGCCGAGGCCGGCGATGCCGTAGGCGAGCACGGCGGCCAGCACCACGCCGCACACCTCGATCACGACGATCGTGTAGGCATGCGCGCGCAGGGTCGACAGGTCCTCGGCACGATCGTATTGCACCACGACGCGAACCACCGGCGCGCCGGGGCCGGCCAGGCGGACCGTGGAAATCGAATAACGCAGGCTGGAGCGAGCCGGTTCGACGCCGACGGCCGCCGAGGCAGCGGCCGCGGAAAGCAGTGAGGCGTCGAAGCGCAAGCCTCTCGTGCCGACCAGCACGTTGCCGGTCGAATCGAGGATGGCGAGATCCATGTCCGAATGCCCGTGAAGCTGGTCGATCCAGAGGTCCCGGTTCAGCCGCACATCGGTGAGGGTTCCGACCTTGGCCAGGTGCTGGCGCAAGGCCGCCGTGATGCCGTCGATCTGCTCGGCGGCCGAGGATTCGATGCGGCTGCGCAGGGCCTCGTAGAGCGCGAGGCCGCTCAAGGCCAGGATCACCGAGGTCGACAGGATGATGAGGACCGTCAGGCGCCCGCGCAGGGTGTGAGGGACGACGCGCTGCATCATCGCGAAACCGGGTTGCGCACTTCGAGCACGTAACCCATGCCGCGCACGGTGTGGATCAGCTTCGGTTGGTAGGCGTCGTCGATCTTGGAGCGCAGGCGCCGGATTGCCGAATCCACCACGTTGGTATCGCTGTTGAAGTTCATGTCCCAGACCTGCGAGGCGATGGTGGCGCGCGGCAGGATCTCTCCCTCGCGGCGCATCAGCAGCCACAACAGCGCGAACTCCTTGGCGGTGAGCAGGATCGTATCCGCGTGTCGTGTCGCCTTCCGGCGCGTCAGGTCGAGTTCGAGATCGGCGACCTTCAGGGTATTCGTCTCGCGCGCCTGGCCGCGTCGCAGGATCGACTTGATGCGCGCGGTCAGCTCGACGAAATCGAAGGGCTTCGCCAGGTAGTCGTCGGCGCCCAGCTCGAGCCCCTTCACGCGGTCCCCCACGTCGTCGCGCGCGGTGAGAAACAGCACCGGGGTCGACTTGCTGCGCCGCAGGTTCTGCAGCAGGGTCCAGCCGTCCTGCCCGGGCAGCATCACGTCGAGCACCAGCAGGTCGTAATCCTCGGTTTCGGCCTGGTGCTGGCCGGTGGTTCCGTCCTGCACCCAGTCGACCACATAGCCCGCCTCCGTCAGCCCCTTGCGCAGATAGGCGCCGGTCTTGGGCTCGTCCTCGACGATGAGAATACGCATGATTCCTTTCCTTGCAAGGTTCGGGTGGATACGCGCCGGCCAGCGTCGGCGCAGTCGATCCGGCCCGGATGATCGCGCCCGGCGCGATCGGGATTGCGCCAAGCATCGCACGAGAAACGCCCCCTGGCGGCAAGATGACGGAATTCTCATGTTTCGCGCATGTTTGCGCTGCAACAGGCATCTAGCATGGTGGCCAAGCTACTCGATGCCTCTTTCACTCATGCGTCTCGAACCCCTGGCCATCCTCGCCGTCGCCCTGCTGCTTCCCACTCTCGCCGGCGCGCAGGCGAACGACACGGCACCGCCGCCCGCCCCGCCGCTGTCGCTGGGCGAGGCACTGCGCATCGCCAATGCGAACAGCCCGCTGCTGAGCAGCGCCCGCGCATCGGCCAATGCCGCCGCCGGTGCCCAGTTGCAGGCCGGCATGCGCCCCAATCCCGACTTGTCGTTCCTGCAGGAAAGCTTCAAGCGCTATGACCGCACCAGCACCGCGATGATCAGCCAGCGCATCGAGACGGCCGGCAAGCGCGGCTATCGCGTCGACGTCGCCGCCTACGGCCGCGAGGCCTCGCTGGCGGCGATGGACGCCCAGTCCGCCGCCGTGCGCGGCAGCGTCGTCCAGGCATTCTACGGACTCCTGTCCGCCCAGCGCACGCTCGCCGTCAGCGAGGAATCGGCCGCGATCGCCGAGCGCTCGACCGAGCTGGTCGCCAAGCGCGTCAGTGCCGGCAAGGTGTCGCCGGTCGAGGAGACCAAGGCGCGCGTCGCGCTGGTGGCCACCCAGATCGCGCTCACGCGCGCCGCGGCGGACCTGAGCGCCGCGCGCGCCCGGCTTGCCGGCGCGCTGGGCGGCGACTGGCCGGGCGGCAGCGCCAGCGAGGACGGCTTCGAAAGCCTGCCGGAGATACCCGCGCTGCCGGCGCTCGACGCCCGCCTGGAGGACGCGCCGCTCACGCGCGAGGCGATGGCCCGGGTCAGGCAATCGAATGCCCGCATCTCGCTGGAGCGCGCGCGGCGCATCCCCGACGTCACGATCAGCGCCGGCTACAAGCGCGTGACGACAGGCGGCATCGCCGACAACCAGGCGGTGGTCGGCATCTCGATCCCGCTGCCGATCTTCGACACCAATCGCGGCGCCATCGACGAAGCCACCCACTCGTCGGAACAGGCCAGCGCCGATCTCGACGGCACGCGCCTGGCGCAGCGGCAGGCGCTGGCGCAGCGCTACGCGGACTATCGCAGCTCGGCGCTGGAGGCCGAGCGCCTGAAGCGCGACGTGCTGCCGGCGGCCCGCTCGGCGCTGGAGGCCATGTCGCGCGGTTATGCGCTCGGCAAGTTCCAGTTCCTGGACGTGCTGGACGCGCAACGCACGCTGTTCGACAACCAGACCCGCTACATCCGCGCGCTGACCGACGCGCATCTCGCCGATGCGGATCTCGGCCGCCTGCTCGGCACCCCGCTCGACGCCGCGGCCCCGACCGTCCAACCCTGAGGAACCCCCTTATGCCGAGCCAACCGAAGCGCGTCGCCCTGGCGATCGCGCTGGCCTGCGGGCTTGCCGTCGCCGCGGCGCTTGCCTTCGCCGCGCTGCGCACCACCGCGAGCACGCCAGCCGATGCCGCCACGTCGGCGCCCGCCGCGGTACGCGGCGGCACCGTGCTGACCGACGGCGCCTACGCGCTGGAAATCGTACAGGGCGAGCGCGACGGCCAGGCCACGCTGGCCTTCTATCCCTCGCTGCGAGGCAAGCCGGTCAAACCGGCCGGCAACACGCTAACGGCCACCATCGAGCGCTACGACGGCACGCGCGGCCCGCTGGCCCTGCTGCCCGGCGCGGACGGCTACCGCAGCGCCGCCGCGATCCCGAAACCGCATGTCTTCGAGGTGAAGCTCGACTGGCAGGCCGAAGGCGCGACGCGGACCTTCGACTATCGCCAGAACCAGCACGCCGTGCCCCTGAACGACCAGCAACTGGCCGAGGCGAGGATCGGCGTCGATCCGGCCGGGCCGGCGGCGATCGCCGATTCGTTCCAGCTTCCCGGCGAGATCCGCTTCAACGCCGATCGCACCGCGCAGGTCGTGCCGCGCGTGGCCGGCGTGGTGGAGAAGGTCGCCGTGTCGCTCGGCCAGCAGGTGAAACGCGGCGAGCTGCTCGCCGTGCTGGCCAGCCCGGAGCTGTCCGACCGGCGCAGCGAGCTGCTGACCGCGCAGCGCAGGCTGGTCGGCGCGCGCCAGGTGTACGAGCGCGAGCGCAGGCTGTGGCAGGAGCGCATCTCCGCGCAACAGGATTACCAGGCCGCCCAGGTGCAACTGCGCGAGGCGGAAATCGCCGTGCAGAACGCGCGGCAGAAGCTGTCCGCCATCGATGCGTCCGCCGGCGGCGCGCTCAATCGCTACGAACTGCGCGCGCCGTTCGACGGCTCGATCGTCGAGAAGCGCGTCACGCCGGGCGAGGCCGTGGCGGCCGACACGAGCATCTTCGTGCTGTCCGACCTGTCGAGCGTGTGGGCCGAAATGGCCGTGCCCGCCCAGCGCCTCAAGGAGGTGTATGTCGGCAAGCAGGCCCGCGTCTCCGCGACGGCATTCGACTCGCAGGCGCGCGGGCAGGTCGCCTATGTCGGCGCCCTGCTCGGCGCGCAGACCCGCACGGCACCCGCGCGCATCGTGCTGCCCAATCCGGGCGGCACCTGGCGGCCGGGCATGTTCGTCAACGTCACGGTCGATACCAGCGCGCACACCGTGCCGCTCGCGGTCAGGACCGACGCGCTGCAGACCGTCGACGGCGCGCCGGCGGTGTTCGTGGCATCGAAATGGGGGTTCGTCGCGCAACCCCTCAAGACCGGCATTCGCGATGCCCGGTTCACCGAGGTGCTGGACGGGCTGAAGCCCGGCCAGCGATACGCGGCGAGCAACAGCTTCGTGCTGAAGTCGCAGCTGGAAAACAGCGCGGCCGACAGCGATTGATCCCACCCGTGCCCGCTCGCCGCTCAATCTGGACGCCTCCATGTTCGATCGCCTGATCCGCTCCTCCATTGCCCATCGCTGGCTCGTCCTGCTCGCGATCCTCGCGCTGGCCGCGCTCGGCATCTACAGCTACCAGCGGCTGCCGATCGATGCCGTGCCCGACATCACCAACGTGCAGGTGCAGATCAACACGCCCGCGCCGGGCTACTCGCCGCTCGAGGTCGAGCAGCGCGTCACCTATCCGCTGGAGACCGCGATGGCCGGCCTGCCGCACCTGGAGCAGACGCGCTCGACCTCGCGCTACGGCATCTCGCAGATCACGGTGATCTTCAAGGACGGCACCGACATCTACTTCGCGCGCCAGCTCGTCAACGAGCGCCTGCAGCAGGCCAGGGATCGGCTGCCCGAAGGCGTGGCGCCGATCATGGGGCCGACCTCGACCGGGCTCGGCGAGATCTACATGTGGACGGTCGAGGCCGATGCCGGCGCGCGCAAGCCCGACGGCGGCGCCTACACGCCGACCGACCTGCGCGAGCTGCAGGACTGGGTGATCCGCACGCAATTGCGCAACGTGCCGGGCGTGACCGAGGTGAACTCGATCGGCGGCTACGTGAAGGAGTATCAGATCGCGCCCGATCCGGCCAAGCTGATGTCCTACGGGCTGTCGCTGGCGGACGTGGTGCGCGCGGTGCAGTCGAACAACGACAACGTCGGCGCGGGCTACATCGAGAAGCGCGGCGAGCAGTACCTGGTGCGCGTGCCGGGGCAGGCGCGCTCGCTCGACGACCTGGCCAACATCGTGCTCGCCAACGCGGGCGGCGTGCCGGTGCGCATGCAGGACATCGGCCAGGTGCAGATCGGCCGCGAGCTGCGCACCGGCGCGGCCACCGAGAACGGCCGCGAGGTGGTGCTGGGCACCGTCTTCATGCTGATCGGCGAGAACAGCCGCACGGTGGCCGAGGCGGTGGCCGCCAGGATGAAGGACGTCAACCGCTCGCTGCCGCCGGGCGTGCGCGCGGTGCCGGTCTACGATCGAACGGTGCTGGTCGAGAAGGCCATCGCGACGGTCAAGAAGAACCTGCTGGAAGGCGCGCTGTTCGTCATCGCGATCCTGTTCCTGTTCCTCGGCAACCTGCGCGCGGCCCTGATCACCGCGCTGGTGATCCCGCTGGCGATGCTGATGACCTTCACCGGCATGGTGAACCTGAAGGTCAGCGCCAACCTGATGAGCCTGGGCGCGCTCGATTTCGGCATCATCATCGACGGCGCGGTGGTGATCGTCGAGAACTGCGTGCGGCGCCTGGCGCATGCGCAGGCCGCGGCGGGCCGCCCGCTCACGCGCGAGGAGCGCCATGCCGAGGTCTACCAGGCGTCCCAGGAAGCGCGGCGCGCGCTGATCTTCGGGCAGGTGATCATCATGGTGGTGTATTTGCCGATCCTGGCGCTCTCGGGCGTGGAGGGCAAGATGTTCCATCCGATGGCGATCACGGTGGTGCTCGCGCTCGCCGCGGCGATGGTCCTCACCGTCACCTTCATCCCCGCCGCGGTGGCGCTGTTCATCGGCAAGAAGGTCGAGGAGAAGGAGAACCGCCTGATGTCGTGGGCGCGCTCGCTCTACGCGGTGCTGCTCGACCGCTGCCTGCGCCGCCCCGGCCCCGTGCTGGCCGGCGCCACGCTGGCGGTGGCGGCCACCCTGCTGATCGCCACCCGGCTCGGCAGCGAATTCATCCCCAGCCTCAACGAGGGCGATTTCTCGATCTCCGCGCTGCGTATCCCGGGCACCAGCCTCACGCAATCGCTCGAGATGCAGCGGCAGATCGAGGCCACGCTCAAGGCGCGCGTCCCCGAGATCGAGCGCGTGTTCGCGCGCACCGGCACGGCCGAGGTGGCCACCGACCTGATGCCGCCGAACCAGTCCGATGCCTACATCATGCTGAAGCCGGCCAGGGACTGGCCCGAGCCGACCAAGCCGCGCGAGCAGTTGCGCGACGAGATCGAGGCGGTGCTCGCCGCGATACCGGGCAGCGTCTACGAGTTCTCGCAGCCGATCCAGTTGCGCTTCAACGAACTGATCTCCGGCGTGCGCAGCGACGTGGCGGTCAAGCTGTTCGGCGACGACATGGGCACGCTCGAGGCCACCGCCAGGCGGATCGCCGACGCGTTGCAGCAGGTGCCGGGCGCGATCGAGGTCAAGGTCGAGCAGACCGCCGGCCTGCCCGTGCTGAGCATCGATCCCGACCGCGAGAAGCTGGCCCGCTACGGCATCAATATCGCCGACGTGCAGGCCCCGGTGGCCGCGGCGCTCGGCGGGAAAACCGCCAGCACGCTGTTCCAGGGCGATCGCCGCTTCGACATCGTGGTGCGCCTGCCCGAGACGCTGCGCTCGGACATCGATGCGATCCGGCGCCTGCCGATCGCGCTGCCCGTCACGGCGGCTCCAGGTGCCCTCGCCCCCGCTGCCGCGGCAACGCCTTCGCCGGCTGCCAGGGGCGCGAACCCGGCGGGCGCCGCCTTCGTGCCGCTTTCCGAGCTGGCGAACATCGAACTGGCGCCGGGGCCGAACCAGATCAGCCGCGAGGACGGCAAGCGCCGCATCGTGGTCAGCGCGAACGTGCGCGGGCGCGACGTCGGCTCCTTCGTCGCCGATGCGCAGGCGAAACTGCAGGCCGAGGTCGCCATCCCGCCCGGCTACTGGCTCACCTGGGGCGGTCAGTTCGAGCAGTTGCAGAGCGCGACGGCGCGCCTGAAGCTGGTCGTGCCGCTGGCGCTGCTGCTGGTGTTCGTGCTGCTGTTCATGATGTTCAACAATGCCAAGGACGGCCTGCTGGTGTTCACCGGCATCCCGTTCGCGCTGTCGGGCGGCATCCTGTTCCTGTGGCTGCGCGGCATTCCGCTGTCGATCTCGGCGGCGGTGGGCTTCATCGCGCTGTCCGGCGTGGCGGTGCTCAACGGGCTGGTGATGATCTCCTTCATCCGCAACCTGCGCGAGGCCGGCCGCCCGCTGGCCGAGGCGGTGCGCGAGGGCGCGCTGACCCGGCTGCGCCCGGTGCTGATGACGGCGCTGGTCGCCTCGCTCGGCTTCGTGCCGATGGCGATCGCCACCGGCACCGGCGCGGAGGTCCAGCGCCCGCTGGCGACGGTGGTGATCGGCGGCATCCTGTCCTCGACGATGCTGACCCTGCTGGTGCTGCCGGTGCTGTACCGGCTCGTCTACAGCGGGTCGCCGCGCACGACGCCGGCAGACCTGGCAGGCGCGGCGAGCCGGCTGCTCGACCGGCTGCCCTTCCGGCGCGGGCCGGGCTGATCTTCGCCGCCCCTCCCGAACCCCAAACCTCCGACGATTGCCGGCGCGAAAACCGCGCCGGCAATCGTCGCGTCATGGCACCCTTTATTACCGCATCGTTATTAACCCGCCTTCCCACAAGGTTAATTCTATATATCGCGATATTCCGATATATGCTTCGTCCGACGACGTTACAATCGGGTCCCGCCGTTCCACCGATTCATCACCCATGACGCTCGACATCGACGCGATTCACAAGGCCCTGGCCAACCCTGTCCGGCGCGAGATCCTCGCCTGGCTCAAGGAGCCCGAGCACCACTTCCCGGACCAGGCCCTGCACGCCTCGTTCCAGGAAGGCGTGTGCGCCGGCCAGATCGACTCGCGTTGCGGCCTGTCGCAGTCGACCGTGTCGGCCCACCTCGCCACCCTGCAGCGCGCGGGGCTGGTGCAGAGCTCGCGGGTCGGCCAGTGGGTGTTCTTTCGGCGCAACGAAACGGTGATCCGGGCCTTCGTCGATCAATTGCAAACCAGCCTGTAGCGTCGATATCGCCGCCGCGAGGCTTGCCGGGTCCGTGCCCGGCCCAACTCATTCGATAAGGAGTTCCTGCCATGCCAACCCTGTTCGATCCGCTGGTCGTCGGCGACCTGACGCTGCCGAACCGTATCGTGATGGCCCCGCTCACGCGTGCCCGCTCGGGCGACGAGCGCGTGCCGAACGCGCTGATGGCGCGCTACTACGCCGAGCGCGCTTCCGCCGGCCTGATCCTGACCGAGGCCACCTCGGTCACGCCGCAGGGCGTGGGTTACGCCAAGACGCCGGGCATCTGGTCCGACGAGCAGGTCGAGGGCTGGAAGCTGGTGACCCAGGCCGTGCACGAGGCGGGCGGCAAGATCTTCATGCAGCTCTGGCACGTGGGCCGCATCTCGGACCCGATCTTCCTGGACGGCCAACTGCCGGTGGCGCCGAGCGCGATCGCGGCCGGCGGCCATGTCAGCCTGGTGCGCCCGGAACGTCCGTTCGTCACGCCGCGCGCGCTCGAACTCGACGAGATCCCCGGCATCATCGCGGCCTATCGCAAGGGCGCCGAGAACGCCAAGCTGGCCGGCTTCGACGGCGTGGAAATCCATGGCGCGAACGGCTACCTGCCCGACCAGTTCCTGCAGGACAGCACCAACCATCGCACCGACGCCTACGGCGGCTCGATCGAGAACCGCGCGCGCTTCCTGCTCGAGGCCGTGGATGCGGCCATCGAGGTGTGGGGCGCCGAGCGCGTCGGCGTGCACCTGGCCCCGCGCGGCGATGCGCACACGATGGGCGATTCGAACCCGGCGGCCACCTTCGGCTATGTCGCGCGCGAACTCGGCCGCCGCAAGATCGCCTTCATCTTCGCGCGCGAAAGCGTGGGCGATAACCGCCTCGGCCCGCAGTTGAAGGCAGCCTTCGGCGGCCCCTACATCGCCAACGAAGCGTTCACGCTCGACAGCGCGCAAGCCGTGCTGGCCAAGGGCGAGGCCGATGCGGTCGCGTGGGGCAAGCTGTTCATCGCCAATCCGGACCTGCCGCGCCGCTTCCAGCTCAACAGCGAGCTGAACGCGCCGGTGCCGTCGACCTTCTACGCCGACGGCGAGACGGGCTACACCGACTATCCGTCGCTCGAAAACGTCGCCTGACGGCCGGGCGGGCGCTTGCCCGTCCTCGCGGCCGCCGCTCACGCCCGATGCGTGAGCGGCGGCCGTTTTGCTTTCGGGCGCCCGAAAACGGGATCGGATCGATTCGCGACAACACGCGCCGGGGAACCGGCCGCCCTATTTATACCCGGATGATATTGACGATCTATTTATATCCGGGTATAAATTCGCTCCTTGTCCACAACGGTCCCCTTGCCTGCCCCGAATCATGTCTTTCGCCATCGACCTCAATGCCGGCGCGCTCGCCCCGGTAGCCCGCGAATCCGACCTGGGCGCCTTGCCCGTGAGCGGCACCTTGCCGCCGGAGCTGGACGGCTGGCTGGTGCGCAATGGCCCGAATCCGGTGACTGGCCGCTTCGCCGGCCAGGACCTGCTGTCCTGGTGGCCCGAGGCCGCGATGCTGCATGCGGTCGGCTTCGTCGACGGCCGCGCGAGCGGCTATCGCAACCGCTGGCTGCGCACGCGCCGCTGGGCCGAGCACCACGCGCCCGAACAGTTCGAGGCGATGCCGGACACCAATCCCAACATCAACGTGATCCGCCATGCGGGCAGCACGCTGGCGCTGGCCGAGGGCGGCATGCCGCTGGAAATCTCGCCCGGCCTCGACACGCTCGGCCCGGCACACCACCTGCCCGCCTTCGCGCAGGGCATGGGCGGACATCCGAAGGTCGATCCGGAAACGGCGGAGCTGGTCGGGTTTCGCGCGCACTGGATGCCGCCCTACCTGCGCTACATGGTGGCCGCGCCCGACGGCACCACGCGCGTGGACCTGCCGATCGAGCTGCCGCGTCCGTCGATGATCCACGACCTCGCGATCACGGCCAGCCACAGCCTGCTGCCGGACCTGAACGTGATCTACGATTTCTCGATGCTCAAGCGCGGCCATCGCATGCCGCTGCGCTGGGAGGCGGACCGGCCGGCCCGCATCGGCGTGCTGCCGCGCCATGCCGGCGACGCCGATGCCCTGCGCTGGTTCGAGATCGCGCCCTGCTTCATCCAGCACGTGATCAACGCCTGGGACGCGGATGCCTCGACCATCGTGCTCGACGTGATCCGCTATCCCTGGTTCCTGCGCCTGTCGCCGGACGGCCAGGCCTTCGAGCCGAACCCGGTCGGCACGCCTTGGCGCTACCGCTTCGATCTCGAGGCCGGCACGGTCGAGGAAGGAGCGCTGTCGGACCTGGCGCTGGAGCTGCCGCGCATCGACGAGCGACGCACCGGCCGCGCCTATCGCCATTGCTACGCGGTCGAGCAGCCGAGCCTGGACGAGATGCGCGGCATCGTTCGCCTCGATGTCCTCACCGGCGAGGTGATGCGCCACGCGGTGCCGCCCGGCGACCAGAACAGCGAACCGGTGTTCGTGCCGCGCGCGGGATCGAGCGAGGACGACGACGGCTGGGTGCTCGCCTGCGTGTACCGCGCGGCCACCGACACCAGCGACGTGGTGGTGCTCGACGCGCGCCGGCTCGATGCCGAGCCGGTGGCGACCGTGCATCTGCCGGTGCGGATCCCGGCGGGCTTTCACGGCGCCTGGCTGCCGCGCGACTGAAGCCGCGGCGCCGCGCAAGCAAAAAAGGCACCTCGGGCGGCGTGCTTGCACACATCGCCCGAGGTGCCTGTCATCCGGCCATTCAGCCGGCAGGGGTTCAGTCCCGATTCGCCTGCAGCACCGTGAGGGCCGTCATGTTGACGATCCGGCGCACGGTCGAGCTGGAGGTCAGCACGTTGACCGGCGCGTTGACGCCGAGCAGGAACGGCCCGACCGCCACGTTGCTGCCCGCGCTGGTCTTCAGCAGGTTGTAGGCGATGTTGCCGGCGTCCACGTTCGGGCAGACCAGCAGGTTGGCCTCGCCCTTGAGCCGCGAATGCGGCAGGATGCGCTGGCGCAGCGCCTCGTCGAGCGCGCAGTCGCCGTGCATCTCGCCCTCGATCTCGAGATCGGGCGCGCGCTCGCGCACCAGTTCCAGCACCTCGCGCATCTTCGCCCCCGAGGCCGAGCTGCCCGAGCCGAAGTTCGAGCGCGACAGCAGCGCCACCTTCGGCTGCAGGTTCAGCCAGGCCATCTGCGAGGCGGCCGAGACCGTGAATTCGGCGATCTGCTCGGCGTTCGGGTTGTCGTTGACGTGGGTGTCGACCAGGGCCACGGTGCGCTTGTCGAGCAGCAGGATGTTCATCGCCGCGTAGGTGCGCGCGCCGCGCTGCTTGCCGATCGCCTCGTCGACGAAGCGCAGGTGGTCGTGATAGGCGCCCACCGTGCCGCAGATCATCCCGTCCGCATCGCCGAGCCGCACCATCATCGCGCCGATCAGGGTCAGGCGGCGGCGCATCTCGACGCGCGCCATCTCCTTGGTGATGCCGTCGCGGCAGCGCAGCTCCCAGTAGGTGGTCCAGTATTGATGGAAGCGTTCGTCGTACTCGGGATTGGTGACTTCCACGTCCTCGCCCAGGCGCAGGCGCAGGCCGAACTTCTCGATGCGCGCCAGCAGCACCTCGGGCCGGCCGATCAGGATCGGCCGCGCCAGCTTCTCGTCGACGATCACCTGCACGGCGCGCAGCACGCGCTCCTCCTCGCCTTCGGCGAACACGATGCGGGTCTTCGCGCCGTCGCGCACGAACTGCTTGGCCGCCGCGAACAGCGGCTTCATGAAGGCGCCCGAGTGATAGACGAACTGCTGGAGCTGGTCCGTGTAGGCCGCGAAATCCGTGATCGGGCGCGTGGCCACGCCGTCCTCGATGGCCGCGCGGGCCACCGCCGGCGCGATGCGCAGGATCAGGCGCGAATCGAAGGGCTTGGGAATCAGGTACTTCGGCCCGAACGACAGGTCGTAGGCGCCGTAGGCGGCCGCCACCGCGTCGTTCGCCTCTTCCTGGGCGAGGCCGGCGATCGCGTGCACCGCCGCGATCTCCATGCGCCGCGTGATGGTGGTGGCGCCCACGTCGAGCGCGCCGCGGAAGATATACGGGAAGCACAGCACGTTGTTGACCTGGTTCGGGAAGTCCGAACGGCCGGTGGCGATCACCACGTCCTCGCGCGTGGCGTGAGCGAGCTCGGGGAAGATTTCCGGCGTCGGGTTCGCGAGCGCCAGGATCAGCGGATTGGCAGCCATCTTCCTGAGCATCGCGGCGCTCAGCACGCCGCCGGCCGACAGGCCGAGGAACACGTCGGCGCCCTCGATCACCTCGTCGAGCGTGCGCGCCGAGGTGTCCTGCGCGAAGCGCGCCTTGTCCGGATCCATCAGCGTGGCGCGGCCCTGGTAGACCACGCCCTCGATGTCGGTGGCCCAGACGTTCTCGATCGGCAGGCCCAGGTCGACCATCAGGTCCAGGCAGGCCAGTGCCGCGGCGCCCGCGCCCGAGGTGACCACCTTGACCTGCTTGATATCCTTGCCGACCACCTTCAGGCCGTTGATGAAGGCCGCGCTCACCGTGATCGCGGTGCCGTGCTGGTCGTCGTGGAAGACCGGGATCTTCATGCGCTCGCGCAGCTTGCGCTCCACCGTGAAGCACTCGGGCGCCTTGATGTCCTCGAGGTTGATGCCGCCGAAGGTGGCTTCCAGGCTGGCGATGATGTCGACCAGCTTGTCCGGGTCGGATTCGGTGATCTCGATGTCGAACACGTCGATCCCGGCGAACTTCTTGAACAGCACCGCCTTGCCTTCCATCACCGGCTTGGAGGCCAGCGCGCCGATGTTGCCCAGACCCAGCACCGCGCTGCCGTTGGTGATCACGCCCACCAGGTTGCCGCGGCTGGTGTAGCTGAAGGCGTTGGCGGGATCGGCCGCGATCTCCTCGCAGGCCGCCGCCACGCCCGGCGTGTAGGCCAGCGCCAGGTCGCGCTGCGTGACCAGCGGCTTGCTCGCGGTCACGGAAATCTTCCCCGGGGTCGGGAACTGGTGGTATTCCAGGGCGGCCTGGCGGTCGGTCTTGTTCATCGTCTCCACTCGCGGTGTTGGCGCCGGGCCTGTCCCGGCGGCTTGGGCATATCGAGGAAGCGATTCTAGGCAGCCGCAATCGGCGCCCTATTTTGAATTAGTATGGGCGCATCACGTTTTCATAATGACCAGGAAGCCGGCACCGTGGCCTTCGATACGGAAGAGGTGATCCGGCGGCTCAGCAGCCGCCTGAAGATCCGCCATCTGATCCTGCTGCTGCAGATCCGCCAGCACGGCTCGCTCACGCGCGTGGCCGAGCAGATGGCCAGCAGCCAGCCGGCCGTCACCAATGCGCTGGCCGAGCTGGAGGGCATGTTCGGCGGCCCGCTGTTCGAGCGCAGCTCGCGCGGCATGACGCCCACCGCGCTCGGCAAGGTGGTGCTGGCGCGCGCCCAGGCCATGCTGCACGACCTCGACCATCTGACGCGCGATATCGAGGCGGTGGTGGCCGGGCATGCCACCCGCATCCATATCGGCGTGATTCCCTTCATCTCGGGCAGGACCCTGGCCGCGGCGATCCGCCAGACCCAGGCCGAGGTGCCGCAGCGCCTGACCATGACGATCCACGAAGGCACCAGCGAGCAGTTGATCGCGCAGTTGCGCGAGCACCAGCTCGACGTGGTGATCGCGCGCGCCACCTCCACCGTCGACCTGGCCGAGCTGCACTTCGAGGTGGTCCACCAGCAGAAGCCGCGCCTCATCGCCAGCCGCCGGCTGGCCGCCCGGCTCGCGCGCAACAAGCTCAACTGGCAGAAGCTGGTGGAGCTGGACTGGATCCTCGGCGCGCCGCACACGCCGATCCGCGAGCAGATCTCCGACCTGTTCCTGCGCGCCGGCGTGGCGCCGCCGGTGCCGATCGTCGAAAGCTATTCGTCACGCCTGATCGGCGAGATCCTCGCCTCCAACGAGAACGCCGTCTCGATCGTGCCGGCCGATATCGCCGAGGAACTGGTGCATATCGCCGGCGTGGCGATCGTCCCCTACACGCTCGACTGGACCCTGCCGCCGGTCGCGATCCTGACGCGCGACGGCGCGCCGCGCGAGGTGGACACGCTGCTCGCCCGCGCCCTGCGCGCGCTCTACCAGGAGCCCGAGGCCGGCAAGCCGGCGGCGGCCGAGGCGCTGGCGCGCCGCGAGGACGACTGAAGCCGCGGCCGCCGCGCGCTTCAATTATTTACAAGCGGCGCGCGCCATCCGGGCTTAAGCTGGGTTTCCCCATCCCAACCACAGGAACCCGGCATGAGCTCGTATGCCACCGGCGACAGCCCCAACCCTCCCGCCGCCACGCGCGGCCAATCCGTCACGATCCCGCTGCTCGACAAGGCCGGCCGCGTCGACGGCCACTGGCAGCCGCGCGTGATCGCGGAAATGAACGACTATCAGTTCAAGGTGGCGAAGCTGCTCGGCGACTTCGTCTGGCACAGCCACGCCGATACCGACGAGACCTTCCTGGTGCTCGAGGGCGAGTTGCGCATCGCCCTGCGCGACGGCGAGATCGTGCTGCGCGCCGGCGAGATGGCGGTGGTGCCGCGCGGCGTCGAGCACAAGCCGTATGCGGCCGCCGAGGTGCGGGTGCTGCTGATCGAGCCGCGCGGCGTGGTCAATACCGGCGACGGCGACAAGCTCGCGCGCACCGCGCCGAACGACGTCTGGATCTGAGCCCGCTCCGGACACGCGGCGGCGCCCCAAGTAAAACGGGCTGCCCGCAGGCAGCCCGTCGATGATCGCGATGCGCGCCTGGCGGCGTGCGATGCTTATTTGGCCTTTTCGGCCGTGTTCGAGATGGCCTGGCCGCCACTCGAAATATCCTGGCCAGCGCCGGCGATCGTGTTGCAGCCGGCGAGCGCAGCGGTCAGGATCAGCAGAACTGCGGCAATCGAACGAGTCATGGTGATTCTCCTTGGAAGTCGGGCCCGAGCGTAGCGGGCACATCGAACCTTGTCGAACGGCCGCCACCCCTGACGGGGCGGGGACTGGTCCCGATTATACAAATGCCGCGAAACGCCGCCAGCAAATGATTGAGAGGCGTGGCGGCCGAGGCACAGCCGATGCTAGCCCGAAATCGGGCGCGGCGGCGCTTGACTTTGACAGGCGGCGAACTATTATACGCATCGCGTATATTTCAAGACCGAGCCCGCCATGACCGTTCCCCAGCAAGCCTTCCTGCGCGACGCCATGCGCCGCCTCAACATGACCCGCGAAGCCTTCGCGAACCGCATCGGCGTGAGCCGCCGGGCGCTGGATACCTGGCTGCTGCCCGACGATTCGCAGGAATCGCGCTCGATGCCGGAGATCGTCGAGCGCTATGTGAGCGAGATCGTCGAACGGACCGGGGGCGAGGCCAACCATACGCAGAGCGTAGATAAGAACTCCTTGAGCAGCCAGATCCTGTTCGAGGGCCGCCCGCAGTTGCTGTCGGTCGACCAGTTCTCGCGCGATTCGGTCGAGGCGCTGTTCCGGGTGGCCGACGTGATGCAGCCGATCGCGCGCCGCCGCAAGATCTCGCGGGTGCTGGAAGGCGCCGTGCTCGGCAACCTGTTCTTCGAGGCCAGCACGCGCACCCGCGTGTCGTTCGGCGCGGCCTTCTGCCGGCTCGGCGGCTCGGTCTGCGACACCACCGGCTTCACCTTCTCCTCGATGGCCAAGGGCGAATCGATCCACGACACCAGCCGCGTGATGGCCGGCTACGTGGACGCGCTGGTGATCCGCCATCCCGAGCAGGGCTCGGTGGCCGAGTTCGCGCGCGCCATCAACCTGCCGGTGATCAACGGCGGCGACGGCCCCGGCGAGCACCCCAGCCAGGCCCTGCTCGACCTCTACACGATCCAGCGCGAGTTCTCGCGGCTCGGCAAGATCGTCGACGGCTCGCACATCGCCTTCGTCGGCGATCTCAAGTACGGCCGCACGGTACATTCGCTGGTCAAGCTGCTGGCGCTCTATCGCGGCATCCGCTTCACCCTGGTGGCGCCGCCCACGCTGGAGATGCCGCGCTACATCGTCGAGCAGATCTCGCGCAACGGCCATGTGATCGAGGAAACCTCCGAGCTCGCCAAGGGGCTGGCCGGCGCCGACGTGGTGTATGCCACGCGGATCCAGAAGGAGCGCTTCACCGACGAATCCTTCGAGGGCTACACGCCCGACTTCCAGATCAACCAGGCGCTGATGGATACCGTCTGCGGGCGCGACACGCTGATCATGCACCCGCTGCCGCGCGACAGCCGGCCCGGCGCGAACGACCTGTCGATCGACCTGAACCGCGATCCGCGGCTGGCGATCTTCCGCCAGACCGACAACGGGATCCCGGTGCGCATGGCGATCTTCGCCGTGCTGCTCGGCGTCGATCACCTGGTGCAGCACTCGATGCGCGACGCGACCTGGCGGCCGCCGGTCTATCTCGGGCCGGAGGATGCGGTGTTCCACGGCATCGATTGAGGGGAAACGGTGGGCGGCACCTCGATCGAGGCGCCGGCTCGCGGGCTCAGCTCAGCGCGAGCAGCGCGGCGGTGTCCAGGATGCACGCGTAGTCCATCGCCAGATTGGCCAGCGACAGCGCCTGGATCTCCTCGGCGCGCCAGAGGCGCCCGTCCAGGTCGTGGCGGTCGAAGGTATAGGTGGCGTCGGCCACCACGATGGTCGAGAAACCGAGATTGCCGGCCGTGCGCGCGGTCGATTCGACCGAATTGTTGGTAATGCCGCCCACCACCACCAATTGCCCGATCGCCTGGCGGTGCAGCCATGGCGCCAGTTCGCCGGACGTGAAGGCGTCGGGCACCTGCTTGTCGAGCACCTGCTCACCCGCCCGCGGCAGGAAGGCCGGCTGGAATTCCACGCCCGGCTGGCCGGGCCGAAACACCGAATCGGCCTCGCGCGAGAGGTGCCGCACGTGAACCACGGTGCGGCCGGTCTCGCGCCAACGCGCGAGCAAGCCGGCGATGCGCGCCTCCGCCTCGGGATGATTGCGGCGGCCCAGCCGCGGCTCGCGGATACCCTGCTGCAGGTCGATCAGCAGCAGCGCCGCATTGGGCTCGAGTCGAACGACGGCCTGCACGGAACCTCCGACGATGGAACGGGCTTCGATTCTAGCCTCGCCCCCCTCCTCCCCCGCACCAAAAAAACCACGCTTGCCCCGCTTTTCTCACGCCCCACCTCGATATTCATTACAATTCGCCTATCATTTCTTTCAATTTCGAAATCGCCGCCGCGCCGCCCATGACGCAGAAAAACCAGTCGAAGCACGCCGATCCCTATCTCGCCGTCGCGCGCAGCCCGATGCTCGGGTCGAGCCTGCCGATGTGGCGATCGAAATTCGTCGTGATCCTGATCTTTCTCGCGTTCGCCGCGCTGATCGCGCGGGCCTTCTGGGTGCAGGTGGCGAACCAGGACTTCTATCTCGGCCAGGGCGAGAAGCGCTACCAGCGCACCATCGAGCTCGACGCGATGCGCGGCCGGATCGTCGACCGCAACGGCGCGATGCTGGCCGTCAGCCTCAACACCTACGAAATCTGGGCCAATCCCAAGCAGGTCGATTCGGCCGCCTACGGCCCGCTCGCCAAGCTGCTCGAGATGCCGGCGGCCGAGGTCAAAAGGCGCTTGTCGGTCGACAAGCAGTTCGTGCTGCTCAAGCGGCAGATCGATCCCGAAACCGCCGCGCGCCTCGACAAGCTCGACCTCGCCGGCATTACCCAGATCGCCGATTCCAAGCGCTTCTACCCGGAAGGCGAATCGGCCGCCCACGTGGTGGGCTTCACGAATATCGAGGATCGCGGCCAGGAAGGCGTGGAGCTGGCCGCCAACGGCCTGCTGCTGGGCACCGCCGGCCAGCGCGAGGTGATCCGCGACCGGCTCGGCCGGATCATCTCCGACACGCGTCCGCAGGTGCCGGCGCGCCACGGCGCCACCGTCGAGCTGACCATCGACCGCCGCGTGCAGCAGCTCGCCAATGCGCAACTGAAGGCGGCGGTGCTCGCCAATCACGCGCAGGCCGGCAGCGTGGTGGTGCTCGACGCGCGCTCGGGCGAGATCCTCGCGCTCGCCAACTACCCCACCTTCGATCCCAACGACCGCAGCCGCCTGACCGGCGCGCAGTTGCGCAACCGCGCCGTGATCGACACCTTCGAGCCGGGCTCGACGGTCAAGCCGCTGGTGGTGGCGCTGTCGATCGACGAAGGCAAGGTGCGCCCGCAAAGCCTCGTCAACACGTCGCCCGGCACCTGGAAGATCGGCCCCGCCGTGATCCACGACACCTCGAACCACGGCACGCTGACGGTTGCCCAGGCGCTGCAGAAGTCGAGCAACGTCGCGCTCGCCAAGCTGTCGCTGAACCTGTCCGCGCAAACCATCTGGGACAAGTACCAGGAATACGGCATCGGCCATGCGCCGGACCTGACCTTCCCCGGCGTCGCCTCGGGGCGGCTGCGCCCCTACCAGCGCTGGCGCCCGATCGAGCAGGCCACCATGGCCTATGGCTACGGGCTGTCGATGTCGCTGCTGCAGATCGCGCAGATGTACACCGCCTACGCCGGCGACGGCACGCTCCACCCGGTGCGCCTGCTGCGCGACGACCAGGCTCCCGCCCTGCAGGGGCATCGCGTGACGCGGCCGGAAACGGCCGCCGCGATCCGCTCGATGCTGGAGATGGCGGTGGGCGAAGGCGGCACCGGGCGCGCGGCGCGCGTCGACGGTTATCGCGTCGGCGGCAAGACCGGCACCGCGCGCAAGCAGGTCGGCGCCTCCTATGCGCAGGGCAAGTACCGCGCGCTGTTCGCCGGCATGGCGCCGATGAGCGACCCGCGCGTGATCGTCGCCGTGATGATCGACGAGCCGAGCGGCAAGGGGTATTACGGCGGCACCGTGGCCGGGCCGGTGTTCTCTTCCGTGATGGGCGGCACGCTGCAGTTGCTCGGGGTGCCGCCGGATGCGCCGGTCAAGCCGGACGCGGTGAAGCAAGCCAGCGGCGCGCGGCCGGCCGCGCCGGGCAAGCCGGCGGCACGGCCCGCGGTGCGTCCCGCGCCGGCCATGGTGACGCAACGCGTGATCGACTCCGTGGCCAGCCAGGAAAAAACAGCCGCGCCGCGATCCTGAAAGCCTGAACCGGGTTCATTCATACCCGGTCGATTGCATGCCTCGATTGCCTATCCAAAATAAAATCAACCCGGCATTGATCGCGCAATCGGAATCCGCATTCTGATTCTTCATATATCGGCGATTCTCGCTTCCTGATAAAGCCGGGCATTTTCTGATATTTCGATATCCGATCGATACGATCGGCCGCATGGCATTGCCTGCCCGCCATGGCTATATTCCCTCGCACATCAAGCTCATGACGCTGCCGTAGCGTTTATCGAAGCGCCGGCTCGAGGGACAGGCCATTATCCTTATGTCGAATTCCAAGCACGACCTGACAAGACTGGCGCTCGATTTCCAGCATAATCGTCTGTTGCGATTCGAATTCGACGGCGAGGCGCCTTATCCGCTTCTGCTGGCGAATCGCATCGACGGCACGGAATCGTTGTCGCGCGATTTTCAATTCACGATCGAAATCCTTTCCGATCATGCCGCACTGCCTGCCCGGGATTTCATCGGCAGGAAGGTCACGCTCGGCCTGCTGCGCGGCGACGGCAGCCAGCGTTATTTCAACGGCCATATCTTTTCGTTCCGGCAGCTCGGCAGCGACGGCGCCTGTGCCTTCTACGAAGCGGTGATCGGGCCGTGGCTGCGCTACCTGAGATACGGCCGGCACAACCGCCTGTTCCTCGACCGCAACCTGCGGCGCCAGACCGAAGCCGTGTTCGAGGATTACGGCATCCTGCCCGATTGGGCCTGGCATGTCGGCGAGGACGATCCGCCGGTGAAGATGGCCTGCCAGTTCGGCGAACACGATCACAACTATGTGCATCGGCGCTGGGAACAGGCGGGGTTGCGCTACGGGTACGAGCATCGCGAGAACGGGCATCGGCTGATCGTCACCGATCCAGGCCGTCCCGCGCCGCCGATCGACGGCGATACCCACGAGATCCGCTTTCACAGCGGCATCGGCGCGCAGGAAGCGGACAGCATCCTGAGCTGGTCGCCATTCCAGCAAACCACCTCCACGCACGCGGAACTTTCTCGTTTCGACTTCAAATCCCCGCTTCCCACCCACGTCCGGAGCAGCCTGCAAACGGATGCCACCCTGCCCATTCTCGAATGGAACGAATACGCGGGCGCGCATGGCTATCGCAACATGGAGCACGGCTATCAGCTCGTGAATCGTCGGATCGAAGAAATCGGCACGACGATCCAGCGCGTCGAGGCTAGCGGCAACAACCGCTTCGTGATGCCCGGCCGATGGTTCAGGCTCACCGATCACCATGGCCTGGCATTGAGCCGAGATCCTCGGGATGACGAATACCTGATCGTGTCGGTGCGCCACCTCGCGACCAACAACTACCTGCAAGGCACCGGCCAGCCCGCGGAATACCGCAACGAATTCACCTGCGTGAGCAAGACCACGCCGTGGCGGCCGGGGCGCGGCTTCAACAGCGTCGATACCCGGATCCTCGCGCCGCAGACCGCCACCGTCGTCGGTCCATCGGGCACCAGCATTCATACGGACGAGCACGCTCGCGTGCTGATCCGCTTTCATTGGGATCGCGATGGCAAATACACGGCCTGGGTGCGCGTGGCCAGCGCCTGGGCGGGCGGTGCCCAGGGGCTCGCGGCGCTGCCGCGCATCGGCTCCGAGGTGGTCGTGCAATGGCTGGACGGCAACCCGGATCACCCGATCGTCACCGGGCGCGTGATGAATGCGCACAATCCGCCCGCCTGGAAGCTGCCGGAACAGCAGGCGCTGATGGGTATTCGCAGCCGCGAACTCGATGGCGCCGACGGCAATGCCTCGATGGGCCGCAGCAATCACCTGGTTTTCGACGATACCGCCCAGGCACTTCAGGCGCAGCTTCGCTCCGACCATGCCGCCAGCCAGTTGTCGCTCGGCAAGCTCACGCGGATCGAGGACTGGCATGGGCGGCAGGACGCCCGCGGCGAAGGGTTCGAGCTGCGCACCGACGAAGTGGGCGCGATCCGCAGCGGCAAGGGCATGCTGATCAGCACGGAGATGCGGCCGCAAGGGCGAGGGCACCTGTCCGACGTCAGCGAGCCGGCTTCACGCTTGACGAAGGCGCGGACGCTGCAGGGTCAATTGGGCGGGCTTGCGAGGCAGCACGAGGCGCAGGACGGCGATGCCGATCAGGCGAAGGTGGCCGATGCGCTCGAGTCGCAGGTGCAAGGCATTCGTGGCGCGGGATCGCCCGGCAACGGCGACTTTCCCGAACTGGACGACGCACAGTTGCTGCTGGCGGGCGCCGCCGGCATCGCCGTCACCACGCCGGGAACGACTCATGTCGCGGCGGGTCGGCACGTGGCGATAACGGCCGGCGACACGATGGCCGTTGCCGCCGGCAAATCGCTCCTGGCGAGTGTTTCGGACAGGTTCTCGGTGTTCGTCCATCGCATGGGCATGAGGCTGGTCGCCGCCAGCGGCCAGGTACGGATCGAGGCGCAGAACGACGATCTTGAGTTGCTGGCCAGGAAGGTGGTCGCGATCGTCAGCACGACGGACTGGATCACCCTCACCGCGAAGCAGGGCATTCGCTTGACGGCGGGAGGTAGCCAGCTGGAAGTCAGCGCGAAGGGGATCGTCGGTTATACGGCCGGCGAGAACCTGATCCACGCAAGCAGCCACGATACGGCCGCCGGGCAAAACATCCCGACGCGGTTTCCCGGCAAGGACCTGTGCGCGCATCTCGCCGTTGACGCAGGTCGCGCAGGCTCGTCCTCGATCGTGCTGACTTGATGGGAGCATGGATATGAACCCTCCTCTCATGCAGCCGGTAAGCGATCTCACGAACGGGCTCACGCGCGGGTTTCTGTTGATCGACCCCAGCACCTGCGGCCATGCGCCGGACATCGCCGCACTCGACGGACATGCCTGCACGCCACGCATCCTGGCTCACCGCGAAGAGTGGATGCCGAAGCTGGTGGATCTCGCCACCTTGAACGACGACGTCCGGATGCTGGCGGGTCGCTACCTGCTTGGGCGGCTCCATGCCGACCAGCCGCCCGCAATCTGCGCGTGGCTCGACAGCGAAGCGTCTGTCGACGTGATCGCCCGGCATATCGCGCATCACCTCGTCGGGCCGGGCATCGGCGGCCAATCCGTTTTCTGGCGCTTCCACGATCCACGTGTGTTCAGTCTGGCGCTCGCGATACTCGACCCAACACAACGACGGGCGCTACTCGGGCCGGTGAAATCGTGGACGTTTCCATGGGCAGGCCATGGCTGGCGCGTCGAGGCCGGCCAGTTCGTTCATGAATCCGTCGACAGCCCAGCCGGCTGGCCCCGGCCGGATCAGTGGCCTCGTATCGATCGCAGCGAAATGGCCGATGAAGTCTGCTATCGGCTCGCCGGCCTGGGCAGTGCTCAGGCCGCTCGCTTGCCTGCCATCGTGGATGAGCTCTTTCAAGAAGCGCTGAATCAAGGTCTCGTCGCGTCACACGAGTTCGTGACGTTCGCGCTTCAGCGCCTGCCACACGATTTCAAGCTCGCTTGAGCCCTGCCATGCCTTTCGAAACCACTCCAGAGGACCTTTCCATGCCCACGCTTAGCGGCTGCCCGCTGTGCGACCGACAGTCGCTTCTGATCTACCCCGTTCGTTATGCAATCGCATGCCCGCGCGGCGCCTCCAAAGCGCCGGCCTTGACCGGACATTTCCGAATCGACGAGCGCGCGCCGCAATCCGTTTCCACAGCCAAGTACACCTTGCGCGCATTGCGCGCCGGCTATCTCTACACCTACGACGAGAAACGCAAGCTCCTGCGTGCCTACATGGTGATCGAAAACGGCATGCTCTGGCGTTTCCCTCCCGGCATCGCGCCGCCGGCCGGCGATGCTCCCGAGCGCTTCATTGAACAGGCTTGCCCGGCGAGCGACACGGCTTATGAATCGTATGGCCGCTGCGTGGATGTGCTGCATACCCCGGGCAGCGACGAGGCGACCAAGCTCTGGATCGGCTGGTCCAACGTGCGTTGGACGCGAGAGCTCGTCTTCAAGAAGATCGAGAGCGAGGCGTGGCGCAAGCAGCACATGCAATGCATCGATATCCCGGCCATGCTCGCCGGCAATGCATGCGACACGGGAGAGTTTCAAGCGTCGCATCGGCAGATCGCGCATTTCGCGATGGACGACCAGGCGATGACGGAGGCTTTCTCGTTCAGCAATCAGCCTGTCAAGTACGAGACGCTCGCGCGCCGCAGCCAGGTGGCCAAACGTATCGGCGACGCGATGGCGGAATCGCCGAACAAGAAAGGTTTCGTGGTCGCGGTCAATGATCCGCTGGGCATCACCAACGATCTCGCGGAATTGACGGTTCCCAGCCTGCATAACGGCTTCGACGAGCAGATCTACTGGAAATCCATCTCGGCACGGCTTCTGGAGCGCGCGGAAGCCGGCATTCGCGCCAACGCGCGAGCTACGGCCGGCTTGACGTATGGCGTGTCAAAAGCGATTGCGGAGGCCAACGCCGTCAACACGAAGATCGGTCGCCCAGTATCGGCGGATGCAATGGGAGCTTTTCATGTGCTGCGCCGGTGGATCAAGACAGGAAGCCTCGAGAAGGCCGTGAAAGAGGAAACGAAGAAAGCGAGCGATATTCCCGCAACCCAGGAGGATGCGGCCAACGAGGCTTGGGAGGAGGCTTCGACCAGGGTTGGTGCGGACGGAAAGCGAGTCAGCGTGATCGACACGGAGGCGCTGAAGCGCTTCCCGCAGGAATACCAGCAAGCGCTCGACGCGTTCAGGCCAACATGGGAAGCCCTCGTGCAGGCTCATGCCGATTGGTTGAAATCGCTGCTGCTGGCCGAATGGATGGCAGGCAACCATGACATGAAGGACTTGCGCAGCGGTTATGCCTACAGCGAATCCTGCGCGCAGGCGATCGGCGCCGCCGCAGGTACCGAAGCCTGCAAGAAGGTGCTCGACGACTGGCTGAACGGCCAGGCTTCGGATATCAGGAATCTGTATGCGCGGGCCCTGATGTTCAATCATGAGCAGTTGATGAAGGCGGCGGACGCGCATGTCCATGCCTCGGATATTCCGTACGAAAACTTCCTGAATATCTACAAGCTGGCCTTCGATCAGATCAAGGATCTGAGCCAGGCCGACAACTTGCGTGACAGGCTCGTGATCACGACGGCCAATCAGGTCGTGGACGTATTGACGAAAGCGGCGCGTAGTTCCGCGGTGGGTTTCATCACGATCCGCCTGGCGATGCAATCGGGTGTTCGGATCAAGCGATCGGCAGCCAGCAAGCTCGCGATACGTGATTGGACGCTGGAACAGGTCAAGACGCTGGGGGTGAAGCTCGATGGCGATCGGACCAGCCAAAGGGCAGCCGCCACGCAGGTCGGCAAGCAGGTTCTGAGGGCGGCGCCTGCGACGGATATGAATATCGTCGCGTACGAGATGGACGTCGATACGTTGGTGAAGAACGGGAAACTCGAGGCCGGCGCGATCAAGGCGATCAGGGTGCCTGGGGTGGATGCGACAAAGAGGTGGCTGGGGTCGTCCGCGGATTTCAATCTCGGCGTCGTGACGATGATTTTCCAGGTAGTGACGCTGACATTCGCGGCCAAGGAGTGGGAGGGGCGTGATCAGTTCAATCACGACGAAGCGGAATTGAAGCTTGCCGCCGCTGTTGTGTCGATTCTTGGAACGGTTATCGAAACGGCTTCGATAACGATCGTGAAAGCGCCTGCTCATCCGCTATCGACGTTCATTATGAAGCAGTGGGCGGGGGCGAGTGAGTGGGCCGAAATAGGCACTCGTATTGGCCGTGGACTAGGCATCCTTGGTGGACTCGCACTTGCCGCTTACGACGTATTAAAAAAAGCGCCGAGCGCTAAAAAAAGAGGCAATACCACATTGGCCGCGCTATATGTCACAAGCGGCATCCTCAGCAGCTACATTGCACTCGCACCGTTTTTCAGCTCATTATATTTTTGGCCCGCCCTGATCACATCAATCTTGATCGCAATTACGATTTCACACCATAATTCCTCGGCGATAAAAAATTGGCTATCTCGATGCAAATTTAGCCAAGGCGATCACTACACAACACTGGATAATGAATTAAACGCATTCAATTTATCAATAGGAGATTGACAATGGACGAACGAGTGATGCGAAAATTAATTGGAAAACCAATACCAGAATGGGACATCTCCCACAGACTTAAAATTAATCAGACATTCGGGCCAAACACCCAGGATTTTGGAACAGTATTCCAAATTAACTCACGATTCATGGACGTTACTGAGCCATCATTTCTTGAAAAGCAGTGGTTCATCACCGGTGTTGCAGTCGCATTTTTGTCGATGGGAATTGGTCCATATGTTTACAGTTTTACACATGCCGACGGCTCTTCAGGCGATTTCATCATGGATTGTCTGGCTATAGCTGCCGTCGTCATATTCGGCCGAATTGTGTTGAAACTTGGCCGAGGCCTGTTCTTTGGTGTTTGTCGCCGCCCCATTCGCTTTCATCGTGAAACCCGCAAACTCTACGCAATACACTCGAGACGGTATTTTTTAAAATCTACCAAGGGCGACATCGTCTGGGAAGCCCCATGGTCGACCGAATCGATCTTTTGCCTACACCGGGAACGCACGTCGTTCGGCACCATTTTCCACATCCGACACTACACGCTCGACGACAACGGTAACGTCGCACGCGTATTCTCGATCGGCCGCGAGTGGACGGGCTACGGTCAAATCGGGATGGCTCTCGCTCAATGGAACTACTGGTGCGCCTACATGAACGATGGCCCTGGCGATCTACCGAAGCCCATGTTGTTCCACACCCAACAAGAAACACTGCGCGAAGCCTTCCTGTTCTCGCTCTACAGCTTCGGCTTGCGCGCCCCGGCCATCGTCCGGCTGCTGATGATGCCGCACATCCTGGTCTTCACCGTCATGCGCGTGCTTGCCAACGCGACCTGCCGCGATCCCATCTGGCCCGAATCAATCGAACGCATCTCGCAGATCGCCCCCGACGACCCTTATGCCGAACCGCGCCCCGGCACCCCCGTCGGCTGGGGCGACACCATCCTCGCCCAACAACGCGGCGAATACCCCGACAACCCCCAAGCCCCCGTCAAGGACTGGAAGGGCGAAATGGACGAGCAAAAAAACGCCGCGGCCTGGCTCGAAAACCCCGCCGCCGCAGCCCGCCGAACCGCACGAGGTCGACCATGAAAGACGAAAACGGACGAGGCGTCATCCGTCTGCACGACCGAACCACCCACGGCGGCCAAGTCATCACCGCCAGCAGGGACCTGCGCGTCTTGGGCCTTCCCGTCGCGCTGGCGAACGATCTCACCGAATGCCCGATCTGCCACGGCCAGTTCCGGATCCTGCCGGAAAACAGCACTCGTCGGCATCACGGCGTCGCCGTCGCGTTCGACAACGACCCGACCGAATGCGGTGCCCGCCTGATCTCCTCGCTCGCCTAGCAGGCCGTTGAAATACCCATCGACTGGACTCGGACGTTTCCCGCAGATGGCATGAATTCGCTCAACGGCTTCGCGATGCGTTTCATCGAGCCGAA